>CP053680.1:4020003-4323754 GCA_019623805.1 Gammaproteobacteria bacterium (ex Lamellibrachia satsuma)
GCACTGGTCGAAATCGATTTCTGTAACGCCTGTTTGATGGATCAGGGCCTGTTCGGCAATAAAAAAGTCGTTGGCCACGTAGAGGTTGAGAAAACCAAGCAGGATGAAGAAGAGACCCCATGTGGTATTCAGCTTTCGCCAGATGAGTGACGGGACGTTGATGCTGCCACCCATCATTCGTTCCAGCAGGGGTTTTTCCCCGATAAACAGACTGGCGAGAAATACCCCGCCGAAAAGCCAATTGATGACCGAGGGCTTCCACATTATGAAGGTGCGATCCTGCAGAACGAGGGTCAGGCCGCCGAAGATAACCAGGATCCCCAATGTGATGAGATGCATATTCTCAACATGGCGATGGCGCAGCCAGCCATATCCCACCTGGACGAAAGACGCCGCAATAGCCACAGCGGTGGCTGCGTAAATCCCATACAGTTTGTATGCGACAAAGAAAAGTATGACCGGGAAAAAATCGGCTAGAAACTTCATTCCTGTATCGAGTCCTTCGGGAAGTCTCTGAATGAATCGTGGCTGCTCATCCAGATTTATTAAGAGGCTCCCTAGTGTAACGTGCGCTGGGCGCTCCATTTGTGAAAGTAACGCAATACAATATCACGCACATGATCCGGGTAGTTCAGCGCCTCCATCTGCTCCATTCCCTGCCTGAAAAAACCGGCCGCATCCTCAGGCAGTTTTTCCACGAGATTTCCATATGCCTCTTCCATCAGCTCGCTGCGGTGGCTGCGAGTGGCGATAATCGCACGGTTGAGCAGAAGTACGCGCCAGGGGCGGTTGGGGTTGCTCCTGTCCCGGTCGCTCTGCAACAGCGGTGACACCGCATCCTGAATCTCCCCGGTGAGAAGATAGAGTTGTTCAAGGTATAAAGGTTCCCCGACCGTGTTGGCCAGAATCGCCAGTGCATTTACCACGGGTTCCAGGGTGCTCAATTCACCGCTTTGGCGGGCTATCCAAATGGCGAGGGGGAAGGTGAGATTTTCCAGCTCACGGCTGTGTCTCTCCATTTTCAGGTTTTTGGCGCAGATGGAGATATCAATCAGCAGATTGATGCCGTAGTCCCCAAGTTCATGTATGTCATGATTTGCTATCACCGACTGATCTTCCCGGCTTTGCTCGGGGATTGGGGCACAATCGATACGGCAGTTGTCGAGTGCTCTGAGCAGGTCAAAAAGCTTGTGCATAGCCTGCATGATGAGATCCGGTGGCTGGATCTCTCCAGAGGATGGCTGGCCGATATCTTCATAAGCCTCGGTCACGTCATTGGCGAGGTCGTGGAAACTGTCGGCAATTGAGTTGATATCTACAAGCGGGAGTTGCATGCCCGGATTGTAGCAGGCAGTGGTGACTTCGTCTTCTGCCCTTCTGACATCCTGGTGAGACCTGTAGGATGTTTCAAAATCTATGCCAATCAGGTCCGCAGATATGCTGAAACAGTACAAAAACCTCTCATTTGCTGGTTGTTTTCTACTCATTTCACTCTGTTTCTCAACACAGGGGGTGGCGGACGACACTATCAGTGTCAAGATCATTGGCATGGAGTTGGCGCGTGATATTGCAGATGCGGCAGTTTTGGCCTGCCGCGCCAAGGGATATCAGGTCAGCGCAGTTGTGGTCGATCGCAATGGGGATATCCGTGCTGCTTTACGGGATGATCTCGCATCCAGGTTTACCCTGCAGATCGCCGAGGAGAAGGCAAATGCGGTGGTGATGTCCGGGCTTAAATCAGGGGAATTCCGGGAGAACCGGCAGGATATCCGGCCAGAAATGAACCATGTTCGTGGAATATTGATGATGGTGGGAGGTGTCCCAATCAACGCAGCGGGAAGCAGACTTGGTGCAGTGGGAGTCAGCGGAGCGCCTGGCGGAGAAAAAGATGAGGTCTGTGCAATCAAGGGGCTTGAGTCGGTTGAAGAGCGGCTTGAGTTTGCTGAGTGATGAAACAGCGGTAGGATGGTTAGAGCAATAAGTCTTCGTCAATGCGGTGATAGAGACTCGCAGCTGCGATGAGCGAGTTGGCTGTAAGCGCCGGTACGCCATAGACTTCAGTAGTGACGCCATAATCCTCATTGATCTTTTTCAGCAGCAGATCAAAGTCTCCGTCACCAGACAGCAGTACCACGGTGTCAACGTCTCGGGCTGATTCCATCACATCGATGGTAATACCAACGTCCCAATCACCTTTGGCAGAGCCGTCACTCCGCTGAATATAGGGTTTGAGCTTTACTGTGAAGCCAATTTTCCTGAGCGCATTTTGAAATTTCAGCTGTTTGTCGTCACCTCGATGAACGGCATAAGCGACTGCGGAAACAATCTCTCCTCCAGCGTCTATTCGCTGCCAAAGATTTCGATAATTAAATTGACGGCCGTAGACCTGTCGCGTGGTGTAGTAGATGTTTTGCACATCGACGAAAATAGCGATTTTTTTCACGGCAGTGACCTGTTGGTGAGATAAATATCCTCGAACAAAGATGACCCTATACCAACAGGCTGGGGGTGTGAAGCAACTCGCTGTTTTCATAGCGGAACCCCGGAGTTCAGGCTAAAGTTTTTCATCAGGTTGCCGCATATATGAGAGGTATTACACTTTAGTTGGCTGCCCATGCACTGAGCCAGCGCTCAGTCAGGGCCTTCTCATCGGCGTTGGTAGCGCGATAACCGAAAACATACAAGCCGTCAAGAAATCGGCGCATTGGCATTGGCGGCGTGCCGGCTAGAGAAGAAAATATGAACCAAGATCAGAAAATTATCCTCGTGGTCGATGACGAGCCTCTCAATCTGACGATTATCTGCGAATATCTGGAATTCGCCGAAGCTGGATATCAGTGGAAGACGGCGGAGGATGGCGCAACTGCTTGGAAGATGCTGGAGCAGGCACCGCATCAATATGCCGCAATCCTGCTCGACCGCATGATGCCTCGCATGGATGGTATGGATGTTCTCTCACGCATCAACGGCCATCCGGTCCTGAAAGAGGTTCCGGTCATCATGCAAACCGCCTGTGCTTCCAAAGAAGATATCGAGGAGGGCATCAAGGCCGGCGCGTACTATTACCTCACCAAACCGTTCAAGGAAGAGGCGCTGGTCTCAATTGTACGGACGGCGGTTAACGACCAGCTACGTTACCTGAACATCAGGAGAGCATTGGACAGGAACAGATTTACTCTTGGTCTGTTGCAATCGTGCCGCTTTCAATTCCGGTCGCTGAACGAAGCGCGTGACCTCTCTACCTTACTGGCGCAGGCCTGCCCAGATCCTGAAACCGCTATCACCGGGTTCAATGAATTGATGATCAATGCGGTGGAACACGGAAACCTCGGGATTGGCTATGATGAGAAGGGTTTGCTTAACGAAACGGGTAACTGGGAGAAGGAGGTCAACAGACGCCTTGGGCTGCCGGAAATGCGTAGCAAACAGGTGGAGGTGACGTTCGAGCGCTGTAATGGAGAGATCCATGTTCATATCACAGACCAGGGTGAGGGTTTTGATTCTACCCCCTATCTGGAGATATCAGCGAAGAGGGGGAGCGATAACCATGGCCGGGGCATCGCTCTGGCGCGGCTGATCAGCTTCAAGCGGCTGGAGTACCTGGGAAAAGGCAACCGGGTGCTCGCTGTCATCAATGCTCCAGCACCCGCCCAGACCGAAGAATGAATGCTGGTGACTCAAAGATGACACCCTCTGACAGCAGACTGCAGCTTGATAACAACCACATCCACCAGGAGGCATTCAATCGCTCGGAAGACGCAATCCTGCTGCTGCAAGGTGAGACATTTATCGACTGTAATCCGGCGGCAGTCAGGATGCTGCACGCTGCGGACAAATCGGAAGTACTGAACTCACACCCGGCCGACCTTTCACCGGAGCGACAACCTGATGGTCGCATTTCCAGCGAAAAAGCGACAGAAATGATCATCACGGCGTTGGAAGCGCACTTCCACCGCTTCGAATGGTGGCACCGGCGCGTTGATGGTGAGGAATTCCCCTGTGAAGTAACACTCACCACACTCCATGTTGGTGACGAAACTCTCCTCCATGTCACCTGGCGTGATCTGACCGAAGAGAAAGCTGCCCGACAGCAACATCAACTCCTGGAGACTGCCTTCAAGCAGTCGCCCGATGGTATCGCCATAGCTGGAATGGACGGGATCATCCGTACTACCAACGAAGCCTGGGCAAGAATGCACGGCTATTCGGCAGACGAGCTCACCGGTAGACACCTTAGCCTTTTTCACACACCTGAGCAGATGGAACGGGATGTGGAGCCCTTTAATCAGGAGGTCGTTGCCCTGGGGGGGCACAGCGGAGAAGTGGGGCATGTCAGGCAAAATGGTGAGGTCTTCCCCACCTGGATGACTGTCACCCTGTTACGGGATGATGAAGGGGCACCTGTCGGGCTGATCGGATCGGCGCATGACATCTCGGAACGCAAGGCTCAGGAACGCCGACTTCAGGAGTCCGAGATTCGCTACCGCACCCTTTTCGAACTGGCGCCAAACGCCATAGCAACGATTGATTTGGAGGATGGTAGGTTTGTCCAGTTCAATCGTTTTGTCCATGAAAATCTCGGTTATACCCGGCAGGAGTTCGAAAGATTGAAGATCACGGATATCGATATAATCGAATCCCCCGAAGAGGTGCAACAACATCTACAGAAGATCAAACAAGAGGGTCATGACGTTTTTGAAAGCCAACACCGCACAAGGGATGGCCGGATACGAAATGTGGAGGTGATCTGTCAGCTGATCGAGATCGATGGCAAGCAGTTCAATCAATCGGTCTGGCGTGATATCACTGAGCAGAAGCGATCGGACAATGCGCTCAGGCAAGAGATGCAGCGCCGAACCAGTCTCTCCAGGCTACTGGAGATCTCACTGAAGGGTCTTGGGCAGCAGGTGTTGTTACAGAGATTTCTTGCAGAACTGCTGGATCAGCCGCTGATGAAAGTCCGGGATAAGGGTGCCATCTTTCTGACTAACGAAGCAGGGGATCGACTAGTTCTCACTGTGGAGCACAATCTGGGGAAAAGCCTTACCAACCGCTGTGCCAGCGTGCCCTTTGGTCATTGTCTCTGCGGCCGGGCGGCGATGCAGGGCAAACTTGTTCACTCTCTCTGCAGTGACGATCACAGGCACGAGGTCCAGATCACGGAGATGAAACCCCACGGCCATTATGTTATTCCGGTGGTCGGAGACGGGCGGGTACTGGGCGTGATCAACCTCTATCTCGAACCCGGGACCGAATATGACCCGATGGATGTCGACTATCTCAGCGCAGTGGCGGATATCCTCGCTGGTGCACTCAAGCGCTTGCATGTTGAGGAAAAACTTCATCAACACAGCCTGCAGTTGGAAGAGACAGTGAGTGAACGTACGAGGGAACTGGCCAAGGCCGCCGCAAAGGCCGAGGAAGCCAACTTGGCGAAGTCCCGCTTTCTGGCCAATATGTCCCATGAGCTGCGTACACCGATGCACGCCATTCTAAGCTTTTCCAGCTTGGGTATGCAGCGTCTGAACCAGGCAACTCTGGAAAAACTGGGGACCTACTTCACCTACATCAATGAGAGTGGTGACCGGCTGTTGCTTCTGCTCAACAGCTTGCTGGACCTGGCAAAGCTGGAGTCTGATCGGATGTCGATGGCATACACAGCCGCTGATCTTCAGGAAATCGTCAATCAGTGTGCAACCGAGCAGATGGCCAGATTGGAGGAACGGGCGCTGACGCTGGAGATCGTCCCGCCAGCCTGTGAAACCAGGGGCTGTTTCGATTCGCAACGCATTGGCCAGGTCATCGGCAACCTGTTGGGTAATGCGATTAAATTCACGCCGGTAGGCCGGCGGATCTTCATCTCCTTCAGTAACGGCACACTCTTCAGTGGACGCCGTAAAGAGGATCAAAACCAGTGCATCTCACTGCGACTGAGTCTGCGTGATGAAGGCATAGGTATTCCAGAGGATGAGTTGGAGGCTGTATTCGACAAGTTTATTCAGAGCAGTAAGACACGCAGTGAAGGCGGGGGGACAGGCCTTGGACTGGCGATCAGTAAAGAGATCATAGAGGCCCATGGCGGTAGAATCTGGGCGCAAAATCACCTACAGGGAGGTGCGGAGTTCATTTTTGAAGTCCCGATTGCACAGGAGTCGGCGACTGATCTTGTATCTTGAGTGGAGTGTTGAACAGTGATGCGAAAGCTAAAAAAATATCTTCTTCCCCTGCTTATGCTCACCACTTTTTTTAGTTCTGAATCCTGCATTGCAGCAGAACAGGTGAGTATCTGCGGCACAGGGGATTCGCAACTGCTGCTACGGGTGCTTGGGAAAAAGTTTGAAGCAGACCATCCAGATATCACTATCAACGTTCCAGACAGTGTTGGCAGTGGCGGCGGTATCAGAGCAGTGGTAAAAGGAAGATGCGATCTTGCACGTGTTGCCCGTCCCCTACAGGAGAGAGAAAAACACTTTAAGCTGACCTACTGGCTGTTTGCCAGATCCCCTATTGCCTTTGTTCTTCATCCCAGCATGGAGCGACCTCGGAACCTTACCGGAAAGCAGATCAACGGAATATACAGCGGCAACCTGGAGAGATGGGATCAGGCAGGCGGCGATAAAGGAAAAATATATGTTATCAACAGAGAGGAGGGAGACTCATCACGTCATATTCTGGAAAAGAACCTTCCCGGATTTTCCGACATTGAGAGATTTTCCGGTAGAGTATTCTATACGACTCATGAAGCGCTGGAGGGAATAAAAAGCCACCGGCAAACCATCGCATATATACCTTTATCCTTGGCACTGACAAGTAACCTGCCACTATTGTCAGTGGATGGTATTATCCCGACAACCGCCAATGTACGATCAGGCGCCTATAAACTTGTTACCCCCTTTGGCCTTGCCTGGAAGAGAGAGCCACAGGGCGTTGTTAAAACATTCTTGGAATACCTCAAAACGCCGGCAGCTCAAGCAATCATGCTTGAATATGGGGCTATTGCGGTGACTCAAAGTGAATAAAATCTTATGAGTCTCGTAAAGTCACTTCAGGGAAAGATATTAATCTTTACACTTCTGCCTGTCGTGTTGACGATGGCCATAGCCGGCTATTCCGGGTACCGGATTTTTCTCGATCACGTTGAAATCCAACAGCAGAAGATGATGAAATCCTTTGCCAAAGAACAGGCAGCCCATCTTGATGATCGTTTTGAAATGCGAGCACATGAATTTCTCAAAATAGCTAACAGCAGAGAATTTGAACGCTTTGTAAAAAACTTTCAGGAAAAATTATTAGTTCGTCAATTGACTCAACTGCAGGAAGTATTTCCCATTATTCTTCTTGTTGACGAAAATGGGGATGAGCTTCTTAAAGTAAACAAAGGCCATATTACCGTGAGCGAAGGAGAAGTGAATCTTGCTTCTTTGATTCAGAGGGCCCGTAAAAATGAGGGGAGAGTGGTCTTATCAGTGACTGCTAAACAACCAGATCTTGGGGAACCTGCTCTTGAGCTGGCAATCTTTCGAAAAGGCTATTTTGAAGAAGAGGTTGATGTACTCCTCTACGGGGTTGTCCCTCTTGCGCAAATCATCGGGGAGCTGGTGGAAGAAACAATTGGGAAAACAGGTTTCCTCTCTATAAGTAATCATGATGCAAGGATTCTTGTCTCTCCGCTTGATAGCGTGACAGGGCAGAAAATCATAGCCGTGGATAGAGGTGGGAGACAGGTTATCGATGCCATTCAATCGATACAACCCTCTTATACCCGAGCCGGGATATTTGATCTGGATGCGATGGTCGCTACATTTCCACTAATAAAGACCAATTTGTCCGTAGTTGTTACGTTTCCCCACGAAGAGTTTGTCTCAGCTCCGCACGACTTGAGGAATAAGGCAATCTTAATCTCTTGTTTTGCTATCGCCCTATCCGTATTTATTGCATTTGTTCTCTCCCGCGCCATTACTGCGCCTCTGAAAAAACTTGAAGCCGCAACGAAAAAAGTAGCCTCGGGCGATTTTGTTGGCGGCCGTGTTTCAATCGATACAGGTGATGAACTTGAGAGATTGGCAGGTTCCTTTAACAGCATGACCTGTGATTTGGGCCAGTATATGGCACAGGAAAAAGAGTATGCAGCTGATCATGCGGTGCGGGCCGCCACAGAAAAAAAGATGGAGGAAATCAAGGAAAGCGAGAAAAAATACAGAACCTTGACCAATAACATCCCCGGAATGGTGTACAGGACAATATCTGACTGGACTGCTGAATTGGTTTCAGGAATTGAAGAAATATCAGGCTATGAACAGCAGGAGTTCGATTCCGGAAAATTAAATTGGTTTATGCTTATCCATCCCGACGACAAAGAGAGGGTTCTTGCTGATAGTGAACTCCTTCCAACTGGACCCATGACCATTTGTCAGGAGTATCGAATCATCAAGAAAAACGGACATGTTTGCTGGGTGGCTGACTACAAAACTTCGATTTTCAATCAACAGGGAAACTGGCTGGGTATCGATGGCGTTGTCCTGGATATAACCAACCGAAAAACAATGGAGCAAGTGCTTACTGAAGCTAAGAATACGGCGGAGCAAGCCAATCAGGCCAAGTCTGTCTTTCTGGCGAATATGTCCCACGAACTGCGCACTCCGATGCACGCCATTCTCAGCTTCTCTTCATTCGGACTGGAAAACGGAGAAACCGCAGAGCGGCAAAAACTGATCGAGTACTTTACCCATATTCAGACAAGTGGCAACCGGCTACTGATACTACTCAACGACCTGTTGGATCTGTCCAAGCTGGAAGCTGGGCGCATGGCATTGGAATACCAGCCCAACGATTTGAAGTGTGTGGCGGAAAGCGCCATTCACGAACTGCGGGGACACATTGCAGATCAAGGCGTGTTGTGTGATCTCCTCCCCCCGGAAACAGATACCATAGGTGAGTTCGACGCCCTGCGCATCGGTCAGGTGATAACCAACCTGCTCTCCAATGCCATCAAGTTTACAGCCACGGGGGGACATATCCAGATCTCTATCTGTCAGGAGAGACTGGAGATTGACGGCCATGAGATGCCTGGGTTGCAACTGAGCGTTCTTGATCAGGGCGTTGGGATCCCGGAAGCGGAACTGGATACTATTTTCGATAAATTCATCCAGAGCAGCAAGACTCGCACCGGGGCTGGAGGCACCGGCTTGGGGCTGGCGATCAGCAAAGAGATCATCGAGGCGCATACAGGACGGATCTGGGCAGAAAATAATTTGGAACAAGGGGCGCAGTTCCACTTTCTGATCCCGGTCACTCCCTTTATTCAGCCCGCAGCGGAAAACAGAGCACATTGAGCATGCGGCTATTTCAGCCTCACTCTGAATTGATCTCTCTGAGCACTGAACAGCAGCGACAGGTTGATCAGGCGGGCAGTATTGATCTCGGGCGGCGCTCAGGTGTCATCGCGTTGGCCTATCCAGTGCTTCTCGGCATTTTTGTCTTGGGCAACATTGATCTATACGCCAAAATGGATCTTTTAAGCTTGGTGATTTTCAGCCTGCTTCTGGTCAGTCTGGTCAGGTTTATCTATGGTCGCCAGCTCGCTCAGGCCACTGATGAAAGCATCGATGGGCTAAGGCTTCGATACGTTTTCTGGACTCTGGGAACGATACTGCTGATTGGTATGATGCTCTGCCTGATTGTGATCGTTACCGAACTCTCGCTGGAGGGTATGACTGCGATTGTGATCGGCCTGGGAATATGTGCTGGCGCCCTGGCTACAATGAATCTCTATCAACTGCCCTGGGTCTTTTTTCTCTTGCTGTTCTGGTCCCCAACTGTGCTGGCCTGTTTATATCTGGGCATACAAGGAGACAGTTCTGTGCTCCTGTTCGGTATCCTCATCGCTATCTATGCCCTATTTATCTACCGATTGGGTAATCGGTTGGCGAAAGAGTATTGGTGCAGTCAGTGCATGGTGGTCGAACTTGAACATAAAACCGGACAATTGGTCACTGCCAATGAACATCTGACCTCTGCTCAACAGGAATTGATGGAGCACCAGAACAATCTGCAAGACCTGGTAGATGAACAGACAAAAGATCTGGTATTGGCCAAGGAGCAGGCTGAAGAGGCCAATCAGGCAAAATCCCGGTTCCTTGCCAATATGTCTCATGAATTGCGTACTCCAATGCACGCAATTTTGAGTTTTTCATCCTTTGGCCTGAAAAAGGGTGAAACTGCAGAACGAAAAAAGCTGATCGACTATTTCTCCCATGTTCATGCAAGTGGTGAACGCCTGTTGATACTGCTCAATGGTATTCTCGACCTGGCGAAACTTGAATCAGGCCGTATGGAGATGACGATTAAGCACAACGATCTCATGGAGGCCGCCGAGGAGGCGGTTGCTGAACTGGGGCGTTACATTCAGGATCAAGGACTGCACTGTGAATTTACATCCCAGGAAAAAAGCGTGTACGGTGAGTTCGACGCCCTGCGGATAGGCCAGGTCATTCGTAATTTACTCTCCAATGCTGTCAAGTTCACTCCGTCCGGGGGGCATATTCACCTGACTGTCCAGACAGGCACTATGACGCATGACAAGCAGACAATCCCCGCTCTACATTTCAAGATTCAGGATCAGGGCATAGGTATTCCAAAGGTCGAACTGAAGAAGGTCTTCAAAAAATTCACCCAGAGCAGCAAGATTGAGGCAGGAACCGTAGGTACAGGTCTGGGGCTTGCCATTTGTAAAGAGATCATAGATGCCCACAGAGGCCGTATATGGGCAGAGCAGGCTCCAGGTAAAGGGGCCATTTTCCAGTTTCTGATACCTGCCGGTAACAATCCGGGAACTGATTAAAGAAAAACCGTGAGATGCCGATAATCCGAGCATTCAGAAATTAAAACAAAGGAACCCCTGATTAATTGAGTCACTGTCATCTCGATCCTGGGATGAGATTTAAAACTACATTGCTATCAATAGGTTACGATGGTGAGTAAACGGTTGTAGTGTTTACGAATCTATGGATGGAGATGACAATTAATCAGAGGCTCCAATAATTATTAGGAATATAAGAATGGAAGAGCAGATAAAGACTCAACCCCTGATTCTTGGTGTTGACGATGAACCGCTTAACCAGATCATCCTCGAAGAGCTTCTGTCCAATGAATTTGAACTGATTTCCGCTGAAAATGGCCAGGCTTGCATCGAAAGCGTGGCGACCCGCAGGCCTGACCTGATCATCATGGATGTCAATATGCCGGTACTGAACGGGTTGGAAACCTGCCGCCGGCTCCGTCAAGACCCTGACTATGGTGAACTCCCGATCATTTTTGTATCGGCTCTGGCATCAGCCGAAGAGCGCCTGGCAGGGTACGAAGCAGGCGCTGATGACTACATCACAAAGCCATTTGATGAAAGTGAGCTTAATTCTACTTTGTCAGATTAGATCTATAAGTAACTCACTGAATAATATAAAATATATGCTGTGAATTTCTTGGCAATCATCGTAAGGAAGAGCATCAAATGACAAGCACCAAGGTCATTTGAATTACCTGATACGCGCATAAGTAGAATCGATCGCATAGCGGAGCGATTCCAACGTTTCCAGTACCGCTTTGAATCCCATTTTCGAAGCAAGACGAGGTCGGTGTTTCAACCGGTCACACACTATCTCAAAGGCCTGATGCAAGCGCAGAGAAAGAACATGGAACGCATGGAAGAGGTGGTTGCAGGCGCAGATGATCAGCGTCTCCAGCATATGCTCACCGAGTCCCCGTGGGATCATCGTGCGGTGTTAGACCAAGTGGCGCTGGAAGCCGATCAATGGCTGGGTGGAACCGCGGATACCTGTCTGTTGCTCGATGAGAGTGGCCTTGCCAAGAAGGGTAAACATTCAGTGGGGGTTAAACGCCAATGGAATGGCCGCCAGGGCAAGGTGGATAACTGCCAGGTTGGTGTATTCGCAGCACTGGGTAAAGGGCACTTGTCCACGCTGATAGATGAACGTCTCTATCTACCCAAAGAGTGGGTATCGAACCCGGCTCGCTGTCGCAAGGTGGGTATCCCGGAAGTTGAACGGAAACATCAAAGCAAGTCAGAGTTGGCGCTGGAGATGGTGCGTCATCAGAGGACGCTTGGCCTGCGTTTTGCCTGGGTGGGTGCAGATGGGGGATACGGGAAGGATCCGGCTTTTCTGAGGGGTTTGGAGGCGATGGGTGAAACCTTTGTGGTGGACATCCACAAAGACCAACAGGTCTACCTGGAAGATCCACAGCCGTTCATACCGGAGAGCACGACAACGCGCGGTCGTCGTCGAAGTCGTCTGCAAGCCCAGGCAGCCCGTCTGCGCGTTGACCAGTGGCTCAATGAGCAACGGGACAGCGAGTGGCAGCAAGTGGTATTACGGGATAGCAGCAAGGGCAAACTGCGCGTCGAGATCCTGCATCATCGGGTTTGGCTTTGGGATGGAAAAGAAGCCCAGGCACATCAATGGCACCTGATTGTACGACGAGAGGTCAATTCACCGGAGACGATTAAATACACCTTGTCGAATGCACCGGAAGAAACGCCATCCCATTGTCTTGCAAAGATGCAGGCGCAGCGGTTCTGGGTTGAGCGTTCGTTCCAGGATGGTAAGAGTGAATCAGGTCTTGCTGATTATCAGGCCCGTAAATGGAAATCCTGGCATCACCATATGGCCTTGGTCATGATGGCGATGTTATTCATGCTCGAAGAGCGAATTGTGCAAAAAGATGATCACCCCTTACTCAGTTGTTCAGACATCGAATCGCTATTGCGTGCCTTCCTGCCACGGCGAGATATTGAACGCGATGAAATACTACGGCAAATGACGAAACGGCATCGTAAACGACAAGCGGCTATCGACTCCCAATATCGAAAACAGACGCTGGAACAGTCGGTTGCCGGGTGATGGAATCTGACAAAGTAGAATTAAAGCCAAAATCGTCATCGCACTAAAAAACAACGAACAGAAGAAAAATCTGCGCCACTCATCTCAGGATGCCATGCAGATGGCGATGGCCGCCATGACCAGTGCCGCAGAATTTGGGGTGATTTTAAGGTTTTTCCAGAATAGTTTTTCCAGTAAGGATTTCACCGAACTTGGGCAGCAAGTCTTTTCTGTTCTGGATGAATATGGGTTATCAGGAAGTTTGATAATGAAACAGCAGCAGGAGACCCTTTTCATCACGAAAGACGGGCTGGATCGCCCTTTGGAGCAATCAGTGCTGGAAAGCCTGGTCGGCGGGCAGCGCATTTTTGAGTTTGGCAGCCGAGCCGTCTTCAATGGTGAGAGGGCATCACTGCTGATTCGCAGCATGCCTCATGATGATGGAGAAAAGGTGGGGCGTCTGAAGGACACTCTGGCGGTATTGATTGAGGGTGTGGATGCAAGAATCAAGGGCATAGAGACAGAGCAGAAACTCTACAGACGCCAACAGGATCTTTCCGAGGTCATTGAAATGGCCAGGCAGAGCCTTGCCGGAATCGACAGTCAACATAAGCAGCAACGCATAGAGAATGCCCAGATACTTTCCGACATGGGAACTGATATCGAGAAATCGTTCATGCATCTGGGTCTCTCAGGAGAGCAGGAGGAGGCTCTTGTGGAGATGATCACTGAAACAGAGGCAAAGACCGATGCTCTCTACGAAGCCGGACAGGCGCTGGATGAACAGTTCGGAAATATCATGCTCCGCCTCAAATCCTCCCTGAAGGAAAATAGTGAAACTGATAGATAACTCAAGCAATCATGGTGCGCACGGCGCACCCTACCAGATCAATTGAACTCCGAAACTTAAGTAGCAGCCTACATGTAACGGACGTAGGGTGCGCTGTGCGCACCAGATACTGGTTATTGTTGCCGACACGCTTGCTTTTATGGATCGGCATGCTTCTCGCGTACCTCGATCAGCTGATCCAGAACGGTGTTGAATGCGGTGACCAGGGCAGGATCAAAGTGGACACCGGACTGCTCATTGATCAGTTTCATCGCGTCCTCAATCGCCCAGGCAGACTTGTAGGGACGAGACATGGTCAGAGCATCGAAAACGTCGGCAACAGCAACGATACGGCCTTTTATCGAAATTTGATGACCTTTCAGACCCTTTGGATACCCGCCGCCATCCCATTTTTCATGGTGTGTCAGGGCGATAGTACGGGCACATTCGATGAGCGGGTTGGATCCACCCCGGAGAATTTTGGCGCCGATGGTGGTATGTGTCTTCATTATCTCCCACTCATCAGCATCCAGCTTTCCCGGCTTCAGCAGAATTTTGTCTGGAATACCAATCTTGCCGATATCATGCATTGGCGCTGCATAGAGTATTCGCTCCGCCTCATCCGTGCTTAGCCCGATCTGTATGGCAAGAAGCCTGGAGTAGTGTCCGACACGAACAGTGTGTTCTCCCGTTTCGGTATCACGGAACTCTGCGGCATATCCCAGGCGTTTGACGATCTCCGCCTGGGTTTCCAATAGCTCTCTGGTTTTTGCTCTGACCGCATGTTCCAGGGTCGAACTGTAGTGAGTGACCAGTTTGTGGGCGAGAGAGACTTCAAGCAGATTGTAGGCGCGGCTCAATACCTCTTCGCTGTCGAAAGGTTTGACCAGGAAATCCTTGGCGCCTCCCCGCAAGGCCCGCAAGCGCGTCTCCCTATCACCTATCGCAGTGAGCACCAGCACCGGCGGTGGGGGTTCGTACTTATGCTCGCTGAAATGCGACATTACCTCGAATCCGTCCATACCCGGCATGTTGAGGTCCAACAGTACCAGATCGAACCGGTGCTGCTTAAAAAGCGCTACGGCCTCTTTTGGGTCTGTAGTGGATTGGACGTTTGGGTAGCCGGCGCTATCAAATATCTCCTCCACCACGAGGAGATTCAGCGGTTCGTCATCAACTACCAGAATCTGCCCGGCTTTGATTTCCGACTCGGTGATCATGCGTATCCCATCAAATTGGTACGGTAATCAAATACTACTCGCCCTGCAGGTGATGATTGAGTAAATTGACGAATATAGATTTGTTGCGTTGTTTAATGGATGTTTTGTACATTGTCGAAAATAGTGATTGGTTAATGATAACTGGCATAGTTGACATAGCTTGATGATCATAGCAAATATTCTGGTAGGGTTTGTCGCCTTTCTTCATGTTTGTTTCCTTGTTCTTGAAATGTTCCTTTGGGATAAACCATTTGGTCTACGGACATTTGGACATACGAAGGAATTTGCCGGAGTATCAAAGACCCTCGCAATGAATCAGGGACTCTATAACGGGTTCCTGGCAGCTGGACTTGTGTGGGGTCTTTGCCTGGGTTCGGCAGGGAATTCAATCAAGATCTTTTTTTTGAGTTGCGTCGTGATCGCTGGGGTCTTCGGTGGAATAACAGCAAGTCAAAAGATACTGTTGTTTCAGGCGTTACCGGCGGTTTTGGCGCTCGTTGCTCTATTTCTTACTTAAATGCACCAAATTAGCCAGGCTGTCTACCAGGGATTGCCTTGCCATCATTAACCAGTACCCGTGCAGCATCCCATATTCAACCACAAAGAACACGAAGGACACAAAGAAAATATATTGTTATATCAATTATTTACCTTCGTGCGCTTCGTGGTAAAAACTATAGAACCTGTCGAATATCTGCCTGTTTCAACAACACCTCCTCACTTTCCCGTTCTGCTTGAATCGGCTCTCCAAAAAGCTGTTGAAATTCATCAACTGCAATATAGGACCAGGCTGAGCGGTCACTGAATAACTGCTTCATCAAGGCACGATTGAGCGAATGACCAGGTTTGTAGGCGTAGTAGTGGCCAAATATCGGTACGCCCGCAAGCGCAAGGTCACCAAAAGCGTCGAGCACCTTGTGGCGTACAAACTCATTGTCATAGCGCAGTCCACCTTCATTGACGATGCGTTCCCCATCCACAAGCACTGCATTATTCAACGATCCTCCCAGGGCAAGTCCACGATTCCGCAGCGCATTCAATTGCTGAGCGAAGCCAAAAGTCCTAGCTCTTGCGATATCGTTTCTGAAAGCCTCATTCACCAACTCCACGGAGAATGTTTGGGCGCCGACCGCGGTACCTGGGAAATCGATGGCAATCGTAATCCTGGGCGTGGGATGCGGCATCAGGATGGCGAACTTGTCACCCTCGCGCACCTCAATCGGCCGCTGTACCCATATTGCATGCCGGGGCGCACTCTGTTTCCGGGTACCAATGCGCTTGATGGTGGTAGCAAAGGGTGCCGCACTGCCGTCCATGATTGGGACTTCCGGACCATCCACTTCAACCAAAGCGTTATCCACACCGCAGCCGAAGAGGGCGGCCATCAGATGTTCTACCGTATCGACGGTTGTACCCTGCTTATTCATCAGTGTCGTTGACATGGCTGTGGCATGCACGTTGTACCAGCGGGCAGGGATCAATCCTGTGCCTGGCTCAACATCTTTGCGCAAAAAGTAGATCCCACTGCTGTCCGTGCTCGGTTTAAGTGTGATCTTGGCTCTTTTGCCGCTATGCAAGCCGATACCCACGAAACTGATGGGTTCCCGAAGGGTTTTCTGATATTGGATATGATTGTTCATGGCACATCTCCTAGTGTCATGCTCAACACTAAAGGAGATGGTTTAACTGAGCTGGTCCCTTACCGCCAATCAGGTGTCTGAAGGCGCCACCCGATCATATTATTTGGGTCCGTTCTCTGGACGTTTCCCTGAACTGCTGTGGGCTCTGGCCGGTCCAGCGTTTAAAGGCGCGGGAGAAATTGCTCGGTTCACTGAAGCCCAGCATATAGCCGATTTCGATAATCTGGCGCTCACTGTTTACCAGGTACTCCTGTGCCAGTTGCCGACGTGTCCCTGCCAGTATCTCTTTGTAACTTGTCCGTTCATTTTTCAGCTGCCGCTGGAGGCTCCGCAGACTCATATTGAGTCGCTGTACAATCAACTCTTCACTGATGGTCCCGCCGGGCAGGACGTCGATGATTTGTGTCCTGAGCCGTGCGGAAAGCGTCTGTGGGTCAAAGCGTTCCAGGTATTCGATGACGACCTGATCGTTTATTCTTGCCAAATCAGGGTTGGCGGTGGGCAGTGGACGGTCGAATGTTTCCCGATCAAACAGGATCTGGTTGCTAACGCTGGAAAACGTGACGGGGCAGCCAAAATAGTGTCGGTAGCGGGCGGCACATGTGGCTGGGGGTTTTCTTTGCAGATAGACGTGAATAGGACGCACTGTGGAACCGGCCGTGATGCGGGACATCTCCACAAACACAGCCAGAGTACCATCGATGGAGGCGGGATCCGGCGTGGCCCGGAAACGTTCTGTGGAGAAGTCGATTTTATAATGATCACCCTCTGAATTCAGGCTGATCTTGAATACAGTGGAGAGGAAACGCTGATAACAGACGACCCGTTCGATCGCTTCGCGCAGGCTGTTGCTCGAGATCATGGAGAGCCCAATCCCATGTAGTGCGGCAGGTTGTACCACATCTGCCAGTCCCAATCCGAAACACTCGTCCCCGGACCATTCCACAGCCAGTCGCCATGCACGCTGCATCAAGGGGACTGGGATTCGCCCATTCGGGTCCTTGTATTCATTGGGCCTGATACCCAGCTGTGCGAGAAATGCATCCAGATCGATACCCTTGGCAATGACGGCCTGGGCCAGCAGTGTGGCGGCGCTGACCAGTGTTGTGTTGGTGCTCTGTTCTTCAGATGCCTTCATGGGCGACTTGGATATTCCGGATATTATTTTGTTGTCCATAGGGTACAATTCGCCCCCATGTTTTGCGAATACGATCTTCACAACCATTCCACTGCCTCAGACGGTACTCTGGCGCCTGCCAACCTGGTGCAAATGGCGGCAGATGCCGGTGTGCGCGTGTTGGCATTGACCGATCATGATAGCACTGAAGGTGTTCCAGAGGCGGTGGAGGCAGCTGCACGACTCGATATCCATCTGATTGCGGGGGCTGAAATCTCCGTGACCTGGCAGCGGCAGACGATCCACATCGTGGCGCTGAATCTCGACATCGATTGCGGCGTGCTGCAAGAAGGTCTGAAAGGTTTACGCCAGCGACGGGATCGACGTGCCGAGGAGATATCGCGGCGGCTGGAGAAGAGCGGAATTCCCGATGCACTCGAGGGGGCACGAAGTTTTTCTAACGGCAGACTGATCAGCCGTACTCACTTTGCACGTTATCTGGCAAAGATTGGCGCAGCTTCTGACGAGCGGGCTGTTTTCAAGCATTTTCTGGTCAATGGCAAGCCCGGGCATGTTGCGGGCCAGTGGGCCTCCCTGGGTGAGGCGGTTGGCTGGATCAGGGAGGCTGGTGGGCAGGCCGTAGTGGCGCATCCGGCTCGATACAGGATGACGCGCACCAAACTGCGGCGTCTGCTGGCGGATTTTGTCGGGGTTGGGGGCGTGGGTCTGGAGGTTGTCTCCGGCAGCCATAGCAAGGATGAGGCCTTTACCATGGCCCGGCACGCTGAGGATTTTGGTCTGCTGGCATCGGCTGGCTCAGATTTCCACACACCGGAAAATCCCTGGATTGCGTTGGGACGCTTACCACTGCTTCCCGATGGCTGTGCCCCTGTTTGGCAGGATTGGGGCCTCGCGTTAGAGAGCCCAATTCGGGCAATGTCAGTTTGACGGACGAGAGATATGGCGCAGTTTTTTCAGATACACCCGGATAACCCTCAGCCGCGTTTGATCCGCCAGGTGGTAAATATCATCCGTCAGGGCGGCTTGGTGATCTATCCGACAGACTCCAGTTATGCCTTGGGCTGTCAGATCGGAGATAAGGGGGCGATGGAGAAGATTCGACGGATTCGCAAGTTGGATGAGAGCCACAACTTTACGCTTGTGTGCAGGGATCTCACTGAAATCTCCAACTATGCCAAGGTGGGCAATCAGGAGTTCAGGCTGCTGAAGACCCTGACACCCGGCCCCTACACTTTTATCCATCAGGCTACAAAGCTGGTACCCCGCCGGCTGCGGCATGCCAAGAGAAAAACCATCGGCATACGCGTGCCCGACAACCAGATCGTCAGGGATATGCTCGAAGAGCTGGGAGAGCCGATCATGAGCACCACTCTGATTCTGCCGGGTGACGAAATGCCGCTCACCGATCCCTATGAGATGCGCCAGATTCTGGATCATGAGGTGGACCTGATCATCGATGGGGGTTATTGCGGATTCGAACCCACCTCTGTGGTGGTGATGACGGAAGAGACGCCGGAAATCGCCAGGGCCGGCAAGGGCGATGTCTCCCTGTTCGAGGTATAATCCGCCGATGGACGAAATCTTATACAAGCTTTCCATTTTTGCACTGCCCCTGCTGTTTGCCGTCACCGTGCATGAAGCCGCCCACGGCTGGATGGCGGAGAAGCTGGGAGACGGCACCGCGCGTATGCTTGGGCGGGTGACGCTGAACCCTCTCCGGCACATCGATCCTGTCGGTACAGTGGTGGTGCCGATTGCAGTTTATCTGCTCAGCGGATTTATATTTGGCTGGGCTAAACCGGTGCCGGTCAACTGGAATAATCTGCGCAATACCCGGCGGGATGTGGCACTGGTGTCCCTGGCCGGGCCGGGTGCAAATTTCCTGATGGCCCTGATCTGGGCGCTGCTGATCTATCTGGGATTATGGATTATTAATTCACTTGAATGGGTTGCGCGTCCATTGATCTACATGGGTGTGGCCGGTGTTCTTTTCAACGCTATTCTAATGGCGCTGAACCTGCTACCGGTGCCGCCTCTGGATGGTGGTCGCGTTGTCTATTCACTGTTGCCGCCGAAGATGGCACAGGTCTACTCCCGTCTTGAACCCTATGGTCTGTTTATTGTTGTCCTGTTGTTGGCGACAGGTCTGCTGGGGATGATTCTCTGGCCCCTGGTTGGTTTGACCATTTCGATCCTGCCGGCAACGGACATTGTGACTCAACTGATCCCCGTCATTCTCAGTCCCGCAAGGAGTTGATCTTGAATTCTGTTTCCGCACAGCACTCGCGCGTGCTCTCCGGCATGCGCCCTACCGGACGTCTCCATCTGGGCCACTATCACGGCGTGCTGAAAAACTGGGTGGAACTCCAATACGAGCACGAGTGTTTTTTCTTCGTTGCCGACTGGCATGCATTGACCACCCACTACGATGACCCCTCTGTGGTTCCGGCGAGTGTGCGCGATATGGTGATCGACTGGCTGGCAGCCGGTGTCGATACCGAGAAGGCGACCCTGTTCGTGCAGTCCCATGTGCCGGAACATGCGGAGTTGCATCTGCTGCTCTCCATGATTACCCCGCTGGGCTGGCTGGAGCGGGTACCCAGTTACAAGGATCAGCAGGAAAAGCTGAAAGAGAAGGATCTGGCTACCTATGGCTTTCTCGGTTATCCACTGCTGCAGTCAGCGGATATTCTGATCTACAAGGCCGGATATGTTCCGGTGGGCGAGGATCAGGTGGCGCATGTGGAACTGACCCGTGAAGTGGCGCGCCGCTTCAACCATATCTATGGGCGTGAGGCCGACTTCGAAGAGAAGGCAGAGCAGGCGAAGAAGAAGATGGGCAAAAAGAACGCCAAGGCGTTCGATCGATACCGTCGCGCCTATCAGGAGCAGGGTGATCTGGAGGCGTTGACCTCGGCCCGCGACCTACTCGAATCCCAACAAAACATCACCGACAGCGACCGGGAACGGCTGTTCGGTTTTCTCGAAGGGGGTGGCAGGATCATCCTGGTGGAGCCCCAGCCACTGTTGACCAAGGCCTCAAAGATGCCGGGACTGGACGGCCAGAAGATGTCCAAGTCCTACGGCAATACCATCTCCCTGCGGGAGAGCCCGGAGGCTCTGGAGACCATACTCAAGCGCATGCCCACCGACACCAACCGGGTGCGGCGTACCGATCCGGGCGATCCGGCCAAATGCCCGGTCTGGCAGTTTCACGAGGTCTACTCCAATGCTGAGATAAAGAATTGGGTGCAGGGGGGGTGCCGCTCTGCTGGAATCGGTTGTCTCGATTGCAAGGTGCCGGTGATCGAATCGGTGCTGGCGGAACTCAGACCGATGCAGGCGAGGGCGGAGGCGTTCGAGGCACAGCCGGAATTGGTGGACGACATTATCGCTGCAGGTTGTGAAAGGGCACGGGAAGTGGCGAAAGAGACCATGGCAGAGGTACGCCAGGTAATGTCTCTGGATCGCTTCTGAACCGGCATTCAAAAATGGAGCCCACAGCAACACATCCTCACCACCATCCTGAGCAGGAGGAGATGCCCTTCGCCGTGGTTCAGGGTGAGCCTTTGGCAACACCGCCGACGGATCTCTATATCCCGCCGGATGCGCTGGAAGTGTTTCTCGATGCCTTCGAGGGACCATTGGATCTGCTGCTCTATCTGATCAAACGGCAGAACCTGGATATCCTCGATATTCCTATCGCCGATATTACCCTGCAGTATGTCCAGTACATCGAGATGATGGAGGATCTGCGGCTTGAACTGGCCGCAGAATATCTGGTGATGGCAGCGATGCTGGCAGAGATCAAATCCCGTATGCTGCTGCCGCGTCCGGTCAGTGAGGACGACGAAGGTGAAGACCCTCGGGCGGAACTGGTGCGCCGCCTGCAGGAGTACGAACGCTACAAGCAGGCCGCCGAGGATCTTGACGGCCTGGAGCATATGACCCGCGATAATTTTCAGGGGCATGCCGAACTGGTCGATCGCCATGTTGAGGCGAGGGATCCTGATGTGGATCTGAAAGAGGTACTGTTGGCCTTTCGTGATGTGTTGCACCGGGCGGACATGTTTACCAGCCACCGGGTTGAAAAAGAGGCGCTCTCTGTCAGGGAGAAGATGTCTCTGGTGCTGGAAGGGATCAACGGCGAAAGTTTTACTGAATTTACCGATCTGTTTGATTTAACCGAGGGCAGGCTAGGCGTAGTGGTCACTTTTCTGGCAGTTCTTGAGTTGATCAAGGATTCGCTGGTTGAATTGGTGCAGTCGGAGTCCTTTGCTCCAATTCACATAAAAGCGGCGACATCCTGAGGAAATGAACCATCATGTCGTCTAATGAAACACTGAAGCAGATCATTGAAGCTGCGCTGCTGGCGGCAGGCAGACCCTTGAGCCTGGATCAGTTGCAGGCCCTGTTCGAGAAAGAAGATGAGCCGGAAAAGAAGTGCCTGCGGGAGATACTCGTTGAACTGACGGAAGACTACCTGGGGCGCGGGATCGAAATCAGAGAGGTCGGCAATGGTTACCGCATCCAGGTGCGCAGCGAATTCTCTCCCTGGGTCTCCAAACTCTGGGATGAGCGGCCGCCAAAGTACTCTCGCGCACTGCTTGAGACCCTGGCGCTGATCGCCTACCGTCAACCGATCACCCGTGGAGAGATCGAGGATATTCGTGGCGTCAGTGTCAGCACCAACATCGTCAAGACCCTTACGGAGCGGGAGTGGGTGCGAGTGGTGGGCCATCGCGATGTGCCGGGTAAACCGGCGCTATACGCCACCACCAAAGAGTTTCTCGATTACTTCAACCTGAAAGGGCTGAGTGAATTGCCGACGCTGGCGGAGATTCGAGACCTCGATTCCATCAATCGCGAACTGGAATTGAAAGACCCTGATAAACTGGATGAGGAACCGACCGAGTCTGAGCAGACGCCAGACGAAGTCATGGATGCCCAACCGGTGGTGGAAACAGATCAATTGGACGGGAATGAAATCCCGGAAGATGAGTCTGGCCAAAAGAGCGAGCATGCAACGGTATCGGAGACACAAGATACCAGTGTCGATGCCGAAAAAGATGAATTAGAGGCTGATCAGATTGATCAGGCTGAGACCGGTCGTTTAGATGAGTGATAAAAAGATAAATTCAGGTGAGCGCCTGCAAAAAGTGCTGGCCAATGCCGGCATGGGATCCCGACGAGAGATCGAAGGCTGGATCAGTGCAGGCCGGATCGAGGTCAATGGTGAGACAGCACAGCTTGGGCAGCGGGTGCAACCAAGTGACCGTATCAAAGTGGATGGACGTCCGGTCTCCAGCAAACGCATGGCTGCTCCCGAACGTGAAGTGATGGTCTACAACAAACCAGAAGGGGAGCTGGTTACCCGCAAGGATCCGGAGGGACGCCGCACGGTTTTTGAACATCTGCCGCGACTCAAACATGGCCGCTGGATTCCGGTGGGTCGCCTCGATCTCAACTCCTCCGGTCTGTTGTTGCTGACCACCGATGGCGAACTGGCCAACCGGCTGATGCATCCAAGCCGCCAGGTGGAGCGGGAGTATGCTGTGCGCGTCATGGGGCAGGTCACCGAGGATCAGCTAAAACAGTTGACGCATGGAGTCGAGCTTGAAGACGGACCCGCGCGATTCGAAGAGATCGTGGAATCGGGTGGTGATGGGATCAACCGCTGGTATCACGTCGTAATCATGGAGGGGCGCCAACGGGAAGTGCGCCGCATGTGGGAAGCGGTTGGGGCGCAGGTCAATCGCCTGAAGCGCGTACGTTACGGTAGTGTGATGCTAGACAGTGCACTGAAAGTGGGACGTTGGCGCTATCTGAACACACCGGAATTAAATGAACTACTGGAAGCAATGGGGCTGGAGCCGGAAAAGCGCCAGCGTACACCGCGCTCGGGTGGCGATGACCGGTATAGTGGGAGAACATCCAAAGACGGGGCGCGCCAGCGTCGCGAGGATGGTCCGAAACGCCCCTGGGAAGGTCGTGACAGTGAAAAATCCAAGTCGCCACGGCGAAGCGATGGCGAAAGCGGCCCATGGAAACGTAAACCTGGAAAGAAATCCGCACCTACCAAACGTCGTGAGGGAACCTCTGATCCCTGGGGACGTAAAAAACGCTAGCGTTGAGACTGTCAAAACAATCACTCACCCAAATCTTCGATGCCCTGTTGTCGGCATACGGGCAGCAGCACTGGTGGCCTGGAGAGACACCCTTTGAGGTGATGGTAGGGGCGGTGTTGACCCAGAACACCGCCTGGTCGAATGTGGAACGGGCAATCTGCAATCTCAAGGAGGCCGGGTTTCTCGACGGCCAAAAAATGGCGAAAGCCGATCCGCCTCTCCTGGCACAGCTGATTCGCCCGTCCGGGTATTTCAATATCAAAGTAAAACGGTTGCAGAATCTCTGCAATGCTTTGATCACAGCAGAAGCACTGGATTCGATGTCCGATGAGGTGCTCCGGAAGTGGTTGCTCGATATCAATGGCATCGGCCCGGAGACCGCTGACGATATCCTGCTCTATGCTTTTGAACGTCCGTTTTTTGTGATCGATGCCTACACCCGCAGACTCTTTTTTCGATTTGGGCTGGTATCGGGTGATGAAAGTTATGAGGTACTGCGATCAGAGTTCGAGCAAACGCTGGGTCCGGATGTCGAGCTGTATAATGAATACCACGCATTGATCGTCCGTCATGCGAAAGAGGCCTGCCGGACCAAGCCGTTATGTGAGATCTGTTGCTTACGTCGTTCTTGTGGGTGGAAAGATTGGTAGGCCGGTTCAAGCGTAGTGGAACCGGCAAACAAGGGTTGTAGATTTATTGCCTGATCCGCTGTGCCTGATAAGGCCTACGAACTATTGGGTTCATTCTGCGACTGCAACCTGATTACGGCCCTTCTCCTTGGCTTGGTAGAGTGCTTCGTCGGCCCTGATGAAAAGATGCTTACTCTCTTCGTTGGAATTGAGTGTGGCGACGCCAAGACTCATTGTGATGCTCAGCCCCTTTGAACTGGCAAAGACCAATGCTTCGATATTCTGTCTTATGCGTTCGGCAAGAAGAAGCGCGCCCGCCTGGTCAGTTCCACTCAATACAACCGTAAACTCCTCGCCGCCATAGCGGTAGAGTGCGTCGCTGCTGCGAATAGTGGCTTCGACTGCCTGGGCCACGCACTTCAGCACATAGTCTCCAATGGAGTGACCATACTGGTCGTTGACCTTTTTGAAAAAATCGATATCAAGAACGATGAGGGAGAGTTCAGATCCGTTGCGATGGCCCAGTTCTACCTCCCGGTGGAAATTGCTGTCGAAGGCTGTCCGGTTTTTTACGCCAGTCAATGAATCAACAAAGGCGGATTGAATCGCTTCTCGATAGAGCAGGGCGTTGCGTAGTGGATAGAGCAGGGTAGTCAGAAAATTCTCCAGCATCTTGGTTTCCGTGTCTTTAAATCGCCTGCTGCGGCTGAAACCAATATCTCCGAGTGGCTGATCCAGGACCTTAAGACTATAGTTAACGTTATGACGACATTGTTCTCCCGTGGTGATGGCTAATGCTTCATCCGGTAGTTGGAATGTTGCGCCGTCATATTTGAAATGGGATTTGATGACGTCAAAGAAAAGCTCAATCAGGTTCTCCAGTTCAAGCGTGGTCTGTAGTCTGGTCGTGAGTTCCACCACCTGAGCAATCTGCTGTCCATCCTCGCTATTCCGTGCAATGCCCTCGGGTAGAAGAGAAGCACCTGAAGGAGAGTTGCTTTCTAAGCTTTGGATGTAACCCGTCATTTTTCTGACCTGCGTTTTTGTGATTTGTATTGTCTGTAGCGATTAGCATGCCAAAAAAATTATTTCTAATAAAAACAATAGTATATGATATATGTCTCTTGCCAATGTCAAAAAAGTGCCGCGAATAGGGTGCTCGTATTGGGACTATAATTACTTTTATAGGTGATACATGACGCGCTATCAAACCAATTGACCCGTCATGGATGCGGTTTACAATTGGGTCCGGCTTTTTGATCTTGTGCGCATAATCTATCGCAGCAGGCAGCCTGGCCTACGACAATAAATGAAGGTACAGATCGTGAATCTCTCTCTGATGATTAAATTACTGGGTTGCTTTTTGCTCGTAAGTACCCTGACATTTGCTGCAGAAAATGAGAATGTGACGTTAACCGCCGGGCTGATCAATCCTGGTTTTCATGAAAAGCCTGACTGGTTCCGCCACTCTTTTCTCGATCTGCGGGAGGATGTCGAAGAGGCTGCGGATTCCGGTAAACGTATTTTGCTTTTTTTTCATCAGGATGGCTGTCCCTACTGTGCGAAACTGCTGAAAGAAAACTGGTCTCTCAGGCCGCTTGTTGAAAAGACCCAAGAAAACTTTGAAGTCATCGCAATCAATATTTGGGGTGACCAGGAAGTGACCGATTTGCGGGGGACAGAAACCACCGAGAAGCGCTTTTCTGAATCCTTCAAGGTGATGTACACCCCGACCCTGGTCTTTCTGGATGAGGGGGGAAGACAGGCTTTGCGGATCAATGGCTACTACCCGCCGCATAAATTCGAGGCGGCGCTAGACTATGTGGCTGGACATCTTGAGCGCAAGCAACCCTATCGTGACTATCTGGCCAGTGTTCAGCCACAGGCGGTGAGTGGGAAATTGCATCGGGAGGTTGGTTTTCTACCACTGCCGTTGGACTTGCGTGCCAAGGCCAGAGCGCGCAATAAGCCCTTATTGGTATTGATGGAGCAGAAAGCCTGTTCCGCTTGCGATGAATTACACGGTAAAATCATGTGGAAACCGGCAGTCAGAAAAACGCTGGATGCATTCGACATTGCTCTTGTCGATGTCTGGAGTGGAGAGACTTTGATAACACCTGGAGGCGTGCAACGGACGGTGAGTGAGTGGACGAAAGAACTCGGCATCCAGTATGTGCCCAGCATGCTCTTTTTCGATCCGACGGGAAAAGAGGTGTTTCGTGCGGAGGCGTTTTTGAAAACCTTTCACACCCATGCAGCGATGGATTATGTTTCCACTGGCGCCTATCTTAGCCAACCTAATTTCCAACGATATGTGCAATCCAGGGCGGCAGAGATGGAAGCACAGGGAATCACTGTAGACCTGATGGAATAGTTTTCAATCTAATCAGACAAGGGGCAACGTTTAATTCCTCCGGTAGGGTGCGCCGTGCGCACAGCGCACCTTACGTTCTCTCCCTGCAGTCGAGAAGACAGTGACTCAATTAATCAGGGGTTCCCTAATAAATAAACCATTAACAGGAAGGCTATGGAGAAGACTATTGGGTATATCCTGCGTTTTGCCATGTGGGTCTACACAAACAAGCTGAATAGGGTTGCGGAGCGCAACAATACCACTTCAAGGGAGAGGAAAGATCGATATGATATTCTGATTACTGGAACCTTCTATTCCGACCAGTGGATCATCTCCCATCTACGGCCGATGTCTGAGTCTAACCGGGTCCGCCAGATCTATATGGTAGCCACGACGGAGTTGCCAGAGATTGACAAGGTCACGCCGATCTATCCGAATGCCAGATTACAAAAAATTGTGGGTGGAACGATTGCCCGCCTGATAACCATGTCAAAGGTTACAAAAGAGAAACGTCCCGATGTGATCGCCGGATTTCATCTGTTGCTCAACGGGCTGCTGGTTGTGCTGCTTGGGAAAAAATATGATTGTCATTCGGTCTACCTTTGTGGCGGTGGTCCCTTGGAGGTGCTCGGCGGCGGTTACCTCACCGAAAATAAGATATTCAAACAACTTGGCAAGCACGATGCAGTGGTGGAAAGGGCGCTGATCAACGCTGTCTCCCATTTTGACAGTGTCGTGGTACGGGGAGCCGATGCCAAGCACTTTTTCGAAGAGCGGGGTGTCAAGGGTGATGATATCTATATCATGTCCGGCGGGATTGATGCTGCAAGTTACTACCCTGGTGAAGAAGAGAAGTGTGCTGACCTGATCTTTGTCGGAAGAATCTCCAATATCAAACGGGTGGATATTCTTCTACAGATCGTTGCAAAACTGAAACCCGAGCACCCTGTAATTAAGGCGTTGATAGTCGGTGATGGTCCGGATCGTGAAGAGATGGAGCAGATGGCTGCCTCCCTGGGTATCAGTGAGAATGTTGACTTTGTTGGTTGGCAGACAGAGGTGGGGGACTGGTACCGGCAGGCGCGTGTATTTATTCTGACCTCCGATTCCGAAGGACTCTCCCAATCGATGATACAAGCGATGATGATGGGGCTTCCTGCCGTAGTTTCGGACGTGGGGGATCTCAGTGAGTTGGTTGAAAATGATCGAAATGGATACCTGATACAGAACCAGGATATTGACGCATATGCGTCTGCAATTTCGGGTCTGTTGGATGATCCGGATAAATTGGCGACTTTTGGGACGAAAGCAAAGGTTGTGGCCGATCAGTGTGAAGTTGGAGAAGTTGCAAAAAAGTGGAACCGGATTTTTGCGGATCTGGATAACAAGCTTCAGGGCTGATTTGAAGCAGTCATTTTGAGCGTTCTTTGTCAAATCGGGATGAAAGTTTTTTTCCCAGGATGATTCCGGGCTTCTCTATGTATCGATAGGTTAGCCAGGAAAATATCATCGTCAAAATCAGGGTGCTGACGAACAAAATAGAAAAGTAGTCTCCCCGCGCCAGATCAAAGTAGCTCAGGAGAACGCTTGAGATCAGCGTGATGACGAGGGTGTGGAGCAGATAGATACTGTAGGAGACCTTGCCCATCCAAAGAGAGATCCGGTTGAGAAAAAGCGGGGCAATCAAACGGTGACTCAACGATTCCTTCGGCTCCAGCATGAGTGCAAAAAAAACCAGCCATAAGGCAATGGGAAAAAGCCTGAAGTCGTGTCCGGCGGTGAAATAGATCATGAAAACGGCCGCCACCGCTGTTGGAAATAGGAAATCGGGTTTGATCACACTGTTGTGCAAGTGTCTGTAAATGAAGTAGCTACAGGCGCCGAAGAAAAAAAACTCGATATGAAAAGGTAGAAAAGCGCCATATTCCACACGGGGCAGTATTTTTCGGGCCATGATGTAGGTCGCCAGACAGGCAACAATCACCCCCAACCGGGCAAATCGTCCACGAGTTGCCGCCAGGCTGAATAGCAATGGTGCAACAAGATAGAATTGCCACTCGAGCGAGATGCTCCAGGCGGGGTCAAGAAAGGCACCGGGAACAAAGGGTACCCACTTCTCGGGAACCATGCCGTGCAGCATGGTGAGATGAGTAAGGATATTGAATCCAAGCCAATCATTGTGGGTAGCAAGTTTATAGGTAAGATTTTCGATGTATTTTTCTGTGTGATAGGCACCGCTCTGGGTTACGTTTTGCATCGCTAACGGGGCTAATACCACTGCGCTCAAAAAGAGTACGAACAGTAAGGGATAGAGACGGAAAAATCTCTGCGTGATGTAAGCGGAATAATTTCCGCGAACCTGATCGATAAGCAGAAAGATGACGAAGCCGCTGATGATAATGAAGATATCCACCGCGTAATTACCCAAAATCAGTAACTGTGGTAAACCTTCCACTATCTCGGAGGTGTAACCGGCCGCGCCCAATACATGGCTGATCA
Source organism: Gammaproteobacteria bacterium (ex Lamellibrachia satsuma) (assembly GCA_019623805.1). Lineage (NCBI taxonomy): Bacteria > Pseudomonadati > Pseudomonadota > Gammaproteobacteria > Gammaproteobacteria bacterium (ex Lamellibrachia satsuma). The sequence continues at coordinate 4,049,333 of CP053680.1, forward strand.
ACACCCAGAGCGCCAGAAAGGCCCTCAAGCCTTCGATTTCCCTGATTCTCCTCATGCAGATTGTTTATTCTGTGGGAGTGGCGTCGAATGCCTGCCCGGTAACGCCTTTGCTATCCGGTCCCATCAGATAGAGATAGGTTCTCATGATCTCTTCCGGCAGTGGCAGCGTTGCCGGGTCCTCTCCTGGATATGCCCAGGCCCGCATATTGGTTCGGGTAGGAACGGGGCAGATACTGTTGACCCTGATTTGGCTCTCTTCCGTCTCATCCGCCAGGGTCTGCATCAGCCCTTCGATGCCGAATTTTGAAACGCCATAGGCGCCCCAGTAGGCCTTTCCCTTACGTCCCATGCGATCAGAGGTAAAAAGAATTGAGCCATCCCCGGAGAGTCGCAATAGAGGCAGGCAGGCCTGAGTCAGCATGAAAGGAGCGGTCAGGTTAACCTGAATGACTTTGTTCCAGCTCTCCAGGTCGTAATCATCGATACGGCTCAAGAGCGCAAGTTGAGCCGCGTTATGCAGTAGTCCATCCAGTTTGCCGAACTCACGGTGGAGTGTTTCGCCAAGAGCAAAATAGTCCTGTTGCGGAGCGCTCTCCAGGTTGAGAGGAATAATTGCAGGTTGGGGATGTCCTTCCTTTTCGATGGCGTCGTAGGTCTCTTCCAGTTTACTCAGGGTGCGGCCCAGCAGGACGACAGTGGCGCCATGAGCAGCAAATGTCTTGGCCGCCGCTTGTCCAATGCCACTGCCGGCACCAGTGACAAGAATGACGCGATCCTTGAGCAGGTCGGGGGAGGGGGTGTAGTCGTCGCGCATCGATAGATCCTGAGGATTGAAACTTGCTCGTAGTATACAACAGGTAACAGGTAACAGGTTTTAGGTTGCAGGATTGTTTGGCTTCCCTCCCCGATAGGGAGGGGGGGAGTGAGTGGCAGAAAGTAAAGAGATTTTTCTTGACACCGAACACGGCCAGGCAACAATCCTGCTGTCACCTGTCACCTGTCACCTGTCACCTGTCACCTGTCACCTGTCACCTGTCACCTGTCACCTGTCACTGCCCGCCATACTGTCCAGAGTTTCTGCAAAGGCGTCAGGTGGGTGCGCCCATCAATAACATTGAAACCGTCTGTCTCAAGCACAGCATGGAGCCGTTGAGCCAGAGCAAGCTGGTTGAGTACCGGGCGCCAACTTGTTGGGGGTTGTGTTGTCGGCAGAGATTCCAGTGCTTTGATTCGCCACCGGGTTGCGGTATCGGATAGCGTCTGCAGCATCTTCTGGGTTCTCGCCCGTGACTGTGATTGCAGCAGCTGTTCCGGTCTCAACTGATGTTGTCGTAACAGTGAATCGGGCAGTAGACAGTGTCCTCGACGCAGGTCTGCACCCAGGTTGCGCAGTAGATTGATCAGTGTGACATAAGCGCCTATCTGTCTGATTGTTGTTTTAAACATTTCGCTGCAGCCGGTTGTATGAGAAAGCAATTCAGCAAAGTTACCGCCATGGCTGAGACAATAGAGATGGAGATCTTCCCACTCGGACATAGACGCCTTTTCGATGTCGTTTTCGATATTGTCCGCGATTTTCTGAAACAAAGGTTCTGGTAACTTGCGTGTATTGATGGTTTCGCTCAAGGCGATTGCAACAGGATGTTGGGCGTTCCCATTGACGGATTTTTTTATCTCTTCACGCCACCACTGCAGCCGGGTTTTAGCCACGCCTGGGTCACTGCACTCCAGGGGGATATTGGTGAGCTCGTGCTGCCAGGCAAAAAGGTGTGTCAGATCGCTGCGGTAAGGTGCGGGGGAGAAGCGGATTATATAGTAGCTGCTGGAGCCGAGGGGGACCGCTCTCTCAATGTGCTCCCGGCTCAGTCCAGCCACTGCAGAATTTCCAGCGGATGTTCAACGGTGCCTGAAGCATGCCAGTCGTCGGGTTTGTCATCTTCCGCCAGGTAGCCAAAGAGGGCCACCAGCGTCCGGGTGCCGGCGTTTTGCCCGGCTTCGATGTCTCGTTTGGCATCGCCCACATAGAGACAGTGCGTCGGCTCCACGCCTGCCATTCGACAGGCATATAACATTGGGGCAGGATGAGGTTTCGGATGCTCTGCGGTATCACCGCTGACAATGCAGGCGGCGCGCCTATGATAGCCGAGCGCTTCCATCAGGGGGTCGGTGAGCCAGGCGGGTTTGTTGGTGACTATGCCCCAGGGAATGTTGCGCTGCTCCAGCTCTTCCAGCAGCCTCTCCATGCCCTCGAAGAGTTTTGTCTTCCTGGCAATATTTTCACGATAGATGCGCAGAAATTCTTTGCGCAGAGTCTCGAAATCGGTGTCGCCGGGCTGCAGGTCAAATCCGACTTTGATCATCGCCTGACTGCCGTGGGAGACTGCCGGTCTTACCTGTTCGAAGGGCATGGGTAGTTCGCCACGGCTGAGAAGAACCTGGTCCAGGGCGAAGTGAAGATCGGGTGCTGTATCTGCGAATGTCCCATCCAGATCGAACAGGACACATTCAACCTTGGGGGCCAGCCCCCTATCCATCTTTCCGGGTATGCACCATGTAGTTGACATCCACGTCCGGGCCGAGCTTGTAACTACGGCTCAACGGGTTGTATACCAGCCCGGTCATATCCTTTGTCTCAAGCTCTGCATCGCGAATCCAGCGATCCAGTTCGGACGGTCGGATAAATTTGTTGAAGTCGTGAGTGCCTCGTGGCAGCAGACGCAACAGGTACTCTGCCCCGACGATGGCGAACAGATAGGATTTTGGATTTCGATTCAGTGTCGAGAAGAAGACATGGCCGCCAGGTTTTACCAGCGTGGCGCAGGCGTTGATCACGGAAGCAGGGTCGGGTACGTGTTCCAGCATCTCCATGCAGGTCACCACATCGAAGGATGCGGGCTGTTCAGCTGCCAGGCGCTCTACTGGAATACGTTCGTAGTTGACCTCCAGTCCCGATTCCAGCAGATGCAATCGGGCAACCTGCAGCGGGGCTTCGCCCATATCGATACCGGTGACGCCAGCCCCTTTGGCCGCCATGCTTTCAGAGAGGATTCCACCGCCGCAACCGACGTCGAGCACACGTTTCCCTGACAGTGAGGCGATGTCGTCAATGTAACCGAGGCGCAGCGGATTGATCTCGTGCAGTGGTTTGAACTCACTGTGTGGATCCCACCAGCGGGAGGCAAGTTCCTCGAACTTGCTGATCTCGGCGTGGTCGACGTTAAGGGTTTCCTGTCTCATATTTCAAGACCTATTCTTCAATAATGTCGCCATTATACCGGATCGCTTGGAAGGAGTATCAAGCGATACGGTCATCAGCCACGTGGTAGTTCGGATCCTCCATCATATTGACTTCAACCAGATCGCCGGCCTTTACCAGCAGGTTCTGGCACTCCTGATTCAGATGCCGGATATGCAGGGTTTTACCCGCCCGCATGTAGCGCTCCGCGAGGGAGTCGATCGCCTCCAGCCCGGAGTGGTCGTAGACCCGGGTATTGGCAAAATCTACGATGACCTCCTGGGGATCGTTTTTGGGCTCAAAGATGTCGGCGAAGGTCTGGATCGAACCAAAAAAGAGCGGGCCGTGCAAACTGTAATACTTGATACCGTACTTGTCGGTATGGGTCTCGGCGCGCATCTGCTTGGCATGCTCCCAGGCAAAAACCAGGGCGGAGACGATAACACCCACGACGACCGCGATCGCCAGGTCGGTCAAAACGGTGACCACGGCTACCAGGATGCCGACGAAGGTATCCGCAAGGGGAATACGCCCAAGCAGCCGGAAGCTGGCCCATTCGAATGTACCCAACACCACCATGAACATGACGCCAACCAGTGCCGCCACAGGGATTATCTCGATCAGGCCGGAGGCAAACAGGATAAAACCGAGCAGGAAGAGGGCGGCGGAAATTCCCGACAGGCGGCCCCGGCCACCGGAATTGATGTTGATCATGCTCTGACCGATCATGGCGCATCCGCCCATGCCGCCAAAGAAACCGTTCACCGAATTGGCCACGCCCTGGCCGATGCACTCCTTGTTACCGCGGCCGCGCGTCTCGGTGATTTCATCGATCAGACTCATGGTGAGCAGGGATTCGATCAAACCCACGGCGGCCAGGATAAAGGCGTAGGGCAGGATGATGCGCAGGCTCTCGAACGTCAGGGGAATAGTGGGAATATGGAATGCCGGCAGGCCACCAGCAATGCTGGCAGCGGGGTCACCGCTCATATCCTGCAGTACTCCCTGCACGGTACGGGCGTCGAGCCCCAGTGTGATAGCTAGCAGGGTGACGATGATGATGGCTGCCAGCGAGGCGGGAACCGCAGATGTTAATTTGGGTAGAAAATGGATGATTGCCATGGTCAGTGCCACGAGGCCGAGCATGGTCCAAAGTGGTGTGCCGGTCATCCATGCCATGCCACCCTCATCACCGGGGACCTGGAACTGCTGCAACTGTGCCAGGAAGATCACGATCGCCAGACCATTCACAAAACCCAGCATGACCGGGTACGGCACCATGCGGATGAATTTACCCAGGTGCAATACTCCGGCGGCGATCTGAATCACACCGGCAAGGACAACGGCGGCAAACAGGTATTCCACGCCGTGCTGGGCCACCAGCGCGACCATCACTACTGCCATTGCACCGGTAGCACCGGAGATCATGCCGGGCCGGCCACCGATAACCGAGGTGATGATACCCATCATAAAGGCGGCATAGAGGCCAACCAGAGGTTCAACGCCGGCAACGAAGGCAAAAGCTACGGCCTCCGGAACCAAAGCCAGGGAGACGGTTAAGCCGGAAAGAAGGTCATTCTTGACGCACTTACTGCCTGGACAGGTCAGTTGAAACATCGGATACCTCTGAGGCGTTTGGACAAAAGCCGCGCAGTATATCAGAAGGTGCTTATATATGCTACGCGGTGGGTCTATTCAATCGTGCTGTATGTGTAGGTAAACCCACATTATGAACCTCAAGGATATTGAACCGGAGACGCTAAGGTCAGCATGACCCACAAAAATCGGTTCCCGTAAGACGGCCACGGAGAAAAATCATGGATCCCATAAGCATATTTACAGTAAAAAACCGGCTGATTATCGGCTATACGATTCTCATCGGCTTGATTCTTATCGTTGGAGGTTACTCGTTTATTCAGGATGGTGTGCTCGGCGATCAGACCGTGAAGATGTACAAACACCCGCTGGCGGTGACAAGAGCGGCCTTGCGGGCCAACGTGGGCATCATCAAGATGCATCGCAGTATGAAAGATGTTGCCCTTGCCAAAGACGAAGCAGGAATTGCGAGTGCCAAGGCCAAGGTCTCTGGATACGAAAAGGAGGTCTATGACCAATACACCATTGTGGAGGATCGCATTCTCGGCAAGGAGGGTGAGCAACTCATCGCTGAGACCATTCAGGTGTTCCGTGATTGGAAGCCCATTCGTGATGAGGTGATTACCCTGATGGAAAGCGGCAAACGCGGCGAAGCTGCAGCTATCACTAAGGGTAGAGGCGCCAAACATGTTGACATGATTAGTACCAAGATGGATGCATTGGTGGATTATGCGGCGGTAAAGGGCGAGGGGTTCTTTAATAAAGCGGTGAAGACCACCAACGATACCCAAATGATGCTGATGTTACTGATGGCCGTAGCGGTAATTTTTGCCAGTGTTGCCGCTTTCCTGCTCATACGCAGTATTTTGGGGCCCATAGATCACCTGCGCGCAACTATTCATGCCATAGAAGCGGAGTCTGACCTGAATGGCACTTACTTAAGAACTAACATATTGATATAACAATAAAAAAAGGCTGGTTCAGGTGATAAGATGCAAATCGCCAAACCCACACCAATCAATTCAGGAACCAGCCTTAATGCATCCTAGCCAACGCGTCCGTATACATCAACAAAAACGTATCAGTGCCCACGCTGCAAACAGCGACTCCTATGAGTTCTTCAACCTGCTGACCGCCCCGGAATTCCTGGATAAAGTGGAATCATTACTACCTGACCACCGGGAACGCCTGTTTCCCCCAACTGAGACGCTATCGATGTTTCTGGCACAGGCAATGAGTGCCGATCGCTCTTGTCAGAGCGTGGTAGATGATGCAGCAATCAAACGATTGATGGGGGGACTCTCAGCCTGTAGCACCCATACGGGTGCATACTGCAGGGCACGGAAACGGCTACCAATGGAAATGGTTTCTACATTGGCTCGTTACACTGGACGCATGATGACCGAGTCCACCCCGGAGACTTGGCACTGGCGAGGACGGCCTGTCAGGTTAGTGGATGGGGCAACCGTTGCATTGCCTGATACAACGGACAATCAGGAAGCCTATCCTCAGCCACGTAGTCAAAAACCTGGTTTGGGTTTTCCTCTTTGCCGCTTTGTCAGCATCATTTGCCTTGCCAGTGGTGCAGTACTTGATACAGCCATGGGACCTTGCCGGGGAAAGGGAAGCGATGAGCAGTCATTGCTTAGATCAATGCTGGATACCCTGGAAGCGGGTGACATCCTATTAGGGGATGCCTTTTTCGCAACCTATTTCCTGTTGTGTGCATTGCAGGAAAAAGGCATGGATGGTGTTTTCGAACAACATGGTGCACGGAGACGTAGTACGGATTTTCGCCGTGGTCAGCGACTGGGGCAGCGTGACCACTTGATAGAACTGCATAAGCCAAAGAAAAAGCCCGACTGGATGAGCCGGGAAGCGTACGACCAGGCACCAGACACACTGAACGTGCGGGAGCTGCATATCGGCGGAAAAACTTTAGTGACAACGCTGCTTTGTTCGAAGCAAACAAGCAAAACAGCCCTGAAAACACTCTATCATGATCGCTGGCAGATCGAGTTGGATCTGCGTAACATCAAGACCACCCTGGGTATGGAGATATTGAGTTGTCGCACTCCGGCTATGGCGGAAAAAGAGATCTGGATCTATCTGTTGGCCTATAACCTAATCAGACTTTTGATGGCTCAGGCAGCTCTGTTGGCCGACCTGATACCCCGCCAACTCAGCTTCAAGCACACCTTGCAGTTGTGGCTTTCCTGGAGGCGGGGCGATCCTGGAAATTACGATGATGAAAAACTTGGCCGCTTGTTCATCCTAATTGCACAACAGCAAGTCGGGAAGCGACCAGGACGCATTGAACCGAGGGCACTCAAGCGACGAGCGAAATCCTTTCCTCTACTTGTCAAACCCAGGCATGCAGCGAGGGAGGAAGTCAGGATAAATGGACATCCCAAGAAGCTTAAGTAAGTGCCATTTGAGTCTGACCTGACACGCCGTATAGAACTCTCATCTGAAGATGAGATTGGTCGAACCGCAAGCGCCTTTAACGCCATGCTGAACAAGTTTCAATCGAGTATGAATCAGGTCTCTGGTGCAACCTCGCAGCTGGCGACCACGGCAGAGGAGACCTCGGTGATTACAGGGCAGACTACCCATGCTATTGAGCATCAGTTGTCTGAAACCACCCACTTAGCCACTGCCATGACAGAGATGAATGCAACGGTTCGCGAGGTGGCTTCAAATGTTACCGATACAGCCCATGCCGCCACCGATGTGAATGAACAAGCTTCAGCCGGGTTACAGGCGATGCAAGAGACCATCTCACAGATTCAACAGCTTGCCGGGAATGTGGAGAGTGCCGCTGGCGTCATCCAACAACTGGAACGGCAGAGTGAGGAGATTGGCTCTGTCATCGATGTGATCAAAAGCATTGCGGAGCAGACCAACCTGCTGGCACTGAATGCCGCTATTGAGGCGGCAAGAGCTGGCGAGCAGGGCCGTGGTTTTGCCGTGGTTGCCGATGAGGTGCGCAATCTGGCCAGCAAGACTCAGGAGTCTACCGAGGAGATCAACCAGATGATCGATAAGCTCCAAAATGGCTCACGCCAAGCGGTAGCCGCCATGGGACAGAGCCAGGAGAAAGCACATAGTGCAACTGAACAGGCATCGAAAACCGGAGATGCCCTGTCAACCATCGCAGAAGCTATTGGCCGCATCAATGATATGAGTGCACATATTGCGGGGGCCGCAAAAGAGCAGAGTGCCGTGGCGGATGAGGTCAACAAGAACATTGACCAGATTAACAGTATGACTGAACAGACTTCAGCAGGGGCACAACAGACCGCGGTTGCCAGCGGTGATTTGACACGCCTTGCATCAGATCTTCAGGGTTTGGTTGCCCAGTTCAAAGTGCAGTAGTGGTGGAACTGTACAGGAGCACCCCGCCGTGAATGGGCGGCGGGGGTTGCCACGAGGATAAAATCGCCCTGCGGGCACGCCTGTGTAACGCTATCAATGCCCGGAATAGAGCGTCTCGACCTCGGCGGAATGCTGCTCAAGGATACGGCTGCGACGCAGTTTCAAGGTTGGTGTGATCAGCCCGTTCTCAGGGGTCCAAGGCTCCTGGACGAGTGCGATACGATGAATCCTGGCGTAGCCGGGAAAACTGCCCAGATGACTAGCGACGCGCGCCGTCAACAGTTCGAGTTGCTGTTCGCTGGTATCGGATGGATCGATCGACTCTGCTTCGCAGGCCTCCTTATTGAGTACGATGAGCGCGGTGAGAAAGGGTTTTGCCTCACCGATGACCATGGCCTGTTCAAAGATTGCATCGAGGTCAATGCACATTTCCATATCGGCAGGCGGGACTTTTTCACCATTGGCAAGGACGATGATCTCTTTGATGCGTCCTGTGATGAAAATATGCTCATTCTCGATTCTGACCTTGTCGCCGGTATGCAGCCAGCCTTCACTGTCGATGACGTCTGAAGTCGCCTCCTGATTATTCCAATAGCCCAGCATCACGCTTGGACTGCGGGAGAGCAGTTCGTCATTGTCGCCGATCTTGACCTCAATACCCGGCAGTACTCTGCCGACACTGGCGGGCACATTATCCTCCAGCGGATTTGCGGTGATGATCGGGCTGGTCTCTGTCAGGCCATATCCCTGCAGGATCGGCACACCCAGTCCGATGAAGAGCTTGGCGATCTCCGGGGTCAAAGCCGCGCCACCGGAAACGGCGATACGCAACCGTCCACCGAGTTTGGCCTGAATCTTACTGGCCACCAGTTTTTTATAGAGCGGCCAGAGTGCCAGTTTTGCACTCCATGGCGCCCGGCCCTGATCATGTTCAAATCGCAGCCAGCCTGTCTCGACCGCCGCATTGAAAAGCTTGCGGGCAACGGCGGAATCGTCCGCCAGCTTTGCCTGTATCTTGGCGTAGACACGTTCAAAGATACGCGGCACCGAGATCATAATCGTCGGTTTTATCTCCAGCAGATCCTCTCCCAATTGCGGGATGGATCTTGCGTAGGCGACATTGGCGCCCACCGCGATCGGCATGTAGTAGCCGACGGTGCGTTCCAGGGTGTGGGAGAGTGGCAGGAAGGAGAGAAAACGGTCGGTGGGATAGATGGTAATCAGCTTCAACCCAGCCTCGATGTTCCAGAGGATATTGCGGTGACTGAGCATGACGCCTTTCGAACGCCCGGTTGTTCCTGAGGTATAAACGAGAGAGGCAAGGGCATCGGATGCAATATCCGCCGCCTCATATTCACCCGCTTCTGCAGGCAGCCAGTCGGCCAGGGAGACCAGGCGCGGCTGCAGTCCCATGGGATCGACGGGTTCAATGGTCAGGATACGGTTGAGTCCAGCCAGCTGGTGACGGATCTGTTGCAGATTCTGCCACTGCTCATCCCCTTCCAGCAGTAACAGACGTACGCCTGCATCCTGCAGAATGTAACCGATATTCTCCGGCCGGTCGTTGGTGTAGATGGGGACGGTGACCAGCCCGAGTCCCTGGGCGGCAAGGTCGAACATGGCCCACTCGCGGCAGTTGCGCAGTATCAGGGCAACTCGTTCGCCGGGTTTCAGCTTCTCCCGTTGGAAGGCAGCCTGCCAGCGGGCGACTTCACGTCCCATCTCATGCCAGGTCGTATCCTGCCAGCGCTCCGATGCCGGATCGAATTGAGTATAAGCGACAGTATCAGGTGTACGGCGAACCCGTTCCTGAAAAAGCGCGCCCAAGGTATCTGCAGCCTTGAGCAGAATATAGTCGGTCTTCTGTTCCCTCATCTCATCTATTCCGTGATTGTGATTGCTGTTATCTCGCACCGGTTTGGAAGCCGATGTTTCTGCATGGGTTGTATCAAAGAATAGCATGTCAGGCACCACTCAAGTTAGTCCAGCCGGAGTCCGGATGAAACTGGTCGCCGTGCAGCTGTTCCAGCTCATTCAGGCGTTGGCGCATACGTGTTAATCCACCGCTGTGAATGTAGTGCATCGGGCCGCCGCGGAAAGGGGCAAAGCCGGTGCCGAATATGATGCCGGCGTCTAGCAGATCCTCATCATCGACCACATGTTCACGCAAGCAGGCCACTGCTTCATTGAGCAGACGAAAGATCATTCGGTCAGCCAGATCATTTGGCGCGTGAAACTGGCTATCCAGGTTCTCCTTGATGGCCTTGCCCTTCTCGTAGCGATAGAAGCCCGCACCGGTTTTTACCCCCAACTGTTTCTGATCGACCATCACATGCAGTTGTTCAGGTACCTCAAGATCGAAGACAGGCGCCAGCTTGTTCGCCACGGCAAGACAGATATCGAGTCCCACCCGGTCTGCCAGTTCCACAGGTCCCATCGGCATGCCAAAGCGGGTGGCGGCATTGTCGATCAGCGGGCCGGGAACCCCTTCCTCCAGCAATTCTATCGCTTCCAGCAGATAGGGCATCAGGATGCGATTGACCAGAAATCCGGGACTGCTTCTGACCGGCAGGGGAAGGCGATCGATGCTGCGGGAGAAGGCGGCGCCTTTTTGCATTAACAGGGGATCGGTCTCTCTGCCGGAAACCACTTCTATCAGTTGCATCTTCGCCACCGGGTTGAAGAAGTGCAGTCCGATCAGGCGTTCAGGGTTTTCGAGCACTTCACTGATACTCTCCAGTGGAATGCTGGAGGTATTGGTGGCGAGCAGGGTGTCCGGCCCCACTTTTGATTCAAGGTCGCGGAACAGGGTCTGTTTGGCCTCCAGATCCTCATATATCGCCTCGATGACCACATCCGAGTGCTTTACCCCATAGCCTCTGGGGTCAGGCATCAATCGGTCCATGGCAGCCTGAACCAACCGTTTGGACTTCAGTTTGCGTTGAAACAGTTTGTGGGCGCGGTTTACCGCTTGGGTGAGGAATTTCGCCTCCCGATCCTGCAGTGTGACGCGCTGACCTTTCAGTGCGCACCATGCAGCGATGTCTCCCCCCATGATGCCGCCGCCGATGACATGCACCTGGCGGGATTTGAAGTCGATACCAGCCGCAACCGATTTGAGTCGCTCCTGCAGGAAGAAGACCCGAATCAGATTTTGCGCCGTTGGACCGGTGATCAGCTGGCCCAGATTTGTCGCCTCACTGGCAAACATGAGCTGCTCGTTTCCCCCGGTATCACGCCAGTGATCGATCAATGCGAAAGGGGCGGGGTAGTGGGCTTTGCGCACTTTTTTGGCCGTGACTCTGTGCAGTATCGGCGCGAGCAATTGTCGCGCGGGGGTGATGTTCAGCAGTTTTTGCCAGCCTACCGGTTGATGGGGTGGCGGCGCCGAGGTTATCAATTGCGATGCGGTATGTTTCAGTTGGCGCTCCGGTGCCGTTTGATCCACCAACCCCAACCGTTTTGCGCTGCGTCCACTGATACTGCGTCCACCCAGCATGAATTTCATTGCCGGAATTGGGCCCAGCAAGCGGACACTACGCACACTTCCCCCATAGCCTGGAAAGATGCCGAGCCGGACTTCGGGGAAGGAGAGGCGGGTTCCCTCGTCATCCTGTGTTATGCGATAGTCGCAGGCAAGGGCAAGTTCGAGACCGCCGCCGAGGCAGAAGCCATGAATCAGTGCCAGGGTGGGACAGGCCAGATCCTCCAGACGTTGGAAGATTCTGTGAACATGGTGGATATGCGCCTCAACCTGGTCAGGTTGCTGGGCCTTGCGGAAGTTTTTGACATCTGCGCCGGCGATGAATCCAGACTTTTTGTCGGAGAGGATGATCAATCCCTTGGGGGGATCGGCCTCGATCTCCGCCAGTATGCCATCGAACTGCTCAAAGGCATCTGTAGAGAGAATGTTGACCGGTGAGTCGGCATGATCGAAATGGAGCCAACTTATGCCGTCAGGGGTTCGTTCCAATTTCCAGTGTTTCTTCATTTTACCGCCTCCACCAACATTGCGCCGCCCTGGCCGCCACCGATACAGAGACTCGCCACACCGGTCTGCGCATTATTTTGATGCAGGGTCTTTACGAGATGCAGTACCAACCGCGCGCCGCTTGCGCCGACAGGATGGCCGATGCTGATGGCGCCGCCATCCACATTCAACCGATCTCTGGGGATAGGTGCGAGAGTTTCGTCAATACCCACTGTATTCTGCATGTAATCGGCATCCTTCCAGGCAGTGAGGCAGGCGAGTACCTGGGCTGCGAATGCTTCATTGATCTCCCAATAGTCGATGGCTTCACTCTCCATGTTTCGGCGCTGCAACAACCTGGCCATGGCATGCACCGGGCCCAGTCCCATCTGACTGGGATCGAGCGCACTCCATTCGGTATCGATTATGCGGCCAAGTAACGGCAGATGGTGTTGCTCGACGGCACTTTCGGAAGCGAGTAACAAAAGGGCGGCGCCATCAGTCACCTGGGCGCTGTTGCCGGCAGTAACCTTGCCGACCGGGCGGTCGAAAACCGGTCGTAGACGGGCCAGCTTTTCCATGTCGCTGTCTTTGCGTAGTCCCTCATCCGTCTCATAGAGATTACCTTTGTTGTCGAAGATCGGTTCGATCTCATCCAGACGTTTTTCGTTGGTGGCCTGTGCGAGATGCTGATGACTCAAGAGGGCAAAGGCATCCATCGCCTCACGACTGATGTTGAATCGCCATGCAAGTTTTTCCGCAGTCTGTCCCATGGAGAGGCCGACGATCGGATCAGTCAGACCTCGCAGCAGAGCGATGATCAGCTGAAAATGGTGGGGACGCAGGGCGGCAAGCTGACGGCTGCGGGCGGTGAAACTCTTGGCCCGGTTCCATTGGCCGAGCCAGTTGAGCATGCGGTCGTTGATCAGTACCGGGTGGCGACTCATCGCCTCGGTACCGCCGGCCAGAACCAGATCACTTCGCCCAGTGGCGATGTTTTGTGCGGCACTGTCCAGCGCCTGTAATCCCGAGGCGCAGTTACGCTGTACAGTCCAGGCAGGCACCTTGTCGCCGCAGCCGATACGCAGCGCGGAAACCCGTGCGATATTGACCTCATCCGGACCGGATGAGACACATCCGAGGATGACTTCATCCAGTTGAGACGGACTGAAATTGTGCCGGGCCAGCAGTGGCCGTCCTGCGGCAACTGCAAGATCAGATGCCCGGAAGGGGCCGGGACGGCCCTTCATCTTTATGAACGGTGTGCGGCTGCCATCCACGATATAGACGGGTCTCTTCTCTTCCATTATTCCTCTCCGCTCCTGATGTTTTAATTTGTAGGCCGGATCCGCAAGCTTGATCGGGCCTACGCGGCACCAAGATGCCTGATCGATGAGCCACCCTGTTTTCTTTTCCCGTTGTTCATAGGTAACAGGCTATCGAAGGCGTCAACCTGTATGACTTGGTCTCTTAACTTCTGCGTCTCCAGCACGAGCTGGGCATCGCTCTCCGTAAGGATGCCGATCTCCACAGCTTCGGCGACCATCACTTCGTTTGTGCCGGGGTGAATTTGTCCTGCCCGTCTTGCCTGTCGCAGTGTCTTCTCGATTGGGGCTGATGCCACTGCGGCCGCTAACGCCTGGTCGAGTCGCGCCACAGGTTCGTTGAGATCGCTGTTGAGAAATATCCCGGCGGTAAGCCGTGTTCTGGCCTCACCCGGCTGCAGGATGGCGCCTGCTACGGCGTAGTCTAGGCGGTCTGATGGTTTGTGGTAAGGCAGTCCTGTGGGGAAGGTGAGCAGTCTCACTATCCATGCCAACGGGCGAAACGGCAGATTGCGAAAAATTCCGATGAAGGCTTCCTGCATGCGATAGAGAGAGTCCTCCATTGCCCACTGCAGCAGTGGAATATCGGTAAAGCGCTGATGCCCGTCGATAAAGTGCTTGAGGGTGGCACTGGCAATGTAAAGTTCGCTCAGCAAGTCACCCAGCCGCGCAGAGAGGCGCTCTTTGCGTTTGAGTGCACCGCCCAGGGTCATCAGGGCGAGATCCGCCGATAGTGCGAAGGCAGCGCTCATCCAGTTGAGCTGCTGAAAATAGTGCCCGGCCACACCCTTTACGGGACGCTCGGAGAGATGTCCACGAGTGATTCCGAGCCAAAAAGTACGCGCCAGATTGGTGACGAGGAAACCAATGTGTCCGAAGATCGCTTTGTCGAAGGTACTCAGCGCATGCTTCCACTCCTTCTCTTGAGCGGCGGAAAACTCCTGCAGGATATAAGGGTGGCAGCGAATTGCACCCTGACCAAAGATGATCATGCTGCGGGTCAGGATATTCGCTCCTTCCACAGTGATAGCGATCGGAATTGCCTGATAGACCCGGCCGATGAGGTTGCGTGGTCCCAGGCAGATACCGCTGCCGCCCTGGATGTCCATCGCATCGTTGACCACCTGGCGATAGCGTTCTGTGAGGTGGTATTTCACGATGGCGGAGATCACCGACGGTTTTTCACCACTGTCGAGCGCACTAACAGTCAGCAATCGGGCGGCATCCATCTGGTAGGTGATACCGGCGATTCTGGCAAGTGCCTCCTCGACACCTTCAAAGTTGCCGATGGGTTGTCCGAACTGACGGCGGACCGCAGCGTAGGTGCCGGTGTAGCGGCTGGCGGCCTTGCCGGCCCCTGTTGCCAGTGCCGGTAGTGAGATACCGCGTCCTTCGGAGAGACTTTCAACCAACATCTGCCACCCCTGGCCGATACCGGACTGCTCGCCGATCACCCAGTCGAGGGGAATAAAGACATCTTTGCCCCGGATGGGGCCGTTCTGGAACGGGATGTTCAGTGGCATGTGACGTTGCCCGATTTCAACGCCTTTCGTTTCACTGGGAATCAATGCAACAGTGATTCCCAGTGAGGTATCACTACCCAGCAGGTGATCAGGATCGTAAAGTTTAAAGGCCAGTCCAATGAGCGTGGCCACTGGACCCAGCGTGATATAGCGTTTCTCCCAATTGAGACGAATACCGAGCATCCGCTGGCCATTAAACTCGCCCTCGGTGACCACCCCACTATCAGGAATTGCACCTGCATCACTGCCGGCATCAGGACCGGTAAGAGCAAAACAGGGGATCTCCTCACCCTTTGCGAGTCTTCTGAGATAGCGATCTTTTTGCGTCTGAGTCCCATAGTGCAGCAGCAGTTTTGCCGGTCCCAGAGAATTGGGAACCATCACTGTGACGGCTGCAGCGATACTGCGGCTGGAAATCTTCATCACTATGGTGGAGTGGGCAAGGGCGGAGAACTCAAGACCACCATAGGCGCGGGGGATGATCATACCGAAGAGGCCCGACTGTTTGATAAATGACCAGACCGCTTCAGGCAGATCCTTGTCGTGATGAGTGATCTGCCAGTCGTCCAGCATTTTACAGAGTCGTTCGACTGGCCCGTCGATGAAAGCCTGCTCCTGTTCCGTCAATTGGGGTTCGGGTTGTTCCAGCAGCCGTTGCCAAACGGGTTGGCCACTGAAGAGTTCACCATCCCACCACACGTTTCCGGCATGCAATGCTTCACGCTCTGTTGATGACATGGCGGGCATGACACGCCGGAATTGTCTTAACAGTGGTCCGCTGATCAAGCGAAGACGCAGGTCCGGAAGCAGGTAGAAAAACATACCTGTACCGTAGGCAATCCAGGAAACAGTTGCCCCAAATATGCCGATCAGACCTCCCAGCTGCAGGGAGACGAGCAGGGCAGGGGGTAATAACACCCAGACGATAGCCTTGGCTGAACTGTAGGCCAAAGCCCACAGGACGATCAGAATCAGAAGAGTGCCAATTGCCGCCATCTTCACGCTCCCGCTGCTGTGCAGCTTTACATTAGGGAAGCTCTGATAAACTGGGTCATTGTCATCTCGACCGTAGGGAGAGATCTCAAACTACAGAGTGCTTAACAGGTTTCGAGGTATGAGATTTCTCACTACGTTCGAAATGACAATTAATCAGAGGCTCCTTAGGTTTTATTCTCTAACGGCTGATACGTTTCATCTCCGGTATTTGGTTTCACCTCATGCAGATGTGTCACCTTGGCGCAGGGTTCGCAATAATTCTGCGCCTGTTCCGCGAATTCAGACTCATTGTCGTTGTACATCATGGCTTCATCACACCAGGGCAGACGCCGATAAACACCCAAGTCGTCCAATCCAAGAAACGGATACTTGATGATGTTGAAATAGGGGGAATAGTCGAAATCCTTGGGCGTGAAGAGCCTTGGATTACGTTTAAAGAACCGGATGCTGCCATCATCGCTGCGATCGATAAATGGCAGGATGGGAAAATTTACCTGATTAAACGCCTCAGCCAACAGGCAGGAGCAAACCGTCCTTGTAGGACCGCCTGCATTATGTTCAAAGACGCTGGATCGCCAGCGTCGCGGCAGTATCGCCCAAGGGAATAAGAAGCGGGCCAGATCAAGCAGGTGGCGTACATCGTAGCTGCTTCCAAGTCCTCGTATTGCATAGCCTATCACCTCATGAGCGTCATCCGGCTCAAGTCCTGATGGGCGGCAGATCCGCAGGTGATCCATATGGTACTTGGATACTGGCGCCACGATGGTTCCTTCATGCAGAAGAGACTCGACCATCAATTGTTCGCTGGGATCTCCCTGAAAATGTTCGGCAACCAGCGCTTGCAGGTCTGGATCTCTGACGTCGTACAACCTGCCGATGTAGATCGCCGAGTGGGTCCAGGAGCTTTGGGTGATGATTTTTATCACCTCACTGACCCTGCTGCGCCCTTCCACCAATAGAACATCGCCGGGGCGTAACTCAAAGCTTAAACGTTTGAAATCGCACAATGGTGAGTTGGGTGGTGGGCCATCTTTGACCAGCCACTCGGAAATCGCTCTGGATAACCACTGCACAAAAATACTCATATTAATAACCACCTAATTTACTGTGGTACTTCCCAGTATAGACAGTCTTATTGGGTTTAGGGTTGCGCTGTTTATTTACACAAAAGGAGCGCATAGAAATAAATAATATAAAAAACAATGTGTTGTATTAATATTATGAAGTAATATCTGTATGAATTAATGTTTTTTGGAGAACCGCCGATAGGTTATTGGATGAGATAAATTGTATTGCCCATTAACCATTTGCCTACAATAGTGAACATTTTTCAGCGCAGCATTGACGGTGACAATTGAGGATATAAACAGATAAATACCAAACACCCCGAGTGGGTTCTCAAGGAACAGGTCCACCTACTGTTTGGAAATGCTGTAGTCGCAAACCTTACCGTGATTGCGGCAGCGCTCCTGTTTACTGTGATAATGAAAGATAGCCTTGACCGCTTACTGCTTGTTCTGTGGGTGGGTTCAATGATGTCTTTTTGCGGCGTCCGCCTGCTTGTATGGAAGCGCTACAATCATAATGAAAATGCCGTTTCCCCGGAAATCTGGGTGAGGCGATATGTACAGAGCACTCTGGTTGTCAGCATGCTCTGGGCAAGTCTATCCCTGTTTCTCTATTTTTCTGATGACCTGGTAGTGCGAAGCCTGGTCTTCATGATGATTATTGGTGCAATTGCAGCAAGCGTCCCTGTTCTCTCCAGCATACTGCCCGCATTCTACGCTTACATCACTCCGATGGCTGCCGGACTGGCAGTTGCATTTATATTGGAAGGTTCAGCGTTCAATATTGCCGTTGGGGTTGCAGTGCCTGTCTATGCCGCGTTAATCGCACAGACGGCGATAAATACCAACCGACACCTGCGAGAATCCCTGATACTTCAATATAAAAACCAGGCCCTTATTTCAGAACTTAACAGGGAGATTACGGATCGAAAGAGCGCGCAGCAGGCACTGAAAGAACACGGTGAGCAACTCGAGAAGCAGGTGGATGAACGTACCAATCAGTTGGTAGTGATCAACAGATCACTGGAAAAAGAGGTTGAGGAGCGCAGACGGGCTGAATATAACCTCACGCACTTGGCGCATCATGATGCGCTAACCAATCTTCCCAATCGTTTGTTGTTGGATGCTAGGCTCGAACACGCTATCGAAAGAGCACGTAGAAACGAATCTCAAGTGGCTGTGTTGTTCATGGACCTGGACAACTTTAAAAATATAAATGACAGCTTGGGCCATGCCGTAGGGGACGAGCTATTGCGTATGGTCGGCGAACGACTCCGCATCGGTATAAGAGGAGATGATACGGTTTCCCGATTGGGTGGCGATGAATTTGTCATCGTCATGGAACAGGTCGAAAACCAGAATGTGATCGAACATCTGGCACAAAAACTGATGTCTACTCTCGAAGAGAAATTCGAGATCCAGAATCAGGCGCTATTTATCGGGACAAGTATCGGCATCAGCCTGTTTCCACAAGACGGAGATTCTGCTGAAAAACTGGTCGCTAATGCCGATGCGGCAATGTACCGGGCAAAAGAACAGGGGCGGCGTAATTACCAGTTTTACACCCATGAGTTGACAGAGACCGCACATGATCGGGTTATGCTGGAGGGTGGTTTGCGAAATGCAATGGAAGCACAAGATCTGGTGCTCTATTACCAACCACAAATCTCACTTGCCGATGGCCGGATTACAGGCGTAGAGGCTCTGATACGTTGGGAGCATCCTGAATTGGGCCTGCTTCCGCCGGGACGGTTCCTGCAAGTTGCCGAAGACTCAGGCCTTATCATACCTATGGGCAACTGGGTTTTGCAGACTGCCTGCCAACAGATGAGTGCTTGGAAAAAGTCGGGGTTCCGACTAGTTCTACTTTGTCAGATTAGATCTATAAGTAACTCACTGAATAATATAAAATATATGCTGTGAATTTCTTGGCAATCATCGTAAGGAAGAGCATCAAATGACAAGCACCAAGGTCATTTGAATTACCTGATACGCGCATAAGTAGAATCGATCGCATAGCGGAGCGATTCCAACGTTTCCAGTACCGCTTTGAATCCCATTTTCGAAGCAAGACGAGGTCGGTGTTTCAACCGGTCACACACTATCTCAAAGGCCTGATGCAAGCGCAGAGAAAGAACATGGAACGCATGGAAGAGGTGGTTGCAGGCGCAGATGATCAGCGTCTCCAGCATATGCTCACCGAGTCCCCGTGGGATCATCGTGCGGTGTTAGACCAAGTGGCGCTGGAAGCCGATCAATGGCTGGGTGGAACCGCGGATACCTGTCTGTTGCTCGATGAGAGTGGCCTTGCCAAGAAGGGTAAACATTCAGTGGGGGTTAAACGCCAATGGAATGGCCGCCAGGGCAAGGTGGATAACTGCCAGGTTGGTGTATTCGCAGCACTGGGTAAAGGGCACTTGTCCACGCTGATAGATGAACGTCTCTATCTACCCAAAGAGTGGGTATCGAACCCGGCTCGCTGTCGCAAGGCGGGTATCCCGGAAGTTGAACGGAAACATCAAAGCAAGTCAGAGTTGGCGCTGGAGATGGTGCGTCATCAGAGGACGCTTGGCCTGCGTTTTGCCTGGGTGGGTGCAGATGGGGGATACGGGAAGGATCCGGCTTTTCTGAGGGGTTTGGAGGCGATGGGTGAAACCTTTGTGGTGGACATCCACAAAGACCAACAGGTCTACCTGGAAGATCCACAGCCGTTCATACCGGAGAGCACGACAACGCGCGGTCGTCGTCGAAGTCGTCTGCAAGCCCAGGCAGCCCGTCTGCGCGTTGACCAGTGGCTCAATGAGCAACGGGACAGCGAGTGGCAGCAAGTGGTATTACGGGATAGCAGCAAGGGCAAACTGCGCGTCGAGATCCTGCATCATCGGGTTTGGCTTTGGGATGGAAAAGAAGCCCAGGCACATCAATGGCACCTGATTGTACGACGAGAGGTCAATTCACCGGAGACGATTAAATACACCTTGTCGAATGCACCGGAAGAAACGCCATCCCATTGTCTTGCAAAGATGCAGGCGCAGCGGTTCTGGGTTGAGCGTTCGTTCCAGGATGGTAAGAGTGAATCAGGTCTTGCTGATTATCAGGCCCGTAAATGGAAATCCTGGCATCACCATATGGCCTTGGTCATGATGGCGATGTTATTCATGCTCGAAGAGCGAATTGTGCAAAAAGATGATCACCCCTTACTCAGTTGTTCAGACATCGAATCGCTATTGCGTGCCTTCCTGCCACGGCGAGATATTGAACGCGATGAAATACTACGGCAAATGACGAAACGGCATCGTAAACGACAAGCGGCTATCGACTCCCAATATCGAAAACAGACGCTGGAACAGTCGGTTGCCGGGTGATGGAATCTGACAAAGTAGAACTAGAACGTATGGCGGTCAATCTCTCAGGCAGACAGATCCGTGACAACAGCCTGGTTAAAACTGTTGAAAAGACGCTTCAGTCCACCCATTGCAGGGCAGAGTGGCTCGAGCTGGAGATAACCGAGAGCTTCATTATGCAGGAGACAGGTCACTCTATGGAGACACTGGACAGCCTGAGAAAACTCGGTACACACATGGCTATCGATGATTTCGGCACAGGATACTCCTCCCTGAGCTATCTTAAACGGTTGCCTGTGGATAAACTGAAAATTGATCGCTCCTTTGTCCGTGACTTGGTCAATGATCCCAATGATGCAGCCATTACACGGGCCATTATCGCCTTGGGAAAGACACTTCAGCTCACTATCACGGCAGAGGGAATCGAGAACATGGCCCAGGAAGTCTTCTTAAAGGAGCAGGGTTGCGACCAGGGTCAAGGATTTCGATATGGACGTCCACTACTTGCTGCCGATATCACGCACATGCTGGAACAGGAGTCACTCAACCTGCGCAGTAGTATGATCTGCCTTTAACGGTGCTACGAAGCGCTTGGCGGCTGTTCTCAGTAATCATGGTGCGCACGGCGGACCCTACGTTCAGCTAAAGAAATTCTGACTTTAGCCGAAATGCAGTAAACAGCCTATCTTAATGAACCAAGAAAGATTGACTGAATTCAAAGAACATACCCAAAGGAATTCTGGTGAATAATCTTCTCAACAATCTCACTATCAAAACCAAGATCATCGGAAACTCATTGATCCTGCTGGCCCTTCAGGTCTTTTCCCTGCTAACAGATGGGAAGAGACATGAGGCCGAAGCCTTTGCTGTAAAGATAGAGCACGAGGAGGAGCAGCTGGCTGTTGAGCTTAAATCCCTGCTGACTGAGATCGAGAAGTTCACAGAAGTGGCCGGGCGTCGTGCGGCGGAGCATGAACACACCGCGATCTACCTGCTGAGTGGTATTACCCTCCTGGCGTTCCTCATTGGTGGTTTCGTGAGCTGGACTCTCTCCCGTAATGTCGTGAGCCGCATGGGTAAGACAGCCCGTGGACTCGAGGTGCTTGCCTCGGGTGACCTCACTCACAAGGTAACAGTGGATGGGCGGGATGAAATCGGTAAGTTGCAACAATCGATGCAGACGATGCGCAATAACTTGCTGGAGATGATCACACAGATCAACGCCACCACAGCCCAACTCTCAACAGCGGCTGAAGAGGTGTCTGTGATAACGACACAAACCAGTGCCAATATTCAGCAACAACAGTCTGAGACGCAACAGATAGCAACGGCAATGAACGAAATGAGCGCCACCGTGCGGGAGGTGTCAGAGAATGCCAGTAACACGGCCTCTGCGGCAACTGGTGCAAGTACCGAAACTGAGAAGGGACGAAATATAGTGGCAGGAGGGGTGCAGGGAATCCAGCAGCTGGCTGCACAAATTGAAGGGGCAGCGGATGTCATTGCTCATGTAGAGACGGAAAGCGAAAATATCGGCACCGTGCTGGACGTGATTAAAAGTATTGCCGAACAGACCAACCTGTTGGCGTTGAATGCAGCGATCGAGGCGGCCCGTGCCGGTGAGCAGGGTCGCGGATTTGCCGTGGTTGCGGATGAGGTGCGCACCCTGGCGAGCCGGACACAAGAATCCACCGCAGAGATCAACCAGATCATCGACAAGCTCCAAGTCGGCTCCCGGAATGCGGTGCAGGTAATGACTCAGAGCCGTGAGAATGCCAGGTCTGTTGTCGATCAGGCGATGCTGGCAGGTTCTTCATTGACCGCCATCGCTGAATCCGTATCACAGATCGATCAAATGAGCACCCAGATTGCAACAGCCGCAGAAGAACAGAGCATTGTGGCAGAAGATATGAACCGCAACGTCGTACGGATCAGTGACATGGCAACCCAAAACGCCACTGGTGCCGAGCAGACTTCCCAAGCCGGGAATGAGTTGGCGCACATGGCTGCAGAGCTGCAGGGATTGGTGGTTAAGTTCCAGGTTTAAAATGGCATTGGTGCGTATAGCGTTAGAACATAGGGTGCGCCATGCGCACCAATGCCACTACGTCCTGAGCCCACAGCTCCACCAGATCCGGCAGGCTCCCTCATCGGAAACCATGCAGGGGCCGACCGGGTTTCTGGGGGTGCAGGCCTCGCCATAGAGTCTGCACTCATTGGGATATTTTTTGCCCAACACGACTGCGGCGCAGTCACACCCAGGTGGCATCTGTCCAGCACGGCGGCGGCTCTCTGAATCGTAATCCGGATAGCGTTTTCGGGCGTCCCATCTTTCAAAAGATCTCTTCAGTGCGTAACCCGATTTTGGAATCGTGCCGATGCCGCGCCAGTTTGCGTCGACCACATCCAGTGCGGCCTGCAGATGTTTGCGGGCGCTGGGGTTGCCGCCGGGACGGACCAGTTCCGGGTAGCAGTTGTCGAGAAACAACCGCTGCTCGATCTGTTGCCGCAGCACCGAATAGGTGGCGGCAAGCAGACTCTCGGGCGTAAAACCGGCAATCGCGCTGGGGATCTGGTGCTTATCGACCACAAACTGCCACTCTTCAGGCCCCATGACAGTAGCCACATGACCAGGGGCCACCAGGGCATTGAAGCCGGGTGTGCCGGAATCGAGCAGCATGGAGACTGCGGGCCAGGTGAGCCGCCCGGAGAGCAGAATGGAGAGGTTGTCGGGGATGCCCTCCACGAGCAGGGAGGCAACGGGTGCGGTAGTGGTCTCGAATCCGGCAGCAAAAAAGACTATCTCGCGGTCAGGATACTCCCTCGCAATTTTCAACGCTTCGATGGGTGAAGAGATGGGTCGGATGTCGGCACCGGCGGCGTGGGCCTGATCAAGAGAGCGGGGTTCCTCCTTCGGTACATTGACGGGGACCCGCAGCATATCGCCAAAGGCGACCAGGATGATCTGCTCATTGAGTGCAAGTTGTATCGCCTGATAGACATCCTCCTCCGGGCAGACGCAGACGGGACAGCCGGGGCCGGGTATCAGTTCGATCTGCTTTGGCAGGGCGCCGCGGAGTCCTGCCTGGGTGATGGAGCGTTCATGGCCGCCGCAAACATTCATGATGCGGATCCGTTCCGGGAGCTGCAGAGTCCGGATCTGCTGCAGCCAGTCTTTGGCGCTAAGTGACATGGATATTACAGCTAACCGTGTGCGTGAAGCTTTTCACCTTCCGGCTGAATTTTGGGTTTAGTAGTCTCACCGGCTGCCCTGCGTGCGTCCTGAATGGTGAATGCCTTGCGCAGCCAGGTCAGCCAGTTGTCCAGCGTACTGCTGTTGCGGGCAGATAGGTTCAAAACCGGGGCTTCACTGGCCAGATGACGGATTGCCTGTTCCGCCCGTTCCGGCTTGAAATCATCCAGATAAGGAAGCAGGTCGGATTTGCTGATAAGTATCGCGTCGGCGGCCCGAAAGATGACGGGATATTTAGCGGGTTTGTCATCCCCCTCGGTGACCGACAGCAGAGTGACATTGAGGTGTTGCCCAAGATCGAAGCTGGCGGGGCAGACCAGATTGCCGACATTTTCCACGAAGACGATATCCAGATCGTCAAGATTTAATTGGTGGAGCGCGGAGTGCACCATATGTGCATCCAGGTGACAGGCGGTGCCGGTGGTGATCTGCACAGCACTGATGCCCTTGCTGCGTATGCGTTCAGCGTCGTTTTCAGTCTCCAGGTCGCCAACGATGACGGCGATTCGGAACTCCTGATTGAGTGCATCGATAGTGGCTTCGAGCAGGCTGGTCTTGCCGCTGCCGGGAGACGACATCAGATTGACGGCAAGTACACCATGATTGCCGAAGTGTTGCCGATTGTGGCCGGCCTGATGGTCGTTTTCACTGAGCAGGTTCTCAAGCACTTCCACGGCAACCTTGCCGTCGTGGGTATGCTCATGTTTGCCGCCGGCTTCGATGAGATGGCGATTACCCTGGGTGACGTTACAGCCGCAAGTGTCACACATCTTTCTGTTCTCCAGTGAAATACTTAAACTTGTATCAGGAGCGGCATGTGGCAGCTCCTACCATTTAATCCTTTGCGATGCCTGCGACCTCTGTGTTGAATGATAGCGGTCTATTCAACTGCTTGCTCTGCCCGGTTCAACTCAACGCTGGCGAGTAACAATTCATCGCCACTGAGCAGCTGGGTGCGGTAGTCGCCACACTTGCCGCAAATCATCCGGGTGATTCCTGCATCTGTTTCGGCACCGCACTGGCTACATCTCACTCGGATGCCTGTGGCTTCCGTAATCAGTTCCGCCTGGTTTGCGATAGTTCCGGACCGTGCAATAGTGAAGGCCTGTTCCAGCAGTTCCGGCACGACGCCGGAGAGGGGGCCGATGCGAACGATAATCCGGGTTACTTCCGAAGCCTGTTCCCGGGCTGCAATACCTGCGACCTGTTCAAGCATCGCCTGGCAGACCGCAAGCTCATGCATTTAGGGAGCCTCTGAACGAATCATGATCAAGTGCCTTGACACCAGAATCCGCCACTTTTTGTTAAGCCCGTCCCTGGGCTTAACCCCTTCGGGGCTTCCGCGAAAAAACGATCCTGTCGTTTTTTTCGTTGCAAACCTTCGCAATAGCTGGCTGTTACGTGCGATTTGCGCCTCAAGTTGGCGTATTCTGATCGCCAATTCATCTTGCTCAGATTCATTCAGAGGCTCCCAGGCCGTTCGTCCAGTGTCTTCAGCATCTCATCATAGACCTCCCAGGCGGAGCGGGCCTCCTGAGGGGTAACCTTCTGGATCGCATAGCCGACATGCACCACCACGAAATCGCCAGGTTCCAGCGTCTCATGCTGTAGCATGAAAAGGCTGACGTCACGTTCGACACCTTTCGCCTCACAGCGGGCAGTATATTCAACGATCGTCTTGATCTGCATTGGAATGCCGAGACACATGGCCAGTGAGCTGCCTCTTGACTATCATGGACGGGAAATCTCTATCGACTATTCTCCCAAGGAGCATGAATTTGTCAATTGAATCCGTCCTTATTCTGGGTATAGGCAATACGCTGTTGACCGATGAAGGTATCGGTGTGCACGTAGTGAAACGCATGCAGGCATTGCATAGCGAGTTGAAGGGTGTCGAATATTTGGACGGCGGAACCTTGAGTTTCACCCTGGCGGAACCGATTAGCAGAGCGGATGGGTTGATCGTGGTGGATGCGGCCAGGATGGAGAGTTCTCCAGGCACAGTCAGGGTATTTCGCAATGAAGAGATGGATTCTTATCTCAGTGGCAACCGGCAGAGTGTGCACGAGGTTGGATTGACGGATCTGTTGGATATCTCGCGTCTGACGGAACAGTTGCCAGTACAGAGAGTGCTTGTGGGCATTGAGCCAGAGTCGCTGGAGTGGGGGGAATCACCCAGCAAAACAGTTTTCCCTGCCATCGATAGGGCAATTGATGAAATTCTGTCTATACTTCGTGAATGGCGTTAGTAATAGCAAGGAACACTGCACCAATATTATTCAATAAAATCACCGAATTTCGACCTCTAAGTGATCTGGGTCAGTACCGATTCTATCGGTTGGAGATAATCTACTAATAGATGAAATGAGCGGTGTTTTATATGCAAAGATTGCAGGACATCGATATACGTGTAGAAGGGCCAGCTGATCGGCTTGCTCAACATGGCAATGCTGTTCCTGTCCTGCATGAAATACTTCATGCCCTGCGCCGTCTTGGCGAAACTGAAGAATCCACAACCATCGATCTGAGATCGATCCCCTTTGGCCCCGGTGATGAAGAGCTGTTGCTCGACGTACTGGGCCGTGGGGAGGTGGCGGTCAAGCTGGAAACGCTGGGCGCCAGCGAAATATACGAAACCGCATATGCCGGTGTCTGGATCGTCGACCACAGAAATACCGAAGGCGAGCGCATTGCCTTGCAAATCGAGATCACCCGGGTGCCTGAGATCCTTCTTACTCAGGTTGCAGATCTCACAGACTCTATTTCACGGCTCGAAAATCGTTTGCGTACTCCAGATGGGGTCGCGTCGCTGAGCAATCCTATGAACGGGAGAAGACGTGATGGCTGACTCAAAAACAGAAACCAAAACTCTCGGCGAAAGCCTGCGGCAGCAGGGTGTGTCTCGACGGGGGTTTCTGAAATTCTGTACCGCGACTGCCTCGATGATGGCACTGCCTCCTGCCATGGTGCCGGCTATTGCGGAGGCGCTGGAAAAGGCCAGGCGTCCCTCTGTAATCTGGCTCTCCTTTCAGGAGTGTACAGGCTGTACCGAATCCCTCACCCGAGCCCATGCACCCACCATAGAAAATCTCATCTTCAACCACATCTCCCTCGATTATCACCACACTCTGCAGGCGGCTGCCGGAGAGGGGGCAGAGGCTGCGCGTGAAGCGGCAATGCATGAAAATCATGGCAAATATATAGTAGTGGTCGACGGGTCGATTCCGCTAAAAGACCCTGGTTTTTCAACGATTGCCGGTATCAGCAACCTCGATATGCTGAAGGAGACTGTGGCGGGTGCCGCAGCAGTCATAGCAGTGGGTAGTTGTGCGGCCTTTGGTGGTCTGCCCCATGCCAGCCCCAATCCTACCGGAGCAGTGTCGGTCTCGGAGATCATCAAAGACAAACCGGTGGTCAATGTCTCCGGCTGTCCGCCAATTCCAACGGTGATCACTGGCGTGTTGGCCCACTTCCTGACTTTTGGCGGTCTGCCTGAGCTGGATGATCTGGGTCGGCCGAAGGTATTCTATGGCCAAAGCATTCATGATCGCTGCTATCGCCGTCCGTTTTACGATAAGGGCCTGTTTGCAGAGACCTTTGATGACGAAGGCGCACGCAAGGGGTGGTGCCTCTACCGAATGGGATGCAAGGGCCCGATGACCTACAACGCCTGTGCCACCACCAAGTGGAATCAGGGTACGAGTTGGCCGGTCGAGTCAGGCCATGGCTGCCTGGGCTGTTCCGAACCCGATTTCTGGGATGGTGGCGGTTTCTATAACGCCATCTCTATTCCCGACGGAGATATTGCCCGCAACATTGGGCTTGGTGCGGTGGCCGGTGTGGCCGTCGGTGCGGCAGCCGGTATGCTTAATCGCAATGCCAAGGCGGATGCAGTATCCAGGCATGAAACCGTCACTGTGGATGATCTGGAAAAAACATCATGAGCAGCCCGATCGACTTTCTGTTGTGGGTGAAGGGACCTGCCTTTGATATCGCCCTGGCGGTGTTCGTCATAGGTATTGTCGTCCGTCTGCTGGAGATAGTGTTGCTTGGGCGGAAGCAGGATCTTGCGGAGCCAAAGGGTGAGGAGTTTGGCCCCGGCTTGCGCACTATCGTGACCCGGACACTGCCGGAAACGGGCAGCTTCAAACAGTCCCCATTTACAGTTATCGGTGGTTACATCTGGCATATCGGGTTTCTGATCTGCCTGCTGTTTTTCGTTCCACATATCGAGTTGCTGCACAGCGTTCTGGGCATCAAGTGGCCGGGACTCTCCAACCATATCGTGGATGCCGTGGCGGTAGTGACCATGGCGACGCTGGTTGCGATGCTGATTGATCGCATCACTCATCCGGTGAAGCGATTTCTAAGTGGACCGGAAGATTATCTGGTGTGGTTGGCCGCATTTCTTCCGATAGTGACGGGCTATCTGGCCTATCACCGCGTGCTGGTCCCCTATCCACTTGTGCTTGGGATACACATCCTGAGCATTGAGTTTTTGATGGTTATATTCCCCTTTACCAAACTGATGCACACCTTCACATTTCCTTTGGCCCGTTGGTATAACGGTGCAATGGCCGGACGCCGGGGGGTGCAGTCATGAGTAAGGCAAGCCTGGAACGTGGACTCAATGCATTGCGTGAAGAGATCGATGCGCCGGTGGCGGCTTTCTTTTCCAGTTGCGTCAACTGTGGACTCTGTGCGGAGGCCTGTCTCTTCTACACGGAAACCGGTGATCCCCGTTACACCCCCATCAACAAGCTTGAACCCCTGCGCCGCATCTGGGAGCAGGAGTTTACTCTTTGGGGGCGGGTCAAGAAGGCGCTTGGCCTGTCGCAGCCGGTAACTGATGAACTGTTGCAGGAGTGGGAGCCGTTGGTCTATGACGCCTGCTCTCTCTGTGGACGCTGTTCCATGGTCTGCCCGGTGGGCAACGATATCGCCTATATGATCCGCAAGGAGCGGGAAGGTTTTGTCGCCTCGGGTAATGCGCCCGAAGGCATGAAAGGCGCTAGTGCCCGTGCCATCAAGGTCGGCAGTCCGATGGGGGTGAAATTTCACGCGGTGCAGGCACAGATCAGGCATATCGAGGCGGATACCGGACTGGAGGTCCCGGTCGATGTGGAGGGTGCTGACTATCTGGCGCTGCTCTCTTCGATGGAGATCATGAACTTCCCTGAGTACATCGAGGCGTTGGCCAGGATCTTCAAACAGGCAGGGGTCAGCTGGACGCTCTGCTCAGAGGCTTTTGAAGCGACCAATGCGGGTATCCAGATCGGCAGTAGCGATATCGCTGCAGAACTGGTCGAACGGGTGGTGAAAGGCGCTGAGAAATTGAAGGTCAAATATGTCATCAGTCCCGAGTGTGGTCACGCCTATACCGCCATCCGCTGGGAAGGGCCGAATCTGATCGGCCGGCGCTACCCCTTCAAGGTGGTGCATATCCTCGAACTGTTGGATGAGTTGCGGGTAACAGGAAGACTGAAGACCCAGGGTCTGGATGAGGCGCGGCTGACTTTCCATGATCCCTGCCAGATCGTGCGCAAGGGTGGGGTGTTGGAACCCCCGCGCAACCTGCTTAAGCAGGTTGCGTCGAACTTCGTGGAGATGAGTGACCACCGTGAGATGAACTGGTGTTGCGGCGGTGGAGGCGGTGTCAGTGCCAACGAGCGGGCAGATGAACTGCGGCTCAAGGTGTTCGCGAGGAAAAAGAGCCAGCTGGATGAGCTGAATGTGGACAAGTTGGTAACGGCTTGTGCCAATTGCCGCTTGATGCTGGAAGATGGCCTTGAAGAGTACCGGGTGGAGCTTCCGGTGGTCGGACTGACCGAGATGTTGGCGGAACATCTGGTAGAAGATAACGAATAGAGTGTAGGTTCGGTTTGACCGGACTTGTGGGGTGGCAGAAACCCCTTCAGGAGACGAGAAAAAATGAGCGAACGTATCGTCGTAGATCCGATCACACGAATCGAAGGGCACCTCAGGATCGAAGCAGAGATGGCGGGGGATCAGATCGCCAGCGCCTACTCCTCCGGCACCATGGTGCGCGGTATCGAACTTATCCTGCAGGGCCGGGACCCGCGTGATGCTTGGGCATATACACAGCGAATCTGCGGTGTCTGTACCCTGGTTCATGGTATCGCATCAGTAAGGGCAGTGGAGAATGCTCTGAACTATCCGATCCCGCCTAATGCGCAATTGATCCGCAATTTGATGATCGGCGCGCAGTACATCCATGATCATGTGATGCACTTCTATCATTTGCACGCGCTGGATTGGGTGGATGTGGTGTCTGCGCTCTCCGCCGACCCTGTGGCCACATCCGCACTGGCCCAATCGATCAGCAAGTGGCCCAAGTCCTCGCCCGGTTACTTTTCCGACATGAAGAAGAAGCTGAAAGGTTTTGTCGAAGCCGGGCAGCTTGGCATTTTTGCCAAGGCCTACTGGGGGCACTCCGCCTACAAGCTACCGCCAGAAGCCAACCTGATGGCAGTTTCCCACTACCTGGAGGCCTTGAGCTGGCAGCGTGATGTAGTGAAGCTGCACGCTATCTTCGGCGGCAAGAATCCGCATCCGAATTTCCTGGTGGGCGGGACGGCCTCCCCGATTGATCTCAACTCCGACTCCGCTATCAATGCAAAGAAATTGGCACAGGTGCAGAATGTCATCACGCAGATGCAGACGTTCGTGGATCAGGTCTATGTGCCGGATACACTTGCAATAGCCGGTTTTTATAAGGATTGGGGAGAGAGAGGCGAGGGCGTAGGTAACTTCCTCTGTTTTGGCGACCTGCCAGGCACAACGATGGATGATCCGGACAACTACTTTCTGCCCGCCGGTGTGATCCTGAATCGTGATCTCTCCACTGTTCATCCAGTGGATATGAACAACCCTGACGAAATTCAGGAGTTCGTTTCGCACTCCTGGTATGACTATGACGGTGGCAAGGATGTGCCTCTTCATCCCTACGATGGCGAGACCAACCTCAACTACACAGGCCCAAAACCGCCCTATAAACACTTGAATGTGGAAGAGTCCTACTCCTGGCTCAAATCTCCACGCTGGAAAGGCATGCCGATGGAGGTTGGGCCTTTGTCACGGGTTCTGATGCTCTATGCCAAAGGCCACGAGCAGACCAGGGAACTGGTCAACATGACCCTCAAGACCCTGGATCTGCCGGTCAGGGCGCTCTTCTCCACCCTTGGCAGAACAGCTGCCCGAACTTTGGAGACCAAGGTCATAGCTGATGCCATGCAGGGCTGGCAGGATCAGCTGATTGGCAATATCAAGGCAGGGGATACCAAAACCTTCAACGAAGCAATGTGGGAACCTTCCACTTGGCAAAGCCAATGTCAAGGGGTGGGGTTTATGGAGGCGCCGCGCGGCGCACTCGGTCACTGGGTGGTGATTGAAAACGGTAAGATTTCCAACTACCAGGCGGTCGTGCCCAGTACCTGGAATGCCGGCCCACGAGATGCACAGGGGGTGCCTGGTGCCTATGAAGCTGCGTTGCAGGATAACCACCAGTTGGTAGATCCCAAGCAGCCGGTGGAGATCTTAAGAACCATTCACAGTTTCGATCCCTGCATCGCCTGCGCTGTCCACCTGTCTGATCCTGAAACGGGGGAAAAGATCGAAGTGAAGGTGACATAATGGCTCAAGTTTCGGAGTTCAAGCCATCCTGAACAGATGAAGGGCGGTGTTTAAATCATCTGGTAGGGTGCAATCTGCGCACCAGAATATGCTTCGTAACTTGAGTTAATGGTTATCGATGCAGTTGAAATACCTTCTCGGCGAGCTGGCTCAGCCCCTTACTACGGAACTGCGGATTTTCATCCAGAATCTGCTGACTGAAGAGGGTTTCTATCCGATAGTCTGCCTGATAGAGCAATCGCACCTCATCTTCATGGACAGCAAAAGGTGGTCCCTGCATCTCGGCCTGATCGTACTCCATGGTAACCAGCAGCGTTGTTGCGGCAGAAGGTTTGATCTCAATGAGATGCCGGGCATATCGCGCCCGCATTTCAGGCGGCAGAGCGACCAGTGACGCCCGGTCGTAAATCCCTCCTATGCTCTTCAGGTCATCTCGTCTCAGGTCAAAAAAGTCACCGAGCAGAAGGGTGAGTCCGTCAGTCGAGTACTCAGTAAAAACACCGGTTTGGGTGATTTGGGGCGTCAGATTGTTTTCCTGGAAGAAATCCTGTACAGCAATGGGACTGATCTCGATACCGAGTACCTCATGTCCCTGGGCGCGGAGCCAGAGCAGGTCGCGGCTTTTTCCGCATAGGGGAACAAAGATCCGGCTTTGGCTTTCCAACTTCAGATTGTCCCAGAATGTCTGAAGGTGGGTATTGATCTCATGTTGGTGGAAGCCGATCTGATTCTGCCGCCAGCGTTCAATCCAGAAGTCGGGTTCCATTGTGTGCCTCTAGTGTAAGGGTAGTGGCGATATATTATCCAAAAACATCGTGGCCAGCATACTGACTAAATATTAGTGAAGAGAGGATTCCCCGTTTGGCTCGGGAGTGACAAAATAGCGCCTCCCAATCTTCAGTCAGATGAGCAGCAGCCACATTGGTCGATAACAGTACCTCTCAGCCATTTCCGTCACAATCGGATCTCAAAACCTGTATGCAGGCTGATCAGCATTTTTTTGTTCGGCGTCTGCGGGGACTGCAGCGGCGGCGCAAGTCAGGGGAACCCTATGATCAGGGGTTGTTCAAGCTGAGTCGGGATATCCTGGCCTCTCAGGAGCGGCTGCAGCGACGACAGGAGAGCCTGCCAGAGGCAACCTTTCCCCCGGAACTGCCCATTACCGCGCGCCTTGAAGATATACAAACACTGATCACCGAGAATCAGGTTGTCGTGCTTTGTGGTGAGACCGGCTCCGGCAAATCGACCCAGCTGCCCAAGATCTGCCTCAGTCTGGGTCGTGGAGTGGGGGGGTATATAGGCCATACTCAGCCACGCCGCATTGCGGCCCGGACCCTCTCATCCCGCATCGCTTCGGAACTTGGGGTGGAAACCGGCACCTCTGTCGGTTACAAGGTTCGTTTCAGCGACCGGGTGGGACCCAACACCCATGTCAAGTTGATGACCGACGGCATCCTGCTGGCAGAGATACAGCAGGACCCTTTCCTGAATCAATATGACACCCTGATCATCGATGAGGCCCATGAACGCAGTCTCAATATCGATTTCCTGCTCGGTTATTTGCAGAACCTGTTGCCCAAGCGCCCGGATCTGAAGCTGATCATCACATCGGCTACCATCGATCCCGACCGTTTTTCCAAACATTTCAACGATGCGCCGGTGATTGAGGTCTCCGGCCGTACTTTTCCGGTTGAGGCTCACTATAAGCCACCAGAGGAGGAGGGGAGCAGTGAACGGGATGATCCGATGCAGGCCGCTATTATGGATGCGGTGGATGAGCTCTCCCGCATAGACCGGGGAGATATCCTTGTATTCCTCAGCGGCGAGCGGGAGATTCGGGAGACCGCTGAGAATCTGCGCAAACATAGACTCGATCTGACCGAGGTACTGCCTCTCTACGCCCGGCTGAGTCCGGCTGAGCAGGGACAGATTTTCAAGCCCCATAGAGGGCGGCGCATCGTGTTGGCCACCAATGTGGCCGAGACCTCACTCACTGTGCCCGGTATCCGCTATGTCATCGACGCCGGTTTTGCGCGTATCAGCCGATACAGCCACAAGAGCAAGGTGCAGCGCCTTCCGGTTGAACGTATCTCACAGGCCTCCGCAAACCAGCGTATGGGGCGTTGTGGTCGTGTCGCCAAAGGCGTCTGTATCAGGCTCTATTCGGAAGAGGATTTTGAGTCCCGCACACTCTTCACCGAGCCGGAGATCCAACGCACCAATCTTGCTTCGGTCATCCTGCAGATGAAGTTGTTGGGTTTTGGGGAGATCGATAATTTCCCCTTTGTTGATCCTCCCGACAGTCGCCTCATCAAGGACGGTTATCGGGTGTTGGAGGAGATCGGCGCAATCGGTGGCGATCAGCGGGTGACAAAGCTTGGCCGGCAACTTGCCCGGTTGCCTGTCGATCCGCGTATCGGGCGTATGCTGCTTGCAGCGGCACACAGCCACTGCCTGCGGGAGGTGATGGTAATCGCAGCCGCCCTCAGCGTGCAGGACCCCCGGGACCGTCCGCTAGACAAGCAGCAGCAGGCGGACGAGGCGCATGTCCTGTTCCGCCACGCCGAGTCCGATTTTCTCGGTTATTTTCTGCTCTGGGAGGATCTGGAGATCCAGCGCAAGCATCTGACCCGCAACAAGTTCAGAAAATATTGCCGCACACGATTTCTCTCCTGGACACGGGTGCAGGAGTGGCACGATATTCACACACAACTGCGTCTGCAGATGCACGGCATGGGTTTCAAAGAGAACACGGAAGAGGTAGGTTATGAGCAGGTGCATCGCGCCATGCTCAGCGGCCTGCTGAGCCATATTGGATTCAAGTCGAAGGAACGGGACTATCTGGGTGCGCGCAATAGCCGTTTTTTTATCTTTCCCGGCTCCGGGCTGTTCAAGAAGCCGCCCAAGTGGGTGATGGCGGCAGAGCTGGTGGAGACCACCAAGCTCTATGCCCGTACCAATGCAGCCATTCAGCCGGAGTGGATCGAGGCCTGTGCCGGACATCTGCTCAAGCACAACTATTCTGAGCCCCATTGGGAGAAGCGGCGGGGGCAGGTTGCGGGTTACGAGAAGGTTACGCTCTACGGACTTACGCTGGTACCCCGGCGCAGGATCAACTTCACTCCCATCGATCCAAAGCTAGGAGTCTGTCGGATTTAACCAGTCCCATTTGATAAAATACTGTAAGCCAAAGAATAACGAACCGAAGTCAGTATGTCAGATAAATTCCGCACGATTAATCGAGACACCCCCTATCTGTTGCCGCCCTCATTACAGGACTGGCTACCAGAGAACCATTTGGCGCGATTTATCGTGGACATCGTAGAACAGCTGGATCTGAAAGAGCTGGAATCTCAATACGGTGGCGGAGGAAAAGCGCCCTACCATCCAGCCATTTTGCTTTCACTGCTGTTCTACGGTTACGCAACCGGCGTATTCTCCAGCCGAAAGTTGGAGCAAGCCACCTACGACTCCGTGGCCTTCCGGTTCATTACGGCAGACAGCCATCCAGACCATGACACCATCGCCACCTTTCGCAAACGCTTTCTCAAGGAGTTGAAGGGATTCTTTGTCCAGATATTAGTGATAGCCAAGGCGATGAGTCTTTTGAAGATAGGCAATGTGAGTTTGGATGGGACAAAGGTCAAGGCCAATGCCAGCAAACACAAGGCGATGAGTTGGGGGTATGCCAACAAGCTTGAAGAGCAGCTTCATCGTGAAGTCGAGCTGTTGCTGAAAAAGGCCGAACAGGCCGATGCAGAAGAAGAGCCGGAACTGGATATTCCAGAGGAACTCAAACGTCGTGAGGACCGGCTTGCTGCGATAGCCAAGGCTAAGAAAGAGATCGAACGAAGAGCGCGTGAGCGCTTTGAAAAAGAACGGGCGGAATACGAAGAGAAGGTGAAGCGGCGTAAGGAACGAGAGGAAAAGACAGGGAAGAAGGCCAGAGGTAGAGTGCCAAAGCCGCCAGAAGAAGGTCCACAGGAAAAAGACCAAGTCAATTTCACGGATGAGGAGTCACGCATCATGCCCTCATCGGAAGGGTTTGTTCAGGCCTATAACGCCCAAGCGGCAGTTGATACCGGTACCCACCTGATCGTGGAGAACCATATTACCCAGCAACCCAATGACAAACAGGAAATAGAACCTGCACTTGCACAACTGAAGGCAGCAGAAGAGCAGCTGGGAAAACCACAAGGTCTGTTGGCGGATACGGGTTACTTCAGTGAAGAGAATGTCAATCGTTGTGAAGCACAGGAGATCACCCCCTACCTCTCCGATAGCCGCGAACAGCACAACCTGCCGCTGGAAGAGCGGCTGAAACAGGTGCCGCCCTGCCCGGAAGATGCCGATATGTTAACCCGAATGAGGCATCGACTCAGTACACCGGAAGGCAAGGCCGTGTATGCCACACGGAAATCGACAGTTGAGACCGTCTTCGGCATTATCAAAGAAGTAATGGGATTTCGGCAATTTCACCTTCGAGGGAGTGATTCAGCGCAAGGTGAATGGAATCTGGTATGTACGGCATGGAACCTGAAGCGGATGCATGCGCTGGCAGGCTGAGATATCGACAAGGATAGGTCAGTCTTTCATAATTCACTGCCCTACATAGGGCTTATATTCCTACAGAGGCAGCGATTATGGGAAAAACACGGTGGGCCGGAAAATATCCCTGGCTCAATGGATCAAACCCGACAGACTCCTAGCGCGGGAGATATTCATCCGCTCCGCACTGGTGGAGGGGGATTTTCAGACACGAGCCCCTTTCTGGCGGCACAACCAGGAGATGATCGCAGCGGTGCATGACCTGGAGGCAAAATCACGGCGGCGCGACATCCTGGTGGACGAGGAACGCATCTACGGTTTCTACGACCAACGCATCCCCGAGGGGATCTGCACTACGCCGGCATTCGAGAAGTGGCTGAAAAAGCAATCCAAGCAGGAATCGAAACTACTCTATCTCAGCGAGGCCGACCTGATCAGGAAGGAGGCCTCTATCGTTCCGGATGATCAGTTCCCTAACCATCTGGATATCAATGGCATGGCGCTTCCCCTGGAGTATTCTTTTGATCCCGGGCAGCAGCAGGATGGGATTTCACTGGTGGTGCCGAAAGATGTCCTGGGTCAGGTTACCGAGGCCAGATGTCAGTGGCTGGTGCCGGGATTGCTGCGGGAGCGGGTCATTGCGTTGATTCGGGGGCTGCCAAAATCCCTGCGCAAGTCCTTCGTGCCGGTCCCCGACTTTGCCGATGCCTGTCTACAGGGGATTGAGCCCTCCGACAGGCCTTTGATCCAGGTGCTCGGTGAGCGGCTGAAGCAGCTTACCGGCGTCCATGTGCCGGAGGATGCCTGGTCCGATGTCGAGTTGCCTGAGCATCTGCGTATGCAGATCAAGGTCGTCGACGAAACGGGGAAACAGATTGGAACAGGCCGGAATCTTGATGTATTGCACAAAGCACATCGGACAAGCCATAGAGGGTTCCAGCAACTTGCCTCATCCGATCTCGAACAGAAAGGGCTGACCGATTGGGATTTCGGACCCCTGCAGCCTAGTCTCTCCGTAAAACGCGGCGGTATCACCCTGAAAGGGTTCCCTGCGTTGGTGGACGAGGGCGACAGTGTTGCCATTCGTCTGCTCGATTCGGAAGCCTCTGCCTATCAGAGCCACAAGGCGGGGGTGCGGCGCTTGATTAAACTCAAGTTGGCAAAGGAGATCCGGTATCTGCGCAAAAATCTGCCCAACCTGGCGCGCATGCGCCTGCAATATGCCAAAGTACCAAAGGCGCCGGAGGGGCTGCCCGTCGAGAAGCAGAGGGATCTGGAGGATGAATTGGTTACCTATATCCTCGACCGTACCTTTCTGGACGGATTGCCCGAGATACGGGACAAGGAGATTTTTCTCGACCGAATAGAGCGCTGTCGCAATGCGATGATGACGGTGGCCAACGACGCTTGCCAGGAGGTTGGAAAAATCATCGAAGAGTATCAGAAGGTCAGAAAAAAACTCTCCGGCACTACGCAGATCAACTGGATGGCATCCGCTGCCGATATGCAACAACAACTCGATCGCCTGGTTTTCAAGGGATTTCTGGCAGTGACGCCGCCGGAACAGCTTGGCCGTTTTCCCCGTTATCTGCAGGCGCTGGAAAAGCGTCTGGAAAAACTGCAAAGTACTGCAGCCCGTGATCAACAGCAGATCCGGGAGATGGCAAAGGCCTATCGGCAGTGGCAGCAGTGGGATGAACAGTGCAGGAAAAACGGGCGCAGCGATGAGCGGATCGAAGAGATGCGCTGGCACTTTGAGGAGTTGCGGGTCTCCCTGTTCGCTCAGGAGTTGGGAACCGCTTATCCCATCTCCCTGAAACGAATTGAAAAGCGCTGGAAGGACTTGGGATTATAAGTATAGACCGGATCAAGCACAGCAAACCCAGTATCATTTGCTTCAGACAACTATTGGGTTGCATGGGGACGCCGTGCTATCTTTCCGCGCATATCGAATTCACAGGAACAACTGCTCATGACTCAGTGCTATTGCGGCTCCGGCCGGGATTTTGAAACCTGCTGCCAACCGATTCTGGAGGCCAGCCAGACAGCTGGGACCGCAGAGGCGCTGATGCGTGCCCGCTACAGTGCATTTGCCACTCAGCAACCGGAATTCCTGCATGAGTCACTCCATCCCGATCATCGAAAAGATCACGATGTAGCGGCAACCCGGCGCTGGGCATTGAGTTCACAGTGGCTCGACCTGGAAATTGTCGAGGTGAAAGGTGGTGGGACAGATGACGAAGAGGGTACGGTTGAGTTCATCGCCTCCTACAAAGAGCGGGATCTGCTGCGCAAACATCATGAACTGAGTCATTTCAGCAAATCCGACGGTCTCTGGTATTTTGTCGATGGCGAACTCGTACTGCCTAAGACTGAGGTTCGGGATACACCAAAAGTTGGCCGAAATGACCCATGCCCCTGCGGTAGTGGTAAGAAGCACAAGAAGTGTTGTGGGCGGTGAATCCGTCTGTTTTGTGATTTCTCTCCCTGGAATTACTATCTGTTTTCCTCAAGAATAGCGATAATGTGCCGAAAATCTGGTTATTCAAGGGCTTTTGCTGTTATCAGACAGACATCGGGTTTTCGCAATGAATGAGCAGGTTATATCGAGATGAAACAGGTCGGAAGCAGGATAAAATGCTCCATGACGGCAGGCAGATCATTACTGATCTTCTGCCTGTTGGCTTCCTCATCTCCTCTGATGGCGCAGATCTTCAAATATCGAGCAGCGGATGGACACATCCATTTCACCGATCACCCCATGGCGGGTAACTATCGCCTCTTATGGAAATCGGCCCCAGCAGCCAGCGCCTACGGTGATTACTCTGTTGCAACATTCAAGCAGAACAAATTAAAACTGTCACCGCTGATCGACGCAACTGCCAAAAACATGCGTCTGCACCCGGGGTTACTCCACTCGGTGGTGCGGGCGGAATCGGCCTACAATCCCCGTGCGGTTTCAAAGGTGGGCGCTCAGGGGTTGATGCAGTTGATGCCGAATACCGCCAGACGTTACGGCGTCAACGACTCTTTCAACCCCCGGCAGAACCTGGAGGGTGGTGCGCGGTATCTGAAAGATCTTCTGCAGCAGTTCGGTTTCGATTTGAAACTGGCCTTGGCGGCATATAATGCCGGTGAGGGTGCGGTGAAGAAGTTTGATAATCAAATCCCCCCCTATCCCGAAACACAGCAGTATGTGAAAAAGGTGATGGGGTACTATCGCACCCATCTGCAGGGATCGACCAACTGATTGAATAGAGAAAACTGTCATCTCGACTGTAGGGAGAGATGACAGTAACTGGGTTATTCAGTAATTCTTTATCCAACCATGAGATAATCCACTCCCCGCCGGTACCCCATATCCTCAAGTTCCTGCCGAATGAGATCCCGCGCGCCGTGGTTGGTGACATAGACGAGAACAAAGGGTTTGCTCTCCTGTAGAAGCCACTCGGGTGAGACGACCGGGATACCCTGCAAACGGTTTCCAATCTTACGTGGGTCGATATCGATCCAGGCCTTTACCTGGAAACCCTGCTTCAACAGCTGTTGACAGCGTTTACGGGTTTTGCGCCCGGCACCCCAGATCACCAGTTCATCGCGTCGGGCCAGCAGTAGTGGATCCCGGGCGAGGTAGTGGGCACGCAACCGATCAAACGCCTCCCTGCTGCAACGTGGATCCTGCCGGGAGGTGCGGTTTTCACTCTCCCGCCAGTCGAGCAGGACCTCTGGCAGCTTGGCCATCCGGTAACCGGCAAGGTACAACCTGAACCAGAGATCGTAATCCTCGGGAAACATCCCTTCACGATAGCCGCCCGCTTCAATGATGGCTTTGCGCCGGAACATAACACTGGGGTGGGCAAAGGGGGATTCGATGTAGATATCCGCAGCAATCTCATCAGGATCCAGGCACTGGTTTTGCCAACGCACATATTCACGGTAACCTGCCTGGATCAAAGTTTTCGGGAACAGTCTGACCTGGCATCCCACAAGGGTAATGATTTTGTTTTGCTGCAGATAATCCACCTGTAACTGCAGGCGTTGTTGATCCATCAGGTCGTCAGCATCCATGCGTGCAATCAGTGGAGAAGTGGCCTGCATCAGGCCGAAATTCAGTGCGTTGACCAGACCTGGGTGGGGATTGTGCAGCAGGCGTATCCGCTTATCGCAATTGGCATGTTGCTGCACCACGCTGCAGGAGTCATCATGACTGTGATCGTTGATGGCGAGCAGTCGAAAGTCCTGAAAGGACTGCTGCCTGATGGAAGTCAGACAGGCATCAAGTGTGGTCGCCGCATCACGGAACGGGAGGATAATCTCCAGCTTGATCAGGAGATGCTTGCCCAGTCCACAATCATGGTATCTATGACAGTGGTCACTTCATCCGAGATGTCGATGATACGAAAGCCGGTCCAATAGGTATCGGGTTGTGCGGCTTCGCTGCACCAGAGTGCTTCAGCACCAAACGAAATCTTGCTATGACCCTTCACCAGATACGGGAGCCGCATATCCAATTGGTAAATGGATCCCGTCTTGATGGGGTTGGCACTGAGTAGCATGAAACCTTCAACGGTGATATTTACCACCTGCCCCATGTAGGTTGCCGTTATTTGGTCCAATACTTCAAGGACTTCATTGGCTATCTTGCGTGGCAGAATACGGTGCTCAACCATCGGCTGGATTCCTATAGGTACTGCCGGGAAC
Organism: Gammaproteobacteria bacterium (ex Lamellibrachia satsuma); assembly: GCA_019623805.1. Classification (NCBI taxonomy): domain Bacteria; kingdom Pseudomonadati; phylum Pseudomonadota; class Gammaproteobacteria; species Gammaproteobacteria bacterium (ex Lamellibrachia satsuma). The sequence continues at coordinate 4,089,922 of CP053680.1, forward strand.
CTTTGACCAAGCGTCTTCTCCCGTCTCGTTATCGTTAGTGATATTCTCAGCAATCTCTTCTGTTGCCTTGAGAGAGCGTTGCAGCATTCTGCGAATGGCGTGCAGTGTGCGTTCGACAAATGGGTCGTTGCTCTCTTCGAGGATCTTCGATTTTCCGTCCATGATCTCTTGTGCCAGTTTGCGCAGGGGTTTTACAGCGGTTTGCACTCCGGCCCTGTCCACGAACATGCATGAGGATGTCAACGGGCTGAGCCATGAAAGTTTCACTCGCCTGACATCATTGGGACCGACGCTGAGATCAAACCAGGTGCCGAACTCGGTTTTACGTAACTTGTCCATCATCTTCAGGAGATCGTCAGGGATCTGGTCTTCGGACTCAGGGGGTTCCGGAACAGGTATAGGAGGCTCTGGTTGAGTGGTTTGAAAAGGTTTTGGTTCAGGCGCTTTTGGGGTGCTGACACTCTTGGGCTCACTGATCGCAGATGAGCCGGCAGACATGGCGCTTTCTGCATTGGCCAGGAGTTCGAAAAGTGCACGACTCTTCTCCTGATGGTAACCGCCCAGAGACTCAAGTCCTTCTTCAATCGTGTTGCGCAGGTAGGGCAGAGTCTTCTCAAGTTCCCTCTGCTCATCCTGGGTTTTTTTGTCTTCAAAGACCCAAGCCAGCTCATCTGCGACATGTAGTGCGTCCTTCCAGTCTTCACTCATCTCACCATCGGGGTGGCGCAGCAGGATGAAGATCAACTTGTCCGTCCAGGTTTGAATCAGAAAGTCCTTCGCCACCTGAGGCAGGGAGGAACCGAAGGTTCGGGCTTTCATCTCCTGGCCTGCCCTCTGCCTTGCATCGTTGAGCTTTTCTCGCCCCTTGGCTGAGTCCTGAGCCCGTTTTTCCAGAACTTCGGTTTTCCGGCGAAAATCATCCATTCTCGCCTTGAAGTTGGTCAGTAGATCGGAAAAGAGTTTTATGTCGTCAGAAAACTCTTTGAGTACGCGATCGACTACCGCCTGCATGTCCGGATAGATACCACGCTTGAGATTGTGCTCATCGATCCAGTGGCTGCCTGCTTCAACCATGCAGTCGAGTAGCTGGCGAGCATCGTGATTGCTGTCGGTGAGCAGATGACGGTCGATAATAGCCACTTTCAGATAGGGTGTGTGCAGGTGACTGATCAGTGCCTTGGCGACTGCGGGAAGAACCGGATCGTTCAGCATGTATTCAAACAGCATTCCGACAAGATCAATGGTGTCTTCATCCACTGTATCCAACTGATCAGTGTCAATCTGACTGTAGAGTTTGTTTCGCTCCTCGATCAGTGTCTGCTTGATACGGGTAAGGAACTGTTCATCGAGTTCAATGTTCGGAATGAACGGGGCTTCTGTCGAAGCATCGGGCAGGTAATCTGATCTTGTGGCTGGCTGAATATCATTAAGTGCGGAGACAAGGTTCGCGGTAGTGGGCAGCTGCCCGCCGCCGGAGTGCCCGCTGGCGCCACTCGCTCTACCAGCTGACCCACTCTCACTCCCCTGCGGAGCTGCGGAGTGTCTTTGGGGTGAACTGCCACGCCGGGATGCGAGAAGGCCGATGATTGAGTCGAAGAGCTCTTCCCCGAGGTCCTGTTCTGAGGTTGCGGCGTTTTGATCCTCGGTTTGCTGGGCACTCTTGTCCGTTTTGCCACCGTGTTGGCCAGCTGCCTGCGGATTTCGGATAGTAGGTCTAAGGTGGGGCAGTACACCGGCATCCTTGAGGTTGTTGTTGAAATCCTCATACAGAGAGCCTAGCTGCTTCAAAACGTACTTGTTGAAAAGCGCGAGAACAATAAGCTTGATGTTGGATTCGAGACTCAGACTGTCGATAGCACTGGCGAAAGCGTCGACAAGATGCTGCGGGCAGGCAGGGGTTCTGTTTTTTTCTATCGCCTCGCCACCGTTGATAACTGCAAGACGCTGGCTCAGTGCGTAGAGTTGAGAGCGATGGCCGATGGTCGCTTTACTGACCATGTTTTCGATGGCCGTGGTTTGATCCATGGAGTCGTCATCGACCAGTTCGAGTTCGATATCGCTGCCTAGAGTGGAGAAGGGATCACTATCCGGCTTCCTTGCCCAGAAATTATCAAAACCTGCGCTGAGTTGCTCTCTGAACTCATGTTCCACCAGGCCGTGGCGGTTCCGAATCAGACTGATCGCTTCAAAAAAGCGATTCTGCATCAGATCGTTCTCCGCTTTTTGGGCGAAACTCATCAACGCCTTGTCCGTGTTGGCAAACAACTCGGTCAGCAGGGCGCTGACATAGACCAGCACCATGTCCTTGCAGCGGCTCATGAGCGGTTGAAACTGGGTCTGATATTTACTTTTTCGTGATTCCGGTGATGGCACCATCACTTGATCCTTCAATGCGATTGACTAAATCTGACTTGAGCCGGTAGCTGCGGGCATCAAGCCATAAAACATGGTTTAACCCGCACACTCTCCCCAATCGTCATTATATTCCTGCGGGAATACCGGAGCATCATTGGCAGTCTTTCCCGCTAAGGTTAGCACAGACGAAACTGATTTATGAACAGAAAGTTAGACAGGTTTTCTCATGAGCAGCGATTAGTTGGCGGAGGGCCAATTGGCTAAGGTCTGCTAACACTGTATCCGAGTAGTGTTAACGGGCCTTGGGTAACAGAAGGAACGAAAGGCAGAGGGGAAATCTGGGGAATATCATTCTGATGATTTAACTGTATACAGCTGAATTCATTTCTTGGGCTGGCCAACCCTGATTTTCAAGAAACCGCCAGGCTGGCCGATAAAATTGTGAAATAGTGTTAACTGCAAGGTGATTTAAATGAATGCCGAGGAACTGGTCAAAGGGATAGAACATCTGGTTTCGTTGCCGGATGTCTGTATCAAGGTCAATATGATGGCTGATTCTCCGCTCTATTCATCAAAAGATATCGGGGAGGTGATCTCTCAGGATACCGATCTTTCCGCACGCCTCCTGAGTTTGGTCAACAGTGCTTTCTACGGTATGCGGGCTCCGGTGGAGACCATCTCCAGATCCGTCACGGTCATTGGTACGAAGGGTCTGCGCGACCTGGTTCTGGTTACTTCGGCGGCTGAGATTTTTACCGGTATCCCTGCCGATTTGGTCGATATGACAGAATTCTGGCGCTACTCAGTGACGACAGGGATCATAGCCAAGGCGCTCTCAACCCAATGCAATGTCTTGCATGGTGAACGCCTGTTCGTGATGGGTGTGCTGCATGATATCGGCAGGTTGGTTATCTACCTGCGCCTGCCGGAGCAGTCGCGGGATGTGTTGCTGATTACCGGGGGAGACGATGCCATTCTTGCCGACACTGAGGCGGATGTTTTCGGTTTTACCCACATGGACGCCGGTGCAGCATTGCTGAAAACCTGGAAATTGCCGGAAAGTCTGATTACCGTCGCTGGTACTCACCATGAACCGTTGAACGCGGGTGATTACCGGCTTGAGGCTTCCCTGGTGTACATCGCGGGCTTGCTTTCACAGGGTGAAATGAGCGGTGAGCCGTTGGATGAAATTCTTGATCAGGTGCGGCCCGAGGTCTGGCAGGCCACTGGTCTGGATAGCGACAAGGTTGTATCGGTGATGGAAGACGTTCCGGCCCGGGTGGCCGAAGTATTGGATGTCGTGCTTGCACCCAATGTGCCTGCAGAGCAAAGGCGCTGATTCTATGCCCATGTTCTCTATCTCGTAGGAACGGCGCCCCGCCGCGATTTACCTGTCTATGGAATCATCGCAGAAGTGACAAATGTAGGGTGTGCCGTGCGCACCAGAATAAGCAGTTACAGCAATCATGGTGCGCACAGCGCACCCTACCAGCATGAATTAAAAGTGATTGCCACAGGCTCATGATTTGAGCCTAAGAGAGGGTAGAATAGGGCCTCATGTTGAGACTCTATCAATCCAATCGACTCGAGATTCTGTCCCTGCGGCTGAATACGCTGCTGGCTGAACCGGTGATCTCTCCTCTGGAGGAGGAGGTGCTGGTTGTGCAGCATCCCGGCATGGCACGGTGGCTCTCCCTTGAAATTGCGGAAAAACTGGGAATCTGTGCCAATATCCGCTTTCCCATGCCTGCCTCTTTCGTCTGGGAGGTGTTTCGCGCCTTTCTTCCCGATGTCAGTGAATTCAACCGGTTTGAACCCTCCCTGCTCAGATGGCGAATATTCCAACTGCTCGATGAGATTGGCCAAGAACCGGTGTTTGCGCCAGTTAGCCATTATCTGAGGAAGGAGAGTGAGAAGCGTCGCTTCCAATTGGCTGACAGACTGGCAGGTCTGTTCGACCGCTATCTGGTCTATCGTCCCGACTGGATCCGGAAATGGGATAAGGGTGAGTCTGCTGTTGCAGGGGATGAGTGGCAAGCGGAAATCTGGCGCCGGTTGACCGTGGACGATGCTGTTCATTGGGTGCATCTGCAGGAGTCCCTGTTCCAGGCCATGTCGGGCGATGCCGCTAATCCTCCCCGCGGCCTACCTGCGCGGCTCTTTCTCTTTGGGGTGCCAACGCTCTCTCCGGGCTATCTTGAGATTATCAGGCAGCTCTCCCGTTGGATAGATATCCATCTTTTCCTGCTGAATCCCTGTGAGGCCCATTGGCTTGAAATCATGCCCGAGGGGGAGAAGGTGAAACGGGAGTTGATGTCATCCGATATCGAAGACCTCTACCTGGAGGTCGGTAATCCCCTGCTTGCCTCTCTGGGGCGACAGGGCAGAGATTTTTTCTCCGCGATCAATGATTTCGACCCGGGTTCCGAGGAGTGGTTCGATGCTGCAGAAGGGGATGGCTGCCTGATGGGGTTACAGCGTGAGATTCTGCATCTCGAACAGCCTGAGCCCATCGAAACTGAACGAGATCATTCTGTTGCATTTCACCGCTGCCACAGTCCCATGCGGGAGATTGAAGTTCTCTATGATCAGCTGTTGGCAATGTTCGAGGAGATGCCGGATCTGACTCCTGCTGATATTCTGGTGATGACGCCCGATATCGATACCTATGCGCCGCTTATCGACGCCCGTTTCTCCGAGCCGGGGGATTGTCCTGCCATCCCATACCGCATCAGCGACCGGACCCAAGGGCTGGAAAATCCCTATGTCACGGCATTCCTTGATCTGCTTTCGGTCCCTGCCAGCCGCTATGGGGTCGATGAGGTTCTCAGGTTACTGGAATTTCCGGCGATTCAGCAGCGGTTCGGCCTCGATGAGGCGGGTCTGGAACGCATCGTCGAATGGATTGAACAGGCGGCAATTCGCTGGGGACGGGACGCTGAGAGTAAATCGGATTTTGATTTACCTTCCGACCCACGGAATACCTGGCGCTTCGGGCTGGAGCAGCTGGTGCTGGGTTACGCCATGTCGCCAAACGATGAAGCCTTGTGGCAGGGCATTCCACTCCCGGAGAGTGCTGAAGGTTCGGAATCTGTTTGGTTGAGTGGATTGTTGGGCTTCTGCCGATCCTTGTTTGAGTTGGAGGACAGGCTATCCGGTATGGTCTCGGTTGCCATATGGTGTGACCGCCTGCAGCGGATTCTAGAGCGTTTTTTTGCCGCCGATGAGAGCGCGGAGCAGCCGCTGCAACTTGTTCGGGACACCCTTGTGCGATTGGGTGAAGAGGCGGATGAGGCCGGCTTTCAAGGCCAGGCCTCTCTCTCCCTGATTTGTCAGCAACTTGAACTGCTCTTCAGTCACGGTTCAAGCCGGGGCTTTCTTGGTGGTGGTGTCAATTTCTGCGCATTCACCCCCATGCGCAGCCTGCCCTTCAAGGTGATCTGCCTGATCGGGATGAACGACGGCGCCTTTCCCAGTGAACCCCCAACCCTGGATTTTGACCTGATGACGAAGCAGTTTCGTTTTGGCGACCGCTCGCGACGGGCCGATGATCGTTATCTGTTTCTGGAGACACTGATCTCTGCCCGTGAACGGCTCTATATCAGCTATGTCGGCCGCAGTCTCAAAGACAACAGTGCACTGCCGCCTTCGGTGTTGGTGGAAGAATTGCGGGACTATATGGCGTCTCAAGTAGGTGAGTCCGGTTTGGATAGGATGTCCTTTACGCATCCGCTTCAGCCCTTCAGCCCCAACTATTTCCAACTTGAGGGACATCTCTTTAGCTATTCATCGAGAATGCAAGAGGCAGCCCAGTTGGTTGGACGTGGAGAAAAACAGCGCCAGCCACTGGTGGCCGCGCCGCTGCCCAAAATGGAACCGATAACAGATTCAGTGGATCTGCATCTGCTGAGGCGTTTTTACAGTGCCGGTCCTGCGCGGGCATTTGCGGCCCAGCGACTCAATCTCAGGTTGGAAACCGCCCGGGATATCCCTGATGCACGTGAAACCTTCGAGATGGAAAAATTTACCGCCGAAGCCGTTGAGCGCGAACTGGTGGAACGGCTACTCTCTGGAGAGTCAGCGGAATCCTTCTATCAACTGCTCGATCTCCGGGGTGAGTTGCCACACGGAAAACCCGGACGACGTCACTATCAACAGCTCTGCGGATCCGCTCAGTTAATGGTGGAACGGTTGAATGCGGGTGCTTTTGGTGAAGAGATGCCGCCCCTGGATGTCGATCTGATACTGGACGGTCTGCGGCTGAGCGGTCGGCTGAACGGATTGCGCAGTACAGGCCTGCTCGAATACAGCGCAGGCAAGATATATCCCCATCAAAGACTGGATCTCTGGATTCGATTTCTGACGTTGAATCTTATCAGGCCTGAAGGGGTGGCGTGGGAGGCAATCTGGCTGTCACCGGATGAGGAGGGGAGGTTTATTGTACCGGACGACCCTGAAGCCTATCTGCAGCAACTGGTGGCGCTCTACCGGCAGGGTATGCTGACGCCATTGCATTTTTACGCAGGCACCTCCTGGCCCTATGCTGAGAAGTGGCGGGCGACGGAAGATCGGCCGACGGCCCTCTACCAGGCTCGAAGGCGTTGGTTCAATGACCCTCCGGCACACGGGAGCAAACCCCACCACAGACTGCTGATGCCTGGCGAAGAGATGCTGGATGAGGCATTCCATGAGATCAGCCTCTCCGTCTTTTTGCCCCTCATGGAACACATGGAGCTGGTGGAGTGAAACTGATGGATCTCAATACCGTATCCCTGGAGGGGTTGAATCTGGTGGAGGCCAGCGCCGGAACCGGCAAGACCTATACGCTTACCGGACTCTATCTGCGGCTGTTGATCGAACATGGGGTCGATCCGGATTCCATTCTCGTGGTGACCTATACCAATGCCGCGACCGCAGAGTTGAAGGCCCGTATCAGAGGGCGTCTGCTGGAAGTGAGGGAGGCCTTTTCCAGCGGGAAGTCGGATGATCCGCTACTTGTTTATCTGCTCCAGACTCAGCCGGATCATGCCGTGATGGTCAAACGTCTCAATCTGGCGATTGCAGGATTTGACCGGGCAGCGATCTATACCATCCACGGCTTTTGTCAGCGGGTATTGACTGAAAATGCCTTTGGAAGTGGCCAATCCTTCGATGCGGAACTGGTTCCGGACCAGGCGGCTCGTGTGCAACAGATTGCGGATGATTTTTGGCGGCGGGAACTGGAAGACCTACCGGATGGCATTACTGATCGGGTAAGGGCTGAAATCGGCACACCGGAAGGTCTGCTCTCGGCGGTTCATGATGGCTTGGGTAAACCCTATCTGACGGTGCGTGGGGCAGAATCCCCTGCCGATCCCGCTGGATTGGAGACGCAGGCGGTGCAAATCATCTTGCAGTTGCAACCTCTATGGCAGGTGGATGGAGAGTGGATTCGTAAAACGCTGGGTGATACAGCCGTTTTCAATCAGACATCCTACAAATCCAGCACTATCTCAACCTTGTGCGATGAGATGGATCACTGGTTGTCACAGAAGAGTCCGGCGGTTGGAGCGTTTGAAAAACTGGAAAAATTTTCTTCCAGCTCCATCGAGAAGGCGATTAAAAAGGGCCATCAGGTCCCGGAACACGAATTCTTCGACCGATGCCAACAATTTGCAGATCTGAAGTCTGTGATCACCAGCGCCTATGCTGACAGGATCAAAGCAATCTATCTGCAGTTCTACAATTATCTGATTAACGAGCTGCCCAGACGACAGGCGGAAGCGGGTGAATGGTCCTATGATGATCTGCTGCTGCAGCTCAATCAGGCGCTCTCAGGCAGTGGCGGGACGCATCTCGTAAGAACGTTGCAGCAACGCTATCCGGCGGCCCTGGTGGATGAATTCCAGGACACTGATCCGGTGCAGTATGAGATCTTTTCGCGCATCTATCGTAAATCAGGTCTGCCGGTTTTTTTGGTGGGCGATCCCAAACAAGCGATCTACAGCTTTCGCGGCGCTGACATCTTTGCCTATCTGCAGGCCCGCAACGATGCCAAAAGCCGTTATCACCTAACCGTTAACTGGCGTTCAACGCCAACTCTGATAAAGGCGGTGAACGCCTTGTTCGACAACGCTCCGGCGCCTTTTTTCTACGAAGAGATACCGTTTCATCCTGTTGATGCCGCCAACCTGCGGGAGAAAGGGCTGGTCGTGAGGGGGGATACATCCCAGCCCATGCGGATCTGGAAGCTGGTGATGGAGGAGATGAAGGTCGATGAGCTGCGTCACGCGGTGGCTGCGACCACAGCCCGGGAGATCGACAGGCTGCTTGTCCTGGGGCGGACCGGCAAAGCGACCATTGATGAAGTCCCCCTGTGTGGCAATGACATTGCGGTGTTGGTGCGCAAGCACAAACAGGCCGAGCAGATTTCCGAGGCCCTGCTGGAACTGGGTATTCACAGTGTGCGCAGTGCCCAGGACAATATCTTTCATGGCCTTGAGGCGGAAGAGCTGGAACGTCTGCTGCACGCCTGTTTCGATTCCCGCCGTGAGTCTCTGTTGCGGGCTGCTCTGGCCACCGACATGTTGGGCTGGAGTGGTGAAGAGATCGATGCGCTGACCGGGGATGAGACGGCTACCGGTGGCCAGGTGGAAAGTTTTCTCGACTACCATCAGACTTGGAGAGACCAGGGATTCATGCGAATGTTTCGCCGCCTGTTGATACGACGGGGGGTGGAAAATCGATTGCTTTCATACGAAGACGGAGAGCGGCGCCTGACCAATCTCTATCAGCTGGGTGAGCTGCTGCATCAGCATGACAGGTCGATGCAGCCAGGTATGGAGGGTTTGATAAAATGGCTCAGCCAGCAACGGCAAAGCGAAGCGCCCGTCGATGAAGAAAAACTGCTGCGTCTTGAGAGCGACGGCAACCTGGTGCGCATCGTAACCCTGCACACCAGCAAGGGGTTGGAGTATCCGGTGGTATTTTGTCCCTTCCTTTGGGATGAACAGCCCGGATTCCGAAAGAGCCAAAAGTCTTACCTGTTCCATGATCCTGACACTGATTTCGAACCTGTCCTGGAACTGGGGTCAGCCAACTTCGAAAAAGACAAGGTCCACAAGGCAGAAGAGGATCTTGCAGAGAACCTGCGGCTACTCTACGTTGCCTTGACCCGTGCCAAGCACCGCTGCTATCTGGCTTGGGGCAAGGTAAAAAACAGCGAAAATTCTCCACTGGCCTGGTTGCTGCATCCGGGGGAATCCTCCTCTGATGAACCGATCAGCCGGTGGAAAAAAACCTTCAGAAAAGTAAGTGACGAATCAGTGGCTCAGCGGCTTGATGAGCTGGTGGAGCAGTCTGGTGGAAACATTCTTATCCTGCCGCTGATGGAGATCAACGAGGTTGCCCAGTTTCCTCTGGCGCTCACCCCGGAGCTTGTTTCGGCCAGAGTCTTTGGCGGCACAATCAGATCGGGTCCCAGGATCACCAGTTTCTCCGCGCTGGTCACGGGTCATGGAACCGACCTGCCGGATCGTGATGCGGTTCGCTCCGAGACGATCGTCACCCTGGACCCCACTCACGATATCCATGGATTTCCCAAAGGGCCCAGGCCTGGAACCTGTCTGCACGCAATCTTTGAACACCTCGATTTTACAAATGCCGGCGATCCAGGGCTGGAAACTGTTATCCAGCAGCAGCTGCAAAATTACGGAATCGAGACGCACTGGACACCTGTCGTTGAAAGGATGGTGCTGTCTGTGGTGAATACCGGGTTGGATGAAACCGGGCTGCGGTTATGTGATGTCAGCAGCAGACAACGAATCAACGAGATGGAGTTTCACTATCCGGTAGCCGGATTTGATTCGGCCAGGCTGAAAAGTATTCTGGAAGAGGAGCAGTTCGCAAATTCTAAGCGGGTCCAGCGGGCAGCAGCCGGTATTCGGTTCGGTTCGATCCAGGGTTTTATGAAAGGCTTCATCGACCTGGTCTTTGAGGCGAACGGGCGATTCTATCTGCTGGATTACAAGTCGAACTGGCTTGGCACTGAAACTTCTGACTATGGTCAGACTCAGTTGGAAAATGCCATGATCACGCACGACTATCCGCTTCAATATCTTTTCTATACCCTTGCCGTGCACCGTTTTCTGCGGCTGCGTCTGGCCGATTATGATTATGACCGCCATTTCGGTGGCGTCTTCTATCTTTTTCTGCGGGGTATGCAACCTGTAACCGGGGCCGGTTTCGGTGTTTTTCGGGAACGGCCGCCGAAAGCCTTTATCGAGGCGTTGGATCTGGCAATTCCGGGGGCTGAGGCATGAGCGTTGAGAGACGACTGATCGGCCAACTTCAGGGTCAGGGGTTGTTGAGCGATCTGGACGTTTATTTTGCCGATATCCTTCTGCAGAAATCGGATCAGCCATCAGGATCGCTCGCGCTTGCGGCTGCAATGGCCAGCCGGGCAACCAATGAAGGACACGTCTGCTTTGACCTCACTGAGATGGCGGATCGGCCTCTGAACGGGCTCGACGGTCAGGTGATAGCCTCAGTGCCTTCGTTGAACGACTGGTCTGTCCAACTGCACCAGAGTGGAGTGGTTGGAACGCCCGGTGAACACCAGCCATTGATCCTTGATACTTCAGGCCGGCTCTATCTGCATCGCTACTGGAAATATGAACACCGCCTTGGTTTTATGCTCGATGAGCGGGCGGCTCGCCAAGCCTCCAATGTGGATGAAGCGGTGTTGCGAACAGACTTGAAACAACTGTTTCCAAATACCGGCGATGAAATCGATTGGCAAAAACAGGCCGCTGCCACTGCAGTGTTACGACGGCTCAGTGTGATCTCCGGCGGGCCTGGCACCGGCAAGACCACCACGGTGATGCGTCTACTTGCACTGTTGCGCCAACAGCCGGGCGGTGAGGCGTTACGTTTCGCACTGGCAGCTCCAACCGGCAAGGCGGCTGCACGGCTGCAGGAGACAATTCAGCAGTCGCGTGACTCTCATCTGGCACTGATGGATTCTCTGCCTGAGCTGGCCTCTACGCTACATCGATTACTGGGGGTTAGGCACGGCAGTACAGGTTTTAATCACAATAGAGACAACCCTCTTGCATTGGATGTGTTGGTGCTAGATGAAGCTTCGATGGTGCCTGTGGCACTGATGGCGAAGTTGCTGGAAGCTCTACCCAATTCCGCCCGCCTGATTCTGCTGGGGGATAAGGATCAGCTGGCTTCAGTGGAAGCCGGGGCGGTACTGGGTGATATCTGTAGTGGTTATCGCGGGCCAACGCCTCACTTCGCAGAGCAGCTGCAGCGAGCCACTGGGCAGAGCCCACCCCCTGATTCCAGTGACCCGAGGGCACTGGCGGATTCAGTGGTGGTACTTAAGAAGAGCTACCGCTTCGATTCGGCAAGTTCTATCGGGCTCCTGGCCGGTGCAGTGAACAGCGGAAACTTCAAACAGGCCTGGGAACTGCTGGAAGAGGGCGGTGCAGCATCGCAAATTCGCCGGATTCCAGTGACCGATGACACGGCAAAGCTTGCTGCTGGACGATATGCGAAAATATTTGAAATGATCGAAAAGGGGGCGGCGCCGTCAGAGATCTTCGCCTCTCTTAACGATTATCGTGTGCTTTGTGCATTGCATCAGGGTCCCGACGGCGTCATTGCCATAAACAGGCGGATTGAGGCCGAACTGCGTAGCAGGGGCTATATCACCGGGGATTCCCAATGGTTTCAGGGGCGGCCAGTTTTGGTTACCCGAAACAGCTACGGATTGGGACTATTTAATGGTGACATTGGCGTTGCCCTGTCGAATCCACAAGCAGGGGGAGGGATCTCAGTGGTTTTTCCTATGTCGGATGGCAGCTTCCGCTGGATAGCGCCTGCCCGTCTGCCCGAACACCAGACTGTTTTCGCCATGACGGTGCACAAGAGTCAGGGGTCCGAGTTCAATGAAGTCCTTCTGCAACTACCTGCCCGGGATAACCCGCAATTGACCCGTGAACTGTTGTACACCGCGATTACCCGTTCACGCAGCAGATTTTATATCTCAACTGAGCAGGACGTTTTCCGCGCTCTCGTTCATAGGCAGTTACGCAGGAACAGCGGCCTGGCGGAAGTTTTGTGGCAATAATGCAGGGTACCCCTCAGCTCCCCCTGCACTGGATGAACGCTTAAATTTGCGGAAAAACTATTCTCCCATTGGAATTTTGCTGACGGCATAAAAATATATTTGGGATGAATAATCCCCGGCTGTGATAGGGTATGTCTGTTTTAGATTTCAGAATGCGCACTCAATGCGTATTTTTACTGTAAAAACATAAAGTTAAGTGGTCTTTTTGATGTTGAAAATTGGCAGCATCTGCAAGATAGCATAACGGTCATTTGAGAATCCTGTGCCGGTTCGGATCACGCAGCGTGGCCCGGCCGGTTGATTGAATTTTCGTGTGAAGCGAAGGAGACGAAATATCATGATCAAGCCTGTAGGTTCCGAAGAACTGCAACCCCTGTTTGTCTACGATCCCGATGAGCACCACAAACTGTCCCACGAGGCGGAAAGTCTTCCGTCAGTCATGATCAGTTCGCAGGCCGCTGGTAACGCGGTAATGATGGGCGCCGGTTACTTCAACCCTCTTAAGGGCTTCATGAACGTGGCCGATGCCATGGGCGCGGCAGAATCCATGACAATGACCGACGGGACCCACTTTCCTGTGCCGGTTCTCTGCTTGGTGGACAGCGCTGATGCCATTGGTGACGCCAAGCGCATCGCACTGCGTGATCCCAATGTGGAAGGCAACCCTGTGTTGGCTATCATGGATGTGGAAAACATCGAAACCGTCTCCGACGATCAGATGAAGGTCATGACCGACAAGGTCTACCGCACCCAGGATATGGATCACGTCGGCGTCAACGCCTTCAATACCCAGGGTCGTGTCGCAATCTCCGGTCCGATCCAGGTGTTGAGCTTCTCCTACTTCCAGGGTGATTTTCCCGATACCTTCCGTACCGCGGTCGAGATTCGTAACGAGATCAAGGAACACGGCTGGGAGAAGGTTGTTGCCTTCCAGACCCGTAACCCCATGCATCTGGCCCACGAAGAGTTGTGCCACATGGCGATGGATCGTCTGGGTTGTGACGGCCTTGTCATCCACATGCTGCTGGGCAAGCTGAAGAAGGGCGATATTCCTGCGCCGGTTCGTGATGCCGCCATCCGCAAGATGGCTGAGCTCTACTTTCCGCCGAACAGCGTGATGATCACCGGTTACGGCTTCGATATGCTCTACGCAGGTCCACGCGAAGCCGTGCTGCACGCCTATTTTCGTCAGAACATGGGTGCCAGCCACTTCATCATCGGTCGCGACCATGCCGGTGTTGGTGACTACTACGGCGCCTTCGACGCACAGACTATTTTCGATGACGAAGTACCCGCAGGCATGCTGGATATCGAGATCTTCCGCGCCGACCACACCGCATACTCCAAGAAGCTCAACAAAGTTGTGATGATGCGTGACGCACCGGATCACAGCAAAGAAGACTTCGTACTGCTCTCCGGCACCAAGGTACGTGAGATGCTGGGCCAGGGCATCGCGCCTCCGGCTGAGTTCTCTCGTCCCGAAGTGGCGCAGATTCTGATGGATTACTATCAGTCTCTGAATTCCTGATAGACGCTGTTTGAAAAAAGCCCGCATCTGGAAACAGATGCGGGCTTTTTTATTGCAGCTTTGTGCGTAGGGTGCGCTGTGCGCATCAGAATTGGCTGCAAACATGGTGCGCACGGCACACCCTACTTTCTTTGCGTTTGTTGTGGATTTGTCAGGCAAAAAAAAGGATGGCCACAAACTGCGGGCCACCCGAATTGCTGCTGTGAGTTTATTTTTTTGTCGTGCGGCTCATGCTGCGTCTACCTGTCATTCTCATCACCCCAGCCACTCGCATTCGGGTTACTGTCGGTCACATTCAGGCTTGTGTTCATCTGCTCCGCTAAGATGGCTTCCACATGATAAGCCAGACCACCATATCCAGAGTCGAGGTAATCACTATTCTGACCTTCAGCAATTTGGAGGATGGCACGGCGTAAAACGCTCTCCCAATCTGAAGCATCTCTCAGAGGTGTGCTGAGCCAGTCGTTGACTTCCCCGTCAACATTGATTGCCTGCGCCATACCTGCAGTCGCAAGCAGCGCTGCTTTCGAAGTCAGTTGTAGGGACTTTGAGATTACCGCCTTTGCCATTATTTATGGGACCCAGAAAAATTAATTCGTATTTCAGATACAGCAAAGGTCGGGCCAATCATTATTTTTTTTATGGCTATTGGTGGGATTATCCTGACTGGAGGTCCGAGTGGTAATCTATCTAATTGAAATATCATAAATAAAACTAACAGGAACAGCATTCTCCAATAATTATCTCCGAGAAATAGACTCAAAATCGACCGCTAGGCAATTACTTCCCAGGAATTAGAGTAGTAACTGTAAAATTTACTGACAATATCCAGAAGCTTATTCCCGTTTGATGAATGCTGTTCTTTATTTCAGAGGATTAGGAATTTGTGGCGTAGAAAAGACGGGAAACGAGAAAAGGCGTGCGTCAGGATAATGAAAGGTGTCAATTTTTCCGACGATAAAGAAATCTAAATATTATCCTGTAGGGAGAATGTATGTTTAACCGGGTTGTATTGACTTATTCAGGCGTCTGAACCGCCAAAGAACTTACCCAGACTACGGGATAGCCAACCGCTCTTCTTTTCGGTACCGAGCATCTTCTGCACAGCGGGCACATAATCGGCGTCATCATTCTTGATGTGGTTGATGAGCCAGTTGCGCAACATTCTGTTGACCTGTAATACAGCATCAACATTACCGTCATCGAAATCCTTCTTATATTCCCCGAGTTTTTTTATGAAGACTTTGTGAACCCGCTGGTGCGCGGATCGAAATTCGTATCCAGCCTTATCCTGGAGACCTTCTTCAAAGGTAAAATGGGTAATCGTGTAGTCGATCAACCCGTCGAAGACATCGGAAATTGATTCATTATCACCAGTCTCTGTGGCATCCACCAGTTGATTGATATAATCAACAATGCGTCTGTGTTGTTTGTCGATGACATCGACCCCGGTATCCAGGTCTTTAGTCCATTCGAGATAGTCCATGTTCAGATCTCCAGTGAGTTTATAGGTGCCTGTCGCGGCTGCCGTGGTTTCGTTAGCGGCAAAAAAGCTAAGGCCCCCAATGCCTGACATCCAGGTTACACAATCTAACAATTCTACCACTATGTATCTGTGACTTGGTCTGGACTGTTTAGTTTTTTCGTTTTGGCGAGTAGTTGTCGGGGATCAGCACCGTGGCCTTGCGTTGCACCTGATCATCCCGGTAGGGGAAATCGATGGTGTAGTGTAGCCCGCGACTCTCTCTGCGGCTCTGGGCTGAACGAATGATCAGGTCTGCCACGTCAACCAGATTACGTAGTTCCAGCAGATCGTTGCTGACGCGGAAATTGCCGTAGTATTCGCCGATCTCCCTTCGCAATAGTTCGACCCGGCGTTTGGCGCGTTCCAGTCTTTTATTGCTGCGTACGATACCGACATAGTCCCACATGAAGCGTCGCAGCTCGTCCCAGTTGTGTGAGACCACCACCTCCTCGTCAGAGTCGGTAACCCGGCTCTCATCCCAAGGGGGAAGTTCCCGGGGGAAGGGGATTTTGTCCACATTCCTATGGATATGCTCAGTAGCCAGTTCAGCAAACACCAGGCATTCGAGTAGGGAGTTACTGGCCATGCGGTTGGCCCCGTGCAGCCCGGTATAGGCCGTCTCTCCTATGGCGTAGAGACCCGGCAGGTCTGTTTGTGCCTGGTGATCGGTCATTACTCCACCACAGGTGTAGTGAGCGGCGGGCACAACGGGAATGGGTTCACGGGTGATGTCGATGCCAAAATCAAGGCAACTCTTGTAGATGGTTGGAAAGTGCTCCCTGATGAAGTCAGCCGGTTTATGACTAATATCGAGAAACAGGCAGTCGGCGCCGATACGTTTCATCTCGTGGTCGATGGCTCGGGCAACGACATCTCTTGGAGCCAACTCGGCACGTTCATCGAAGTTGGGCATGAAACGACTGCCATCCGGCAACAGTAGATGCCCCCCTTCTCCCCGAACCGCCTCGGTAATAAGAAATGTCTTTGAGTGGGGGTGGTAGAGGCAGGTGGGGTGGAATTGTATGAACTCCATATTCGCCACCCGGCAGCCTGCTCGCCAAGCCATGGCAATGCCGTCCCCGGTTGATACATCGGGATTGCTGGTGTAGAGGTAGACTTTACTGGCACCGCCGGTTGCAAGTATCACGAAGCGCGCACGAAATGTGTCAACCTTGCCGTTTTTCTGGTTGAGAATATAGGCACCAAGGCAGCGCCTGGTTTTTTGGACGCCGTTTTCGCCGCCGGAAATCAGGTCGATAGCAATATGGTAATCGAATATCTCCACATTCGAGCGTGACATCACCTGGGATTCCAGGGTCGATTCCACCTCTTTCCCTGTTGCGTCCGCAGCGTGAATAACTCGACGGTGGGAGTGTCCTCCCTCCCGTGTCAGGTGGTAACCACCACTGCTGACAGCAGAGTCGTCGCGGGTAAAGTGGACGCCCTTGGACATCAGCCAGTCGATGCTTTTGGGTCCGTGTTCGACCACCAGCCGGACGGTATCCTCATCACAGAGCCCGGCGCCGGCATCAAGAGTATCTTCGACGTGAGAGGAGAGTGTATCCCCCTCATCCAGCACTGCCGAGATACCACCCTGGGCATAATATGTGCTGCCCTCTTCAAGCTCTCGTTTGGAGATGACCGCAACTTTCAGGTCCTCTCGCAGCCGCAGGGCCAGGCTGAGTCCGGCAGCACCGCTGCCGATGATCAATACGTCGTGGAGGTGATCTTTAGTCATATTTGCGGGGCGGGGTGGATACAGTGATAATGCGCACTTAAATCAGACTGCATCCTAGCGCAAATCGATGGTTCATTGAACCAGCTCAATAAAGTATGGGATCGCACGAACTTATTCATTCTATGGTTGTCAATGAGACTGAGCGTAAGGAAGCGCGAGTCACGAGGAGGGTAAAGCCCGGATGGGCGAGCGGCAAGTCGATCAGGAACTGGTCATCCGTGTACAGCAGGGCGACAAAAAGGCTTTCGATGTGTTGGTGCTCAAGTACCAACAGAAGATTGCCAATCTGGTCTCCCGTTACATCCGGGACTCTCACGAGGTGTTGGACGTCACACAGGAGGCCTTTATCAAGGCCTACAGGGCGCTTCCCCGGTTCCGTGGCGAGAGTGCCTTCTACACCTGGTTGTACCGCATTGCTATCAATACGGCTAAGAATTACCTCGTAGCCCAGGGTCGGCGCCCACCCTCGTGGGATGTGGAACCTGAAACGGCGGAACAATTGGATGAAGGTTCGCGTCTTAAGGAGTATGGGACGCCAGAGAACCATGTGTTGACTGAAGAGATCACCACGACGGTACAGCATGCGATTGATGCCTTGCCGGAGGATCTGCGCACAGCCATCATTCTGCGTGAGCTTGAAGGAATGAGTTATGAAGAGATTGCCGAGGCCATGTCCTGTCCAGTCGGCACAGTGCGCTCCCGGATATTCCGGGCTCGCGAGGCGATCGATAAACGTTTAAAACCCTTGATTAACCCATAAAAAGTGGTTACGGCAATGATAGAAAAAGAGCGCGAAAAACTGTCCGCATTGACGGATGATGAACTATCCGCCTTTGAAATTCCCGGTGCGGTAAAAGAGCTTATCCACAGTGAGGATCAACAAGCTTCCTGGAGTCGTTACTACCTGATTGGTGATGTGATGCGTCAGGAAACAGGGCCGGCTGTAATGCCAAGCCTGGCAGCTTCAATCAGTCAGCGTCTGGAGGATGAACCGGTAGTGCTCGCTCCGGGTAACATCAGCCGCAGATGGGTTAAACCCGTTGCCGGCGCAGCAATCGCTGCTTCAGTGGCGCTGATGGCTGTGACGGTTGCGCCGCAGTTTATCAACCCGGAGCAAGGTGGAGCCTCCCTGCCACAGGTTGCGGTAAATCAATCATCCAATGAGCGTACCTATGCCAACCAGAAGGGTACACGTTGGGAGTTGCTGGCCAAACCTGAAGTTGAATCCCGTCTGAACAGTTATCTGGTAAATCACCAGGGGTATGCTCCAGCCGGCAACATGAAAGGAATCATGCCGTATGCGACTTTCGTAAGTTATGACGGAGCACGGTGATTGCTTCATGAAGAGTATGGGATGTCGTTTTGCCTGTCTCTCCCGGCCCGCCGGGACCGCCTCTCTTCTTCGGTCTGGCATGACGGCATTTTGCGGATTTGCGCTCTTTCTGCTCCTCTTTGCCGGCTCAGTCACGGCATCTGACGATGAAAATGTAGCGCGCCAGTGGCTGGAGCGCATGATGGAGGCTGTCAGGGTTCTCGAATATCAAGGGACATTCATCTATCTGCACGACAATCAACTGGAGACAATGCGCATCATCCATGCGATAAGCGACGGTCTGCCCCATGAACGATTGATCTCGCTCAATGGTGCGCCCCGTGAAGTGATACGTGACCGGGACTCTGTTACTTGTGTCATGCCGGAATCACAGCAGGTCTCTATCGACAAGCGGCCACCAACTAATAAATTCCTCGACCTGTTACCTGAGAATCTTGAGCAAATCTCATTGAGCTATGCGTTCCGTACGCTTGGTGAGACAAGAGTCGCTGATCGTCAGGCCAAGGTCGTGGCGATCATCCCGCGAGACGGTTTTCGTTACGGTTACCGCTTCTATCTGGATCAGGAAAGTGCACTTCCACTTAAGTCCGACCTTATGAATGAAGAAGGGAAGGCGGTGGAACAGACGATGTTTACCGAACTGGAAGTGGGTACTGCAGAGTTGGGTGTTGTTGTGCACAAAGGTGCTCGCAAAGCTGTCGATGCAAATTCAAATACGCCTGAAAGAACCCCAAGCAGTGTCGCAAACTGGTCGTTCCGTAAATTACCGGCCGGTTTTACCCTTAGTGTGCAGGATCTGTTGCCCAACTCAACGGATGGCGAGATGGTCGAACATTACGTTTTGAGTGACGGTCTTGCCTCTCTCTCGGTGTTTATCGAGCCGATTGGTCAGATCACTGCCCTGGAGGGCGTTTCACGCTTGGGCGCAATCAATGCATGGGGTGGACAGGTGGATGACCATCAGGTTACAGCCGTAGGTGAAGTACCTGCTGTGACTCTACTCAGCGTGGTGAAATCCATGCATCGAACTCAAAAGACCGCTCGTGCCGAATGATTGAGGAAAATGCAACCGTGGTCTCCTGCGAGGGCGATCATGCAGTTGTGGAAACCAGGCAAAAGGCAGCTTGTGGTTCCTGCCACTCTGCAGACAGTTGCGGCACTTCCGTGATCTCCGGACTCTTCAAGCGCAAACACAATCAATTGCGGGTTTTCAATGCTGTTGGAGCCAAACCCGGGGAACGAGTCGTTATTGGCCTGCAGGAGAAGGCGCTGGTGAACGCATCGTTTGTAGCTTACCTGTTGCCCCTGTTTTTTATGATCTCTTTCGCCCTTGCCGGGCAGGAGTTGATGGGACTGTACTTCCAACCTGCAGGGGAACTCATCGCTATTTTATGTGGTCTATTGGGACTGATTATTGGATTGTTTCTAACACAATGGTATGCCCGGAGGAAAAAACGCGACAGCGCCTTCCAGGCTGCTATTCTCCGCCAGGAATCGAACAGTTCAATACAATTTTAGGCGAAAGGGTCGGGGTCAAAGTTGATGGGCATCCGGTACTGAGTGTCTTGTTGCTTTGATCAAATTTGACTCCGCCCCCTACAAATTCGCGTATACCGGCTATGCAAGGAGTTAGTTTATGAAATCCCTTAACCCCCCCCTGATGCAGTGGACGGTTCTTGTCCTGGTTGCTTTGCTGAGCATCCCGGCACAGGCACAACTGCCGGACTTTACAAAGCTTGCGACGGAAAATGCGCCATCGGTAGTCAATATCAGCACTCACCAGCAGCAGAACATCCGTCAGCAGATGCGCCGATTCAACATCCCGGAGATCCCGGATGACAACCCTTTTGGTGAACTGCTGAAGCGGTTTCTCGATGAGCATGGAAATCTGCAAGAGGACGAGGTGGAGAAACAGTCTCTCGGTTCAGGTTTCATCATATCTCCCGATGGTTATATTCTCACCAACAACCATGTCGTTGCGGAAGCGGACGAAATCATCGTCAGGATGCACAATCGGAGTGAATATGTCGCCAGGCTAATTGGCACAGACGAGCGCAGTGACGTGGCGCTGATCAAGATCGAAGCCACTGACCTTCCTGTGGTGAAGGTCGGCAGTTCAAAAGAGTTGAAAGTTGGTGAATGGGTATTGGCCATCGGCTCTCCTTTTGGCTTCGACCATTCGGTTACCGCCGGTATCGTCAGTGCAAAGGGGCGAAGTCTGCCGAGCGAGAACTATGTGCCCTTCATTCAAACCGATGTTGCCATCAATCCAGGCAATTCAGGTGGTCCGCTCTTCAATCTCAAGGGCGAAGTGGTTGGGGTGAACTCCCAGATCTACAGCCGCTCCGGTGGGTTCATGGGACTCTCTTTTGCAATCCCCATTGATGTGGCGATGAATGTAGCGGATCAGTTGAAGACCCGTGGCCGAGTGAGTCGTGGATGGCTGGGAGTGCTGATTCAGGATGTAACGGGCGAACTTGCCGAAAGTTTCCACATGTCCCGTCCGCGTGGCGCCTTGGTTGCCCGAGTGTTGCCAGACAGTCCTTCCTCCCAGGCAGGCCTGCAAGTGGGTGACGTAATACTTAAGTATAACGGTACCGAATTGCGCAGCTCATCTGAATTGCCGCCGCTGGTCGGCAGCAGTCGTGTCGATCGCCCCGCACGCCTGGAGGTATTGCGTGGCGGAGAGAATATCACTGTCATGGTCAATATAGGTGAGTTACCTCCTGAGGAGGGTGCACAACTGGCCCAGCAAGTGGAACCCCAAATCGTGAAAAACCGGCTTGGCGTGACTGTCTCTGATCTTACCGAAGAGCATCTCAGTCAGTTTTCGCTACCAGCAGGTCAGGGTGTAATGGTCGATTCGGTGATGGGCAATGAGGCGCGTGAAGCAGGCGTCAGGGAGGGTGATGTCATCATGATGTTGAATAACACTAATGTTGAGAATGCGAAGCAGTTCGAACGATTGGCCAAAAGGTTGCCTGGCGGCAAGACGGTCGCCTTGCTGGTACACCGTACCTCTGGCCCGATGTTCCTGGCGCTGCGTGTCCCGGAGGAATGACACCACTAAAACTGTTCTATCGTGATGGTTGCCACCTATGTGAAGATATGCTGGAACAACTGCAGCAGCTCCAGAAGGAGCAGATGTTCCCACTGGTGTTGGTCGATATAGACTGCGATCCTGCGATGCTGGCCAGATATAACGACATTGTGCCGGTGCTCGAAAATGGTGATGGAATCCGGTTGAGTGAATATTTTCTCGATGAAGCCGGACTGCGGCGCTATTTGCAGGGAGGCTGATTTGGTATGATTGTCGCCTTTTGCGGCATCTGCGCTCACCTGGGTTGGTTTCAGGAACGGAGGTTCCTATTACTGGCCCGGATATCATCAACTCCATGACTGATTTGCGACACATACGGAATTTTTCCATCATTGCCCACATTGATCATGGCAAATCCACGATTGCTGATCGTTTCATACAGGTGTGCGGTGGGCTGAGCGAACGCGAAATGGAGTCGCAAGTACTTGATTCCATGGATCTCGAGCGGGAACGGGGCATCACCATCAAGGCCCAGAGCGTCACGCTGGACTATACGGCGAAGGACGGAGAGACCTACCAACTCAACTTTATCGATACACCGGGTCATGTGGATTTCTCATACGAGGTTTCCCGTTCCCTGGCGGCCTGCGAAGGGGCTCTGCTGGTGGTCGATGCCGCGCAGGGGGTAGAAGCCCAGAGCGTGGCCAACTGCTATACCGCCATCGAACAGGGCCTGGAAGTGATGCCGGTACTGAACAAGATCGACTTGCCCTCGGCGGAACCGGAGCGGGTGATCAACGAGATCGAAGAGATCATCGGCATCGATGCGTCCGAAGCCATCAACGTTAGCGCCAAGACCGGTCTGGGTATCAATGAACTGCTGGATGATCTGGTCAATAGGATTCCTCCACCGGAAGGTGATTCGGATGCTCCGCTACAGGCACTGATCATTGACTCCTGGTTTGACCCCTATGTGGGGGTTATCTCTCTGATTCGGGTGGTGAACGGTTCCATCAAACCCAAGGACAAGATGTTCATTATGTCCACGGAGCGGACCTATCAAGTGGAAAAAGTGGGTGTTTTTACGCCCAAGCGGCTCGACAAAACCGTGCTGGGTGCCGGTGAGGTAGGTTATCTCATCGCCGGGATCAAAGAGATCGATGCGGCGCCGGTGGGTGACACGATCACTCTGGAAAACCGCAAGGCCGAAGCGCCGTTGTCGGGCTTTGAAGAGATAAGACCCAGGGTCTTTTCCGGCCTCTATCCTGTCAGCTCAGATGATTACGAGAATCTTCGCGACGCGCTACAGAAGCTGCGCCTGAATGATGCTGCGCTGCACTATGAACCCGAAACCTCCCAGGCTTTAGGATTTGGTTTTCGCTGTGGTTTTCTCGGCATGCTGCATATGGAGATCGTTCAGGAGCGTCTGGAACGCGAGTATGACCTTGATCTGATCACAACCGCGCCTTCCGTTGTCTACGAGGTATTGCTCAACGATGGCGAATTGATACGCATTGAAAATCCGGCCAAACTACCGGATCCGATGAAGATCGATGAGGTTCGTGAACCAATCATCAGCGCCACCATCCTGGTGCCTCAGGATCATCTGGGTGCTGTAATCACCCTCTGCATAGAGAAACGGGGTGTGCAAAAATCGATGCAATATCTCGGTGGACAGGTTTCGGTCAATTATGAGCTGCCATTGAACGAGGTGGTGCTCGATTTCTTCGACCGTTTGAAATCGGTGAGTCGGGGTTATGCGTCTTTCGAATATGAGTTCAAACGCTTTCAAGCGGCGCCTCTCGTTAAACTCGATATTCTGATCAATAGCGAGAAGGTGGATGCGCTTTCGCTGATTGTTCACAAAGACCAATCCCAGACAAGGGGCCGCGAATTGACCTCAAAGATGAAAGAACTCATCCCCAGACAGATGTTTGAGGTGGCGATTCAGGCGGCTATCGGCAGTAAAATCATTGCCCGTACCACTGTCAAAGCGTTACGCAAAAATGTTACCGCCAAGTGTTATGGTGGCGATATTACCCGTAAACGTAAGTTGTTGGAAAAGCAGAAGGCGGGCAAGAAACGCATGAAACAGGTAGGACGGGTGGAGATCCCTCAGGATGCCTTCCTTGCCGTGCTGCAGGTGGGAAAAGATAATTGATGGCAGGTTTCAGTAAGAAATATGAAATCTGCATCTCTCCATAACTAATAATCAGGAACTCCTTCGTAACCATGAATTTTGATTTCCCTGCTTTTTTGGTGTTGGCAAGTGCTGTCACTGGTGGAATATGGCTGATTGATGTGCTTTTCTTTGCTCCTGCAAGAAAGCGACGCCATGTAGCAGAGGCTTCAGCACTAGAGACCAGAAGAGAACCGCTGATGGTTGAGTATGCCCGTTCGTTCTTTCCTGTAATCTTCGCTGTTTTGATCCTGCGATCCTTTTTGGTGGAACCCTTCCGTATCCCATCAGGCTCCATGATGCCGACTCTGCTGGTGGGTGACTTTATCCTGGTCAATAAGTTTGCATATGGAATACGGTTGCCGGTATTGAATAAAAAGGTTATCGACCTGGGTTCACCGGAACGGGGAGACGCGGTGGTATTCCGCTATCCCAAAAACCCCGCTATCGACTACATCAAGCGGGTCGTGGCAGTCCCCGGAGATACCATCTATTATCGGATGAAGACCTTATACATCAATGGAAAACCCATGTCGCAGACACCCGTCGGAGTCTATTCCGGCTCCGGTGGCGGAGCGCGGGAGACCGGATCTATGAAATCGGTGGAGAACCTTGCCGGTGTTGAACATGCGATTCTGGCGCATCCGATGGCTGGAGACTTTGCCATGGGCTGCAATGTATTGATTCGGGGCCCCATTACCATACCTGAGGGCCACTACTTCGCAATGGGTGACAACCGTGACAACAGTAATGACAGTCGCTGTTGGGGACTGGTGCCGGATCAAAATCTTGTCGGAAAGGCCTTCGGAATCTGGATGAACTGGGATTCCATGAAAGAGGGCTTCCCACCAATTGCCTGGGAGAGGATTGGCAGAGGAATCGATTAAGACGCTAAAGATTAGTTCCCGGTTTAATCGATATTTATTCTGTCTCCCCATATAGATACTGAGGTTTGAAATACATGCTTTCCATTAAAAAACAACATGGGCTGTCTGGCATCGGTTGGCTGTTTGTCCTCAGTTTGATTGGATTCTTTGTGCTCATGGGGTTAAAGATGGCGCCGGTATATATGGAGCATTACACGATAAAAACTGCTCTTGAGTCATTGGAGCGCGAACCGTTCATCGGTCAGAAACCCGTCTCAGCAATACGCAAGATGTTTATGCGGCGTCTGGACATCAACTATGTCACCAACATCAAGAAAGATCACATCAAAATCAAGCGCTCAGGCGGCAGTACGACCATTGATGTAAATTATGAAGTACGTGAACATCTTTTTGCCAACATGGATGTGGTAATGACATTCAATGAATCTGTCATGCTGAACGCCAATTGAGACCTTCAATTGACAGCCTCTGCAGGTCGTTAGGCTACTCCTTCAGTGATATAACGCTTATTGAGCAGGCACTCACTCATCGAAGCGCCGGCGGTCTCAACAATGAAAGATTTGAGTTTCTGGGTGATGCGATACTGGGTTTCGTTATCGCGGATGTGCTTTTCCAACATTTCGGGCATGCCAGTGAAGGCCAATTGAGTCGTTTACGTTCAAGTCTGGTAAAGCGGGATACGCTGGCAAACATCGCCCGGCAACATCAGGTTGGCGACTATCTTCATCTCGGATCAGGCGAATTACGCAGTGGTGGCCAATCAAGAGATTCCATCCTGGCCGATGCCGTGGAAGCCATTATTGCCGCCGTCTATCTTGACGGTGGTTATGGTTCCAGTCGAAAAGTGATTTTGGACATCTTTGAGGAACGTCTTGAGAAGATAGATCTTACTGCACAGCAGAAAGATCCAAAGACCCGCCTGCAGGAATTTTTACAGGCCAGAAAACAGGGTCTTCCAAGCTATGAAGTCGTATCGATCAGCGGTGATCCTCACGACCAGAATTTTAAGATTCGATGCCAGATTGCTGAGACCGGCCATGAAACCCTGGGTGAAGGTTCCAGTCGGCGTCGAGCAGAACAGGATGCAGCACAGCAGATGTTGCAGGGACTGAAAGATGCCTGACAACAACAATCGTTGTGGTTATACCGCCATCGTGGGGCGTCCCAATGTGGGAAAATCCACGCTGATGAACCGAATCATTGGCCTCAAGCTGGCTATTACCTCCCACAAAGCACAGACAACCCGGCATAGTATCCTGGGTATCAAGACCCTGGATGGCGGGCAGGTCGTGTACGTGGATACGCCAGGCATTCATGAGCGGGCCGATCATGCGATGAATCGCTACCTCAATCGTACGGCAAAGACCGCACTGACGGATGTGGATGTCATCATATTTGTTGTCGAAGCACTGCGCTGGACAAGCGAGGACAACAAGGTTATGAAGATGTTGCAAGAGTGCTCCATGCCAGTCATTCTTGCCATCAACAAGGTCGATACGATAAAGCAAAAAGAAGAACTTTTGCCCTATCTTGCTGAAATGGCAGAGCGTTATGCTTTTGCAGAAATTATTCCGATCTCAGCAAAAAACGGAAAAAATGTTGAGGCGCTTGAATCACGAGTCCTGAAAACTCTGCCGCCCGGAGATAATTTTTTCCCTGAATATCAAATAACCGACAGACCGGAAAAATTCTTTGCTGCTGAGATGGTGCGCGAGCAGATTACCCGACGCTATGCAAAAGAGCTTCCCTATGCTGTCTCCGTCGAGATTGAACGTTTCGAAGAGGAAAACGGACTCTACCGAATCAGCGCTGTGGTGTGGGTGGAAAAACCGGGACAGAAAGCAATAATAATTGGCAAAAACGGGGAAGCGCTAAAAAGTGCGGCTACTCAGGCCAGGAAGGCGATGGAAAGCTTTTTTGACTGCAAGGTCTATCTGGAGGTTTGGGTAAAAGTGAAGCGAAGTTGGTCCAGTGACGAATCGGCGCTGGTACGCCTTGGTTATGGAGATTAGGCTGGATTTTTCACCTTGTCTGCACTGGAACTTCAGCCCTGCTTTGTTATCCACCGGCGTAACTATCGTAACAGCAGTCTTCTGTTGGAGTTGTTCACTCCTCAGAATGGACGCTTTGCCGCTATTGCCAAAGGAGTAAAATCCGGGCGTTCATCCAGGAGCGCACTATTGCAACCTTTCAGGCCTCTGCTGGTCGGTGTCAGTGGACGGGGTGAGATAAAGACACTGCGACAGGCGGAGGCTGAGGGAAACGTCTACACACTTGCCCGTAAGGCACTCTATTGCGGTTTCTATCTGAATGAGCTGCTGATGCGCTTGCTGGAACGCAATGATCCTCATCCCACACTCTTTTTACACTACATAAATGCTCTGCAAACACTGAGTGAAAGCCCCTCTCTGGAGGATACGCTACGCAGTTTCGAGGTTTCTCTGTTAAGGGAGACCGGTTATGAATTGCTGCTTGACCACGAGGCAGAAAACGGCGAAGCGGTGCAACCGGATGGCCTCTACGATTATCATATCGAACAGGGTCCCATAAGGGCGGTTGTGAAAGCGGATGCCGAAAATCATAATGTTATACATGGCAGTACGCTGATTAGTTTGCAACAAGGACTCCAGTTGACTTCGCAGGCCAGGAGAGAGGCACGCGGGCTGATGAGGCGTATTCTGGCGTTTTACCTTGGAGACAAGCCTTTAAAAAGCCGTGAGCTATTTCGTGGACCGAACTAGTGGTCGTACAGAAACCGTAGCTCACCACGAAGAACACGATATATTTTGTTTAGAAAAACAGGAAAAGAGATGAGCGACAGACAAGAGATTCTGCTGGGCGTCAATATCGATCATGTGGCCACGCTGCGCCAGGCACGGGGAACCCGCTATCCGGAACCTGTCCAGGCTGCGCTGGTTGCAGAACAGGCGGGAGCGGATGTGATCACGCTGCACCTGCGGGAGGATCGGCGCCACATCCAGGATCGTGATGTGGAGATGTTGGCGGATATTCTACAGACCCGTATGAATCTCGAAATGGCTGCAACTTCTGAAATGGCTGCCATCGCTTCCAGGTTTCGCCCCCATGATTGCTGTCTTGTGCCTGAAAAAAGAGAGGAGCTCACCACTGAAGGGGGTTTGGATGTGGCGGGAAACCTCGACTATATGCGGGATTACTGCGAGGAACTTCGGGATGCAGGTGTTCGGGTCTCCCTTTTCATCGATGCAGACCGGAAACAACTGGATGCCGCTGTGGAGGTTGGTGCTCCTGTGGTTGAGATCCATACCGGACACTACGCAGATGCTCCGTTGGGCCGGTCACGGGATGAAGCTCTCGAAAAGATCATTCATGCGGTGGAGTATGGGAACCAGCTCGGTCTGCTGGTCAATGCGGGCCACGGACTCGACTACCACAACGTCCAGTCAATTTTACAGATCGGTGGCATTCGTGAGCTGAATATTGGTCACTCGATCATCTGCCGTGCGGTTTTCACTGGCCTTGATGCTGCCGTGCGTGAGATGAAAAACCTCTTAAAGGAATAATCTTCCTATTTCTTCTTGATTCTGAGTATAATGCCGCGCCTTTATAAGGGAATTTACTTGCGATTGATTAGGAGAAAGGAATGAAAGCAGTATTATTAGGGATGATTTTGAGTGCTTCACTGATCCTCGGGGCCTGTGGAGGCGGTGGGGGAGGTGTTGATGTGACAACCACAGCCTACACCGGAAGCCGCTCGCTCGCCGATGTGACTGTTGTTAACGGCGAAACACTTGCCAGCGGTGGGCTTGGGGCAAGCCAATCGGTTGGTAGTCTGGCCAATGCAACAGGGCGTCCCCAGGATGGGGAGAATGGTTCATTCATACTTGGTACCATTAACGTTATTACCAACGTCGTAAACCATTCTTTGGGAAAGACCGCTTCGCGTGACTCTTCGCAGGAGCGCACTGTATCTGACACTTTTGCCTGCTCATCGGGGTATGTCCAATTTTTCCTCGACATACCAGATGGTGGAAACAGTTTCTCCGGCTATATGGACTTCATTGGATGTAACGAAGCCGGTGTACTGATCGACGGCAGAGTGGATATCAGCGGCATTCTCACGATCGATGACATTGGCTCAATGACATTGACTATGAAAGATGCATCGCCATTGGTGGTCAGCAGCGGCGTTGATTCCGTGACCTTCATCGGCACCTTGGCAATGCATTTTAACGGTGCTACGACTACCACTGTTACCAATCTGCTGGTTATAAATGGTGACGGCAGCGTCGAGATGCTGGACAATTTCACCCTGGTATTTACCGATGGTTATGGTGGGGATAACTCTCTAGCTATTTCCGGCCGATACTATCATCCGGCGGAAGGTTACGTGGAGATCACGACTCCGGTCACAATGCTGATGAGTCCGTTCGATTTCTGGCCCTTTTTTGGAACAATGCTTTTGACTGGTTCTGCGGGTTCAACCGCCAAGATAGAAATCATCAACAGTGCCCAATACACCCTTTCTATCGACGAAGATGGGGACGGAAACTGGGAATCGTCAGAAGCCATTAATTTCTGACCTCCGGTAATCAGGAAGCAGGCCCGATCAAGCGCAGCGGATCGGGCATTTACAAGGGTCGGGGTCAAACCGCTCAATGCTGGATCAATTGCCAACAGCACCCCCCGGTTTGACCCCGACCCTTACGACGCTCGCTTCCGCTTCGCTTGAACCGACCTACCTTGAGATTCACCACTGATCTTGACAGAGAAATCGCGCTAAACTCCTGTCATGAACTATAAAACAATCGAAGACTATATCGGCAATACGCCACTGGTGCGCCTGCAGAGACTGCCCGGCAACACATCCAACACCTTATTGGTGAAACTTGAGGGAAACAATCCGGCAGGCTCCGTTAAGGATCGCCCGGCCCTGAGCATGATCCAACATGCGGAGAAGCGTGGCACGATCAAGCCGGGTGATACCCTGATAGAGGCAACCAGCGGCAATACCGGCATTGCGCTGGCGATGGCTGCCGCCATCAAGGGATATCACATGATCCTGGTAATGCCCGAGCACATGAGTCTGGAGCGTCGGGCCGTTATGAAAGCCTATGGTGCCGAACTGATTCTGACGCCAAAGGCAGGCAGTATGGAAGCGGCAATCGATCGTGCGCGCAGTCTTGAGGCAGAAGGAAAAGGGATTGTTCTCGATCAGTTTTCCAATCAGGATAACCCGGTTTCTCATGTCGAAGGCACAGGACCTGAGATCTGGCGCGATACCGAAGGCAAGGTAACCCACTTTGTCAGCGCCATGGGTACCACCGGCACAATCATGGGAACCTCCCGCTATCTCAAGGCACAGAATCCGGCTATTGAAATTGTCGGGGTCCAACCCATGGAAGGTTCCAATATTCCGGGAATCCGCCGTTGGCCAGAGGAATACCTGCCTAAAATCTATGATCCGAAACGGGTCGACCGGATCATTGATGTCTCACAGCAGGATGCAGAGGAGACCACCCGCGAACTGGCAGCAAAAGAGGGGGTTTTTGCCGGCATCTCGTCAGGTGGTGCGGTGGCGGCGGCATTGAAGCTCTCCCGGGAAGTGGAGAACGCGGTCATTGTTGCGATCATCTGCGACCGGGGCGACCGCTATCTCTCCACCGATGTCTTTCCTGCGAGCTAGATACTTGTCGATACAGGCTGCCCTTTTGGGTGGTCTGTTTCTCCTCAGCGCTATCTTTTCCGCACTGGCGGTTGATCAGCTTACCCTCAGCGTCGATAAAATCGATGGTGCGACCTGGCAGGCTGAACGTATCAATCTGCAGCTTGAATGGTTCCCGTCTTCAAAGAGTGCCTACCGGCTAAAGATCGGCAGGATTCAACTGCCGCAATTGGCTAAGCCTCTTGAAAACCTCACTCTGGATTGCCGCAGAGGCCAGGTCTCTGAACAGCTGATCCAGTGCGATAGCGGGAAACTGCATGTGACCGGATTGAAACTGGATAGGCCGGAGATGCAGGTGCATTTCAGGCTCAATCTTGACACGCTAAACCTGCAGGCTTCGCTCAAACAGTTAGCGGTAGCGGGTGGCAAGCTCGACTTGGACCTCTCGGCCGGCAAGAATCGATGGGAAATCGATCTGCAGGGCAGCGGAATCGATCTCCTCGCGTTGACGAAATGGCTACCCTCAAAAGCCAGGCCCCAGGGTGGGTGGAGCTATTCAGGGCAGCTGAACCCTGGTATCCATTTAGTTGGAAACGCTGGACAGCTGAAACAGGTGAAGTGGCAGTTCGGGCTGACTGATTTTGCCTTCAGTGATCCTGATGCTGTCAACCTGGCAGAAAATTTAACCCTGAGATCCCAAGGTTCGGCCAAGCTCAAAGATGCTCGGTGGGGCGGAGAGATGGAATTCGGGCTGCTCAGAGGTGAGGTTTTAACACCATTTTTCTATTTGAACCCCTCATCAAACCCATTCCACGCTACAACGAATTTTTCCAGCAACGAAGGGTTTAGTCACCTGTCGCTGACAAAGTCACACTGGGGTATTAAGGAGGTATTGGATGTGAGCTCGGATCTTTTGTTGGATCTCCAGCAGGAATCTCCCATCCGCTCCTTGCACCTCACGACAAAAGTCTTCGATGTAGGCAAGGTCTATCAGGAGTACCTGCAGCCCGTTGTTACAGGTACTCCCTGGGGAGACCTTGTGCTGGATGGCAGGCTTGACCTGTCACTGAAGCTCGATGAGAACAAACATTTGCTTTCAGCCACGTTGCACAATCTGCACTGGGATGATTCTGCAATCAGTGGTCAACCTCGGCGCATCGGTATTAAGGGCCTCGATGGCCAGCTCTATTGGAGCCATGGTTATATACCCAAAGACTCCTGGTTGAGCTGGCAGGGAGGGCATCTGCTGGAAAACATTACCTTGGGGGCATCGCGGGTCGACTTCCAATTGGACGACCGGCAATTTCGTTTGACCCGCCAGGCCAAGCTTTCTCTATTGGATGGGGCGCTCCTGATTGACCGGCTGGATGCCGATGATACAAACGGAGAGGGGCCACAGATAAAATTCGACGGCATGTTGACACCTGTCTCCATGAAAGTACTTAGTCAGGCGCTGGATTGGCCGGAGTTATCGGGTACGCTCTCCGGCATGTTGCCGGGGCTGACCTTTCAGGATGGTGTGGTGAGTGTGAATGGCGTACTGCTGGTCAGGATTTTTGATGGTGATATTCTCATCAAAGACCTTCGATTGGAGTCATTGTTCGGTGTCTACCCTCTGGTCCAGGCCAATGTGGAAATCAGCAAACTGGATCTTGAAACACTGACTCGAACCTTTTCATTCGGAAAGATCACAGGTCGGTTGGATGGATATATCCACGATCTGGAACTGGAAGATTGGTTGCCAGTTGCATTTGATGCCCATTTCCACACACCGGAGGATGATGACTCCCGGCACCGTATCAGCCAACAGGCGGTGGATAATATCTCCAACCTGGGAGGATCCGGCATGTCAGGCGCACTCGCCAGAACCTTCCTCGGTTTTTTTGATGAGTTTGGTTACAGTCGCTTGGGGATTGGTTGCCGACTGGAAGCGGGCATGTGTGAAATGAGTGGGGCAGGCAGCGCCAAACAGGGCTACTATCTGGTGGAAGGTGCGGGTATTCCGCGCATCGATATAGTCGGCTTCAACAGAAAGGCTGATTGGTATCAGTTGGTGGAACAGTTAAGACAAATGAGTGTGGCTGGCGCACCGGAAGTGCGTTAATAATACCTGAATGATATTGGTTGAGAAATTGAAATGAAAATAGCGAAATTGACATCCTCTTTCACCATGCTGTTGATGCTTACAGCCTGCGTGACCATCAACATCTATTTCCCCGCTGCAGAAGCTCGTGAGGCAGCGGAGAAGATTGTCGACGATATCCTTGGCGACGAGGTTCAGAAATCGATGCCGGGCAAAGATGATCAATCTTTGCAATGGAGTCCTTCAGCACAGCAGGTCTCCTTCAGTCTGCTGGATCTTCTGATACCGGCCGCACATGCGGCTGCCAAACCCGATTTCTCCGTCAATACCCCCGAGGTACGCCGCCTGCAGGCCTCAATGAAACGTCGGAACAGTTCGCTCCATCCGTACTATCAAAAGGGAGTTATCGGATTTACTCATGATGCATTGGTGGGGATCCGCCAGCTTTCGGCGGTCTCTCTCAAGCAGCGGACTCAACTGAAAAATCTGGTGAAGGCGGAAAACAGTGATCGAAACCGACTCTACAAAGAGATCGCCCGTGCCAATGGCCATCCGGAATGGGAGAAGGATGTGCGTTCGGTTTTTGGCCAAACCTGGATTAGAAAGGCCTCCAAAGGCTGGTGGTATCAGAACACGGGCGGCAGTTGGGTAGAAAAGTAGTGTTCGTGTAGAGGCACATCTTTCACCACGAAGAACACGAAGGACACAAAGAAAACTCATTGTTAATAAATTTTTCACCTTCGTGCTCTTTGTGTTCTTCGTGGTGAGTTTCATATTTCTAGACAAGTACCCTTTCTGCAACTCAGACAGGCGCTTCCCGGCCACAGAGGGTAGAATCCCTGCAAAATTTCAACTTGCAGGAAAATGAACATGGGGCGTCGTCGCCGTAAAAGACTACCGACAGAATCGGTAGAAGCCGAGATAGAATCCCTCAGCCATGACGGCAAGGGAGTCACTCACATCGAGGGCAAGGCTACCTTCATTTACGGCTCTCTGCCGGAAGAGAAGGTGCGCTTTCTCTATACCAACCAGCGTCGTAAATATGACGAGGGCCGGGTGGTTGAAGTGCTCACGCCCTCTCCGGATAGGGTGGAGGCGAAATGTGCACAGTTTGGTATCTGTGGGGGTTGTAGCCTCCAGCACCAGGCATCCGAGGCACAGATTCACTCCAAGCAGCAGGCATTGCTGGATGCATTGAAACACATCGGAAAGGTCGAAACTGAGGAAATCCTACCGCCGTTGGTGGGGGAGTCACGCTGGGGCTATCGACGTAAAGCCAGGCTGGGTGTACGTCATGTACCCAAGAAGGGTGGCGTACTTGTGGGTTTCCGCGAGCGGGGTTCCTCTTTCGTTGCCGATATCGATACCTGTCACATCCTGCATCCGAAGGTGGGTGAACTGCTGCCAGCATTGAGCGAACTCATCGACGGACTCTCGATTCGCAGTCAAATACCGCAGATCGAGGTGGCGATGGGAGATGAGACCTGCGTGTTGATCTTCCGGCTGTTGGAACCGCTGACCGAAGCGGACAGGCAGAAGCTGGAGGCCTTTGGCCCAGCCCACGATGTGGTGATCTATCAACAGGAGGGGGGGTTGGATACCGTCAAGCCGCTCTTGGGGATTCCTGCCGAACTTAACTACCGTTTGCCTGACTACGACCTGACACTCAATTTTCTACCCAACGACTTCACCCAAGTCAATACTGATATTAACCGCCAGATGGTCCGCCGCGCGGTAGATATGCTTGAGCTCACCGGAGATGATCGTGTGCTCGATCTGTTTTGTGGATTGGGTAATTTTACCCTGCCGCTGGCCCGTGAGGCCGGAGAGGTGGCAGGCGTGGAGGGAGACGCCGGTCTGGTGGCGAGAGCGCGGGAAAATGCTGAACGTAATAATATCAACAATGCGCGCTTTTTCACTGCCAACCTCTATGAAACACTTGAGGCTGAACCCTGGCTGCTCGAACGTTTCAATAAAGCGCTGCTGGATCCGCCTCGCAGTGGAGCCCAGGAGATGCTGGTACATCTACCAAAACTGGGTGTAGAGCGTATTGTCTACATCTCCTGCTATCCTGGTACTCTGGCCCGTGACGCCGGCATCCTGGTTCATGAGCACGGCTACCGATTGCTGAGCGCAGGCGTGATGGACATGTTCCCTCATACCGCTCATGTCGAGTCGATCGCACTATTCGAGAAGAGTTGATAAATGCCTGTTGAAATCGAGCGTAAGTATTTGGTTGTAAACGATAAATGGAAGTTGCATGTTGAATCTGAAGCGACCCTGAAACAGGGTTACCTGGCAACACTGCCCAATGCCAGCATCCGGGTTCGCGTGGCCAAGGGAAGCGCGCATCTGAATATTAAAAGCGTCACATTGGGCATCAGCCGTAGCGAGTATGAGTACGAGATCCCCCTGGAAGAGGGCGAGGAGATTCTGGCCAACCTTACCGTCGGCCCGATCATCGATAAAGTGCGTTACAAGGTGCGCTGTGGCAACCATATCTGGGATCTTGATCTCTTCCACGGGGACAATGAAGGACTGATTGTTGCCGAAGTGGAGCTGGATGCCGTGGATGAAACTTTCGAAATGCCGGAATGGGCTGGGGAGGAGGTGTCAGGCGACCCTAAATATTACAACGCCAGCCTGGTCAAGCGGCCATACTGCGACTGGTGATGTAACACCCGATTAAACAGGCCTGATCAAGCGCAGCGGATCGGGCATTATTCAGGTGGCAGATCAGACGCGTTTGCCGGTTCCGCTGCGCTTGAACCGGCCTACTTCAGTTCAGTGCTTCGCCCAGAACTTTTTATGATCTTATCCCGAATCTTCACACTCTCTCTGCTGATACTGACCGCCTGCAGCCAGCCACCAGACACCCAAATCCTGCGCATGGGGCTTGCAAATGCACCGCTCAACCTCGACCCACGTTTTGCAACGGATGCGGCGTCAGAACGAATCAATCGGCTGCTCTATCAACGACTGGTTGAATTCGACGATCAGAGCCTGCCGGTAGCGGGCATTGCTGATTGGGAGACCTTGTCGCCTACTCACTACCGTTTTCGCCTGCGCCAACCCACTTCCCGCTTCACCCATGAAAAATTGCTGGATGCTGCTGATGTGGTGGCAACCTACCAATTCGTACTCGACCCGCAGAATACCTCACCCCACCGGAGTGCTCTGGAGTTGATTGAGGATGTAACACAGGTCGATCAACAGACCCTGGACTTTCATCTCAAACGGTCTGATCCACTCTTTCCTGCCTACCTGGTACTGGCAATACAGCCTGCCGATCTGTTGGCTTCCGGACATCCATTCCATGAACAACCTGTCGGCAGTGGGCCGTTCCGTTATGTTGATCATTCCAAACCTGGACATCTACTGTTGGAACGACATCGTGATGGACAGAAAGTTGAGTTTATCGAAGTGAAAAACCCCACCGTCAGAACATTGAAATTGTTGCGGGGAGAGATCGATCTATTACAAAACGATCTCGCGCCCGAGTTGGTTGGTTTTCTGCGCTCCCGTAAAGAGGTAGCGGTGGCAAACAGACCGGGCAGTAACTTCTCCTATATTGGGTTTAATATGGAGGATCCCGCCACCGGAAATCCTCTGGTGCGCAGGGCTATCGCCCACGCCATTGATCGGAAAACAATTATCAGCCAGGTGCTGAATGATGCTGCGCACCCTGCGCTCGCGATTTTTCCGTCGGAGCATTGGGCCGGCGCAAAAGACCTCGAATCATATGACTACTCACCGCAA
The DNA here is from genome assembly GCA_019623805.1 of Gammaproteobacteria bacterium (ex Lamellibrachia satsuma). Classification (NCBI taxonomy): domain Bacteria; kingdom Pseudomonadati; phylum Pseudomonadota; class Gammaproteobacteria; species Gammaproteobacteria bacterium (ex Lamellibrachia satsuma). The sequence continues at coordinate 4,126,110 of CP053680.1, forward strand.
CTGGCGCGCAGTCTATTGGCAGAAGCTGGCTATGATGCTGGACATCCACTGAAACTGGTCTACAAGACATCAAGTGATCCTTTTCGTATCCGGCTCGCCACAATCATTCAGAGTCAATTGAAGCGGGTGGACATAGAGGTGGATCTGCGCAGTTACGATTGGGGGACCTTTTTTGGAGACATCAAAGCGGGGCGATTTCAGATCTACAGTCTGGCTTGGGTGGGTATTCGGACACCGGATATCTTTCGTTATATTTTTGCCAGTGACTCTCTGCCACCCAAGGGCGCAAACAGGGGGCGTTACTCCAGTTCTGAAGTGGATCGTCTGTTGAAAGAGGTGGAGCAGGCCAAAACCCTAGCCGAACAAGCAAACCTCTATCGGCAGTTGCAGGTGATATTGCAACAGGATCTGCCCTATATTCCACTCTGGTATGAGGACCAACTCTTTGCCGCCCGCCGGACAGTGACGGGTTACCAACTGATGACGGATGGTAACTACGATGGATTGGAGCAGGTAGTATTGATGAACAAACGGGAGATTCCAGATGCCGAAACGAATGCTGCGTATTGATATCTCCCAGCAAAAATTAGCGCTGTTGGAAGATGGTAACCCCTTGCTCAATTATCCGGTCGCAACCGGCAGAAACGGCGCAGGTGAACAGTCGGGATCAGGTTGTACGCCGAGAGGGCTACACAAGATCCGCCTAAAAATTGGCAGCGGTTGTCCTGAAAACTCCGTCTTTGTCGGCCGGCGGGCAACCGGTGAGATCTATTCCCCAGCGCTTGCCGAAAAACACCCTGCGCGGGACTGGATACTCACCCGCATCCTCTGGCTGACGGGACTGGAATCTGGCCGGAATCGTGGGGGAAGTGTGGATAGCCTGCGCCGTTATATCTATATCCACGGCAGTCCCGACAGTGAACCCTTCGGTGTGCCCGTCTCCCACGGCTGCATCCGCATGCGCAACCATGATCTGCTGGATCTGTTTGAGCAGGTTGAAACCAACATGTTGGTAGAGATTCGGTAAGACGGATGGCAGACTTTTTACTCTCACGTTTAGTCAGTGCCCTGGTCGTTATACTGGGAGTGGCGACCCTGGTATTTCTGCTGATCCACATGGTGCCGGGGGATCCCGTTGATGTCATGCTGGGCGAATCGGCCCGTGCCACTGACAGAGAGGCGCTGCGAATTGCGCTTGGTCTGAATCTGCCTGTCAGCGAACAACTACTCGTCTATTTTTCCAACCTTGCGCATCTGGATCTGGGACGCTCTCTCTATTCCAACCTGCCTGTCAGCCAGGTTCTGGCAGAACGTATTCCCGCCACCCTGGAATTGGCTGGGGCATCACTGTTGTGTGCAGTGCTGATCGCCACTCCCCTCGGCATTATGGCAGCGGTGAGGCGGGGGGAGGCCTGGGATTGGGGTGCCATGGGATTCTCCATGCTGGGGGTCTCCATTCCCAATTTCTGGCTGGGTCCCATGCTGATCCTTCTCTTCTCTCTCTGGCTTGGCTGGACGCCAGTGAGTGGACGCGACTCTCTTGCCGGTCTGATTCTGCCCGCCATTACTCTGGGATCTGCTTTTGCCGCAATTCTCGCCCGCATGATCAGGAGCAGCCTGCTCGAGGTGCTGGGTGAGGACTATGTACGCACAGCCCGTGCGAAGGGTTTGTCTGAACGGGGCGTGGTCTTGCGTCATGCGATGCGCAACGCCTGGCTGCCGGTAATCACCTTGCTGGGGCTGCAGCTGGGTGCCCTGCTTGGCGGTGCCGTGGTGACTGAGATCGTCTTCGACTGGCCTGGTGTCGGCTCATTGATGATCGACTCGATCCAGAAAAGGGATTTTCCCGTGGTGCAGGGATGTGTGCTCTTTATCAGTCTGGTCTATGTACTGGTGAACACCCTGACGGATATCGTCTACGGACTTGTTGATCCCCGTATTCGCCTTGGTGGATCGCGGTAATGCGTCTCTGGTTCCCGGTCAGCATACTACTCATCTGGCTCATCATGGTGATCCTGAATCCACTCTTGACCCAGTCGGCAAATCTTATCGACCTTGAACAAATCCTTGCTCCGCCGGGCAGTGACAGTCTGCTTGGTTTTGATGACTTGGGACGGCCAATCCTCGAACGATTGATCGCGGGTGCCAGAACATCTTTTCTCATCGCTTTCGGAGTCGTGGTGATCTCCGCTCTGCTGGGTACTACGCTTGGATTGATCGCCGGCTACAAAGGTGGCTATTGGGATCTTTTTCTGGTGCGCGTGATCGATATCTTTCTTGCCTTTCCCGGTATCCTGCTGGCAATTGCCCTTGCTGGGGTGATGGGACCGGGTCTCGACAATCTGGTGATTGCGCTTTCCGCTGTCGGTTGGGTGGGTTATGCACGCCTGACACGGGCTCAGACGTTATCTCTCAAACATCGGGATCATGTGCAGGCAGCGGTGGCGCTGGGCAGCAGTTCCAGGGTAATCATGTTCAGACATCTGTTACCGTTGATTGCCGCGCCACTGATTGTAGAGGCAACCTTCGGTATCGCGGGTATGGTTATTGCCGAGGCCGGATTATCCTTTCTGGGGTTGGGTATTCAGCCACCGGAAGCCTCTTGGGGCAGTATGATCCGCGATGGTGCCGGTTATATGTTGATGGCACCACATATGGTGTTGGCGCCAGGTTTGGCAATCATGCTGGTTGTGCTGACGCTGAACCTGCTGGGTGATCTTCTGCGTGATAAATTGGATATTCGTCTTACTGAACAAAAAAAGTTGTGAAATAGAGCGCCTTCAGACTGTCTTTTCCAGCAAGATCCTTCATCAGGGTGCTGACAGCTTCCATTGCCTGCTTGCGGAGCGCTTCCTTGCCGTCCGGTGTCTTGATCTTTTTTCCATCCTGTTCAGAGAGCAACATAAGCAGTGTATGGCGAATAGCCGGCCCGTGAAGTTTCAGTTGTTCCAGAAATTCATCATCTTTCGTCATTAACTGGATATCGCAGCGGGCGTACTTACCCCCGCTGGCAAGATTAACCACAAGAGAGGGTTTGATTTCGTAGTAGCTGATTGTGGGGGGCGCCTCATCTTCAGCCCAAGCCAAACTGGAAAACAACAACAGTGACAACAGCAGAACACTGATCTGGCGCATGGTAGTTACCCTTTCCTCATCTTGACAGTCTATAAAACGGACGATTTCAATCGCATATTGTTTTCCCTTGATGATCTTTGCGGCATACTGCGGAAAAAGTTGAATGGAATTTGCCTGAATAACATTATGAGCCTTGGTCCTGTCATGCTCGATCTGAGTGGTGGATCGCTATCTCCCGAAGATCGCGAACGTCTGCTGCATCCGGCTACTGGAGGGGTAATTCTTTTCACCAGGAATTTCGAAACTCCCGGGCAGTTGCTCGAACTGACCTCTGAGATCCATGCCTTGCGGGAACCTCACCTGTTGATCTCCGTGGATCATGAGGGCGGGAGGGTACAACGCTTTCGTGACGGCTTTACCCATCTGCCACCGTTGGCCTGGTATGGCGAGCAATATACCCTCAACAGAAAGAGGGGGCTGAAGCTGGCGGGGCAGGGTGGCTGGCTGATGGCGGCTGAATTGCGTGCAGCCGGTGTCGATTTCAGCTTTGCGCCGGTGCTTGATCTGGGTTTAGGAATTAGTCAGGTGATCGGTGATCGGGCCTTTTCAGCGGAACCTGAGATTGTGGCACAACTTTCCCAGTCCTGGATTTACGGTGCACGTGAGGCAGGAATGGCCTCAGTGGGCAAACACTTTCCCGGTCATGGTGGTGTGGAGGCTGACTCTCATCTGGCATTACCCATCGACAATCGTCGTTTGGAGGATATTCAAATGGGAGACCTTCGGCCTTTTGAAAGGATGATCCACTTCGGCTTGGAAGCCATCATGCCGGCGCATGTAATCTATGACCGGGTTGATAGTGAGTTGGCGGGTTTCTCCTCATTTTGGCTGCAGGATGTGTTGCGAAAAAGGCTCGCATTTCAGGGGGTTATATTCAGTGATGACTTGAGTATGGCGGCAGCAGAAAATGCGGGCAGCTATGCTGATAGGGCGCTTGCAGCGTTACAGGCTGGCTGCGACATGGTTCTGGTCTGCAACAATCAGGATGCCGCTGCCGAAGTACTCGACTCCTTAAAGGAGTACAATGATCCGGCAGCTCATCTCAGGTTGATACGCATGCATGGCCGCGGCCATTTCAGTCGACAGGAACTGCATATGGACCCGCGCTGGATCAATGCCGTGGAATCGCTGTCGGCAGTGGAGGCGGACACCACACTCAACCTGGATTTGGGGTGAAACCGGAGAGAATAATGGCAATTACTCAGAAACAGGCTGCTGAGGTCATGCAAACTGCTGATCTGCTTCATTCCCAGGAGGCAGTAGAGCAGGCGCTCGACAGAATGGCGGTTGAGATCACCGGCAAGCTGGCAGGCGAAGATCCGGTGGTGCTCTGTGTGCTGAACGGGGCGCTGATCCCCATGGGACATCTATTGACCCGTCTGACATTTCCGCTACGCCAGGATTATATCCATGCCACACGATACGGGGCTGAAACAACAGGGACCCAACTCGAATGGATTGGCCACCCCAGCACCTCCTTGAAAGGGGAAACAGTCTTGGTCATTGACGATATTCTGGATGAGGGAATCACCTTGGCAGCAATTGAGGATGCATGCCGGGAAGCGGGTGCTCGAAGCGTTTATACCGCTGTCCTGGTGGAGAAAGTGCGGGTTAGGAATAGCACTATTCAGGCTGACTTCACTGGCCTGAAGGTAGAAGACCGTTACGTCTTTGGTTACGGAATGGATTATAAGGGTTATCTGCGCAATGTCGCGGGCATCTACGCGGTCGCAAAGTAGCCTGTTGATCTGAACATATTCAAACAAAGCAAGGGTTTTCCCTTGAGCAGTCATTACCCGATAAGGGTTAACCCCCTAAAAAAATAAAAAAAATCCAATAAAATTAGTAGCCTATTGCCATTTTTCTGAAATTGGTCCAAGATCCCTATATCAGGAACAACCTGGCCCAGATCAGGAATCCAGAGTTCATATTGGCGGATAATGCCGCTGTTAAAGTTTGAGCGAGATTCCCCTCCGGAGGATTCGCGCCTGTCAGAAAATTCAGGAGGTATGGAGAAGTGTCCATTAAAACCCTTAAAGCACGTCATGCAGAGTTGCATGAGATGATCAGTGACCTGCGGGCTATGATGACCAAGGATCAGTTGAAGATTCGACCCAATGCAAAAACCGCATACCAGCTGATATGCGATCTATCAGCGAAAATGAAAGACCATATGGCAGATCAGGATCAGGGAATCTACCCTGAGCTGCTGACGCATGAAGATCCCAAGCTGAAATCCATGGCATGGGGCTTCCTCAATGGTCAGAAGCCCATGCGTAAGCAGTTTGACGATTACCATCAGAAATGGTTGAAGAATTGCGACTTCAACTTTACTGATGACTTTATTGCCGACACCTTCGAAATATTCGATATGGTGGATGAGCGCATTGAACGTGAGCAATCCGTTTTGTTACCTACGCTCGAATCCAACGGCATTTACGGTCAGGCTGCCGCGCAGTAACACACTCGCAATTGCCGATCATAAAGGGGCTTCGGCCCCTTTTTTGTTTTGAGCATCTGGTAGGGTGCACCGTGCGCACAAGAATAAGCAGCTTCAGCAATCATGGTGCGCCCAGCGCACCCTACGTTTGTCAATATTTCCTGATCCTCAGATGGATACAATAGGCCTTAGGTGAGGCATTCTATGCCGATAGTTTTTATTAATCGCTGACTTTAATTTATTCTTATTCTAATTCCTGACAAAAACACTTAAGATTTCGTGCAACTTCAGGGACTGGCTCCACTGAATTTTATTACAGGACATCTGTCCAGACATTCCATTAAAGAGGTAAACAAATGGGCGTACTTGTTGGCCGTGAGGCTCCAGATTTTACTGCACCTGCCGTGCTGGGTGATGGCACTATTGTAGATGCCTTCAACTTTAAAGAGGCGACCGATGGAAAATATGCCGTACTGTTTTTCTATCCCCTCGACTTTACTTTCGTTTGCCCCTCAGAACTGATTGCTTTCGATCATCGCTTGGAAGAGTTCAAAAAGCGTGGTGTAGAAGTCGTTGGTTGCTCAATCGATTCCCACTTTACACACAACGCCTGGCGTAACACTGCTGTGAATGACGGTGGAATTGGTGCTGTAAAATACCCACTGGTTGCTGATCTCGATCATGCTATCTGCAAGAGCTATGATGTTGAGACGCCCAACGGCCGTGTTGCTTTTCGCGGCTCATTCCTGATCGATAAAAATGGTGTGGTACGTCACCAAGTCGTCAATGACCTCCCCCTTGGTCGTAATATCGATGAGATGTTGCGCATGATTGATGCGCTGCAGTTCACCGAAGAGCATGGTGAGGTTTGCCCCGCTGGCTGGAAGGAAGGTGATGCCGGCATGAAGGGCACACCTGATGGTGTCGCAGAATACCTTGCTGGTCATGCAGAGGAGCTCTGATCGCTCAGTAAGATAGTCCGACCTGTCCAAAAAAAGCCGACTGAGCTTCAGTCGGCTTTTTTTTGTCCTGGAAACTAGGTTAGAATCGCTCTATAAGATATTGTTGCCGGGCAAATATTAATGACGAAACTGGCCATCATTGGCGGAACGGGTCTGGATAAGATTCCTGATTTGGAAATCACCCACCGCGAGGTATCACATACGCCGTTTGGTGAACCCTCAGCGACCCTGACACATGGTATTTTCGGCTCGACAGATGTGATTTTTCTGCCGCGCCATGGTCCTTCCCACACTATCCCGCCGCACCGGGTGAACTATCGGGCAAATCTTTGGGCGCTGAAGCATATAGGTGTTGAGGCTGTGATTTCTATCGCCGCCGTGGGGGGAATTACCCGTGATATGGGGCCTGGTCAGATTGTTGTTCCTGATCAGATTATCGACTATACCTATGGGCGGGAACATACGCTGTTTGAGTATGATCTCGAACAGGTTACGCATATTGATTTTACCAATCCCTACTGCGAACCGTTAAGGAAAGCTTTGATTGAAGCAGGAGAAGAGGTGTCAGCTCCGCTGACTGCCCGTGGTACATACGGAGCTACTCAGGGGCCGCGGCTGGAAACAGCGATGGAGATACATCGCTTGGAGCAGGACGGTTGTGACATCGTGGGCATGACCGGAATGCCAGAGGCCTCGCTGGCCAGAGAGCTGAATCTCTGTTATGCCTGTTGCGCAGTAGTAGCAAACTGGGCGGCTGGAAAAAGTGGTGATCCAATTAGCGTGGAAGCGATAGAAAAGAACCTGAAAACCGGCATGTCCGACGTCAATAGATTGGTTGCCAGACTTCTTCAGCACTACTGAAGCGTCTTATAACGAATCGCAAACTCGCGTGAGCCCAGTTCATACAGAGGCTCCTTAGCTCACAGACGACTCAGAGGCCCAATGCAACCCAAACCTCAGCAGAGCAACGGATTCTCCCGCACAGAATGGATGGTGCTGATCTTCCTGCCTATCATCCTGCTGTACTGTAATGTTTCCCGAGCAGACCGTTTTGATTTGGGATTGATCGCATTGCAGCGAGGAGACTTTGCCGAGGCATTCTGTATCTGGAATCCCCTGGCGGTGGAAGGCCATAAAGATGCCGCATACAACCTTGGTTGGCTCTATGCCAATGGGAATGGACTGAGTGTCGATATCGAAAAAGCCATCAGCTGGTGGAAAAGAGCCGCAGAACGCGGACATCATGATGCACAGTTTGCCATAGGTCTTGCTTATACCGCTGGCGAAGGGGTAAAAAAGGACGAACGGGAGGCCCTCTACTGGTACCTGATTGCTGCTAGAGGCGGGCATAAAGACGCCAGAGAGTATATTAGGAATCTTCTTCAAACCAACCAGTGGAGCGAGGAAAACGGCTTGGAAAAAATATTGTCAGAACCCTGGATTGGCGAAACTATAGGTGTGAAGGTTGAGCGGGCTAATTTACGGTCAGGTCCGGGCACTGACTACAGCTTGGTTGCCACTGTGGAGAGTGGTGCTGCAATGATCACACTAGGCAATAGTGGTGATTGGGTCCAGGTTATCGTGCGGGAAACCCTGGCCAGAGGCTGGATGGCTGGTTGGCTGGTTGAGGCACAAGCTGGTGATGGAAATAGTGATATGACCCGGAATTCTTATCCAAAGTAATTTTGCTAGTGCTATGCTAGGATATGGCGAATTGCCAAGGGCCTGTATGATCTGGAGGAACTGTGACGATGGCAGAAAATGAGAAGGAAACTGATGTGACCGAACCTGAGTCCTCTGCACCTAAAAAGAAAACCACGAAGAAAAAAGCCGCAAAAAAGAAGGTTGCCAAAAAAGCAGCGAAGAAGAAAGTTGCAAAGAAAAAGTCCACCAAAAAATCGGTGCCGGCTAAGAAGGTCGTCCCTGCTGCAAAACCAGATACCAAGCCCACAGAAGCCACTGCTGAACAACCTGTTGTCGTAGAGTCAACCCCTAAAGCAGAAACAGACACTACAGTCTCATCTGTTTCTGATTTAGCTTCAGCCGCTGCTGCTGTCCTTTCCACAGAAAAAAAGGCGGTACAGAGTCACACTGAAGAACCGGATAAAACGCAAAAAGAGGAGATGGAAATGACAACCACACCCAGCAGTTCAGCGGGATTCTGGCCAAAAATTATCTTCTGGTTACTGATCATAATTATTGGTTTTGCCTATGTTCGCTCTCTAGCAAAACATCCTGGCGATGAGGCTGCTGGATCCGCTGGTCAGAGCCAAACTTCTTCTGAACAGGTTACAACGACTGAAACCACTCAACAGGCTGCAGAAATTCTTGGAACAGTATCAGGTGGTCAGCCCGCTAGCGCGGCGGTTCAAACTGAGAGTGCCGAAACTTCTGCCAAAGAAGACTCGGTAAATGCGGCTGACAGCGTTGCAGCAGAGACTGAAGCTGCGGACGCTGCACCCAATGAGCCAACGGCATCAGCTGCTACAGATGCAGTAGTGAGTGTGGAGTCCATGGATAGCAAGGAATCTGCCAGTGAAGTAACTGCCGCTCCAGATCCAGAAGCAGCACCAACACCAACGACAGAAAGTGTTGCCGCCACAGTTGAGACTGAAGTGGCAACTGACACGGTTGCTGCTTCAGAGGCTAGCCCAGCTGACGACGCCAGCACCCCCAACGCTGCTGCGGCATCGCCCCATGCTGCACCAGTGATTGCCAGGTCAGAATCTGTGACTCGCATCCTTAAGGAATTTGACGATCTGCGTCAGGCTGCAGAGGCCGAAAGGGAGGCCATGCGCAACCTGATTCAGGCTGAACGAGCGTTGCGGGATGCAATGGCGCCACCGCCCGCGCAATACCGTCCAGGTTGGGGGCAAGGCTACCGTCCTTATGGGCATCCATCACCTATGAGCAACCAATAACAGATCGCCTGAAAATCTGTTGATTTACAAGGAAAGGCGGCCACCATTGTGTGACCGCCTTTCTCAGTTAATACTATTGACAAATTGCATGAAAAATTATTAAGGACGTTGTTTTTAAGTGATTAAATGATGACCAACGACAAAATTAGTCAGGGATTCAATAGTTGCCTGGGCTGTAAAACAAGATACGTTTATTAATGCTTAGCAGACAAGTGTGATTCAACAATAAATGCAGATACCAATAATAAATCACACTTTTGGAATGCGGAATTATTCCCTTCTGATGTATGGCCTTTGGGTTTTATTAATCCTATGTTCTGTTCTGTGGAATCTCTATAGTCTGCCATTGACCAGTAATGCTGCATGGATTCTGATAGGTATTCACTTGGGCGTTCTTTTGGCTGGCATATTGGTTAACTACCTTTTCTTCCATAAAGTTCTATTTGTTTTTCGCGTGAGTAAACTTGCCGAACAAGCGCTTAAGGAAGAGCGCCAATTTTTAAATACGATACTGGAATCGATATCCGACGGTATAGTTGTCTGCGACAAGGATGGCCATTTGACTCTTTTTAACCCCGCCGCCAGAACCTTTCTGGGTAACAGCGAACTTCATATCCCCGTTAACGAGTGCGCTTCTCAATATGGCTTGCATAGTGCGGATGGAGCACACTTACTCGCACGTGATGAATCTCCTCTGTATCGCACTTTGCAAGATGGAAAGGTACGCGGGCAGGAGATTTTTGTCTCGCCTCCAAATGGCGGTACTGAACGTACACTTCTGGCGAATGGAGAAACACTTACGAATAAAGAAGGGGAGCGGATTGGTGCTGTCGTCACGCTTCACGATATAACGTCACAAAAAGCACTGGAACAAGAACTTCGTTTGTCCTCCATGGTATTTGAGGCGCACGATGCGATGATCATCACTGACGACCAAGGTAGGATTCAGCGAGTAAACAGGCGCTTTGTTGAGATGACCGGTTATTCGCCAGAAGATGTATTCGGTAAGACACCGAGCATCCTCAAGTCAGGGAGACATGATGATCGTTTTTACCGCAATCTATGGAAGCAGTTGACTGACTCTGGCTCATGGCAGGGAGAGATATGGAATCAACGTAGAAATGGCGAGGTTTACCCTCAATGGACGAGTATCAGCCTGATTAGAGACAATAAAGGCACGATCATCCACTTCCTGTCCAGTATGGTTGATGTCAGCAAGCAGCGACGTGCAGAAGCCGAGGTCGAATTTCTCGCTTATCACGATAGTCTGACAGGTCTGCCGAATAGAGTTTTATTGTTTGACCGTCTCAATCAGGCCCTTGCACGCTCAAGCCGAAGCGGTTCCGTTGGTGCAAGCGTCTTCATAGATTTGGACCGATTTAAGAATATCAATGACTCACTGGGACATCTCGTGGGTGACGGGATGCTGAAAGAGTTTTCCCGGCGATTGAAGAAACTGGTCAGAAAAGACGATACTTTGGCCCGTCTGGGTGGTGATGAGTTCATGATGGTGCTGAATGAACTGGGTCCAGATCACGAATCAGCAACAAATAAGGTTTTATCGATAGCGGAGAAATTCAAAGCAAGCCTGGCAGAGCCTTACCACATCAGGGAATATGAACTGCACACGACCAGCAGTATTGGCGTAACGCTTTTTTCTGGTGATGGGGAGACTGCCGAGGACATTATTCGCCGGGCAGACACAGCCATGTATAAAGCCAAGGAGGAGGGGCGTAATGCCATACGCTTCTATCTTCCAGAGATGCAGGCACAGGTAAGAGACCGGTTGGCGATGGAAAACGATATGCGTATCGCCATGGAGAAGGATCAGTTCAAACTCTTTTTCCAACCCCAGATCGACATCCAAACGGGTGAATTGATTGGTGCCGAGGCGCTGTTGCGCTGGCGACATCCTGAGCGTGGATATATCCTGCCAGATCATTTCATTCCTATCGCTGAAGATACCGGACTGATAGTTTCTCTAGGCGAATATGTTCTAAGGGAAGTATGTTGTCGCAACAGAATTTGGCATGACGCAGGCTTGCCGAAGATTCCGATTGCAGTAAATGTTTCACCTGTTCAATTCCGCAGAACTGATTTTCTCAACCAAGTGAACAGTATCTTGGGTGATACCCAATTAAGCCCACGCTACCTTGAGTTGGAGATGACAGAGACGGCCTTCATGCAAAATATTGTCGAAGTGAAAGATACGTTGACCCAATTGAAAGCGCAGGGAGTCAACATAGCCATAGATGACTTTGGCACAGGTTACTCAAGCCTCTCTTATCTTAACCAAATGGCGATCGACAAACTTAAGATTGATCAATCGTTTATTCAGGATGTTTCAACCGATCAAAACAACGCAACGATAACAAAAACAATTATCTCGATGGCCCAGTATCTCAACCTTAAAACCATAGGGGAGGGGGTTGAAACTCTTGACCAATTCAAATTCCTGCAGCATTCAGGTTGTGATGAAGTGCAGGGGTTTCTGTTCCATGAGCCCGTTCCTATGGAAATCTTCTCGGATATGTTGAAGAATTGGCACAACTTCAAAGTAATGAACTAATTTCATTGCGTTGCTGTATCGCATTGTTTTTTGTAGGATGAGTGGCATTCCAACCATTAATTACTACGAATTTTCTTAATGATTAATCCAAAACAACGATTAATAGCAGTTTGCAGCCTGATTTTTCTTTTTGCCACCTTCCCCAGCCAAGCGGGACTTGAAGAGGGAATGGAAGCCAACCGAAAAGGTGACAGGCTGACCGCTTTCAACGAATTTCACGCGGCGTCATTTGCGGGAGATGAGCGTGCCTTCGGTAAACTTGGAAGTATGTATCTCTATGGCCTGGGAACAGAGAAAGATTATGTGAAGGCTTATGCCTGGTTTGGGTTGAGCGCTCAAATGGGTGATAGATATGGTCAGCGGTTTCAGGATGCCGCATCCTCCGCAATGACCCTGAAACAGGTTGGAGACGCCGAAAGATTACTCCAGGAATATCGTGAGCAGCTTAATCTAAGTGAGACATCACACGAGCAATAGTTCATGCCGGACCCTCTATGCATCGGCAATTGGAGGGAAAATACCATTGTTTCAACCACCGCTACGCCTCACACTTGCTTTTTTGATTATCGCTATCCTTGGCGGATGCAGCGAAATAGAATATGAGGTGATAAATATTGGTGCTGTTCCAGCTGTTGTCAGTGTGGCTGACGACCAGGAATCGCGCCTACGGGGACTCTCATTTCGGAAGAAACTAGGTGTTGACGAAGGGCTACTCTTTGTATTTCCCAAGGAGAAGATTCTGCATATCTGGATGTTGAACGTGGAAATACCACTGGACGTCGCCTTTTTCGACCAAGATCGAATACTTATCAATATCCAGTCAATGGAGCCGGACGATGGTGAAAAGTCCTATTCTTCTGCAAAACCGGCCCTCTATGCTTTGGAGATGTCACAAGGCTGGTTCTCGAGAAAGCATTTGACAACCGGCGCCACACTTCATCTGTCGAGACATCCATCAACCCAAACAAGATAATTCTTCAGCCAATACTGATTTTAAATCCGCTTCACTGGATGAGAAGAATTTAATTCCTGCGCAGTGAATATTTCGCTCATCCACTATTTAGCCTGAAATTTTGTGATTTGCTCGCCAACTAATAATTTCTGAGGAGACTCTTAAGTACACGAGATTATCAAGACAATAATACTAACTTAATTAATTCTTTATTATCAATATCTTGCTGGTGAATATGAATGTATTTAATTGGTTAATTCAGGGCGAAAACAAGAGGAAATTCTAGTAAAATCCCCATCGCCACAGGTTTTTCACGGTTGGAAGAGGGGTTATATTCCCGCTCACATGCAGATTCAGTATTGACACCAGCATCTTTACTGGTAGGGTCTGCATCCGCAAAGCTATCGCCTGTGTTTGGCGTGGCATCGTCTCAATGCCCACCAAGATTTAGTTGGGATTACTAGGAAACAGAAATGACAGACCTCACCCATTATCGAAATATCGGTATTTTTGCCCATGTGGATGCTGGTAAAACAACCACCACAGAGCGCATTTTGAAGCTCACTGGCAAGATCCATAAGACAGGTGAGGTTCATGATGGCGAGGCCACCACTGATTTCATGGAGCAGGAGCAGGAGCGCGGTATTACCATCCAGTCCGCTGCCACCTCTTGCGAGTGGAACGGGCACCGTCTAAACATCATTGATACCCCTGGACACGTTGACTTCACTATTGAGGTTTATCGCTCACTGAAGGTGCTTGACGGCGGTGTAGGCGTATTTTGTGGTTCCGGCGGTGTTGAGCCCCAATCCGAGACAAACTGGCGCTATGCCAACGAATCCGAGGTTGCCCGTATCATCCTGGTCAACAAACTCGACCGTATCGGTGCCGACTTCTACCGCGTAGTCAACCAGGTGGAAAAGGTATTGGGTGCAAATCCCCTGGTCATGGTGCTGCCTATCGGTACTGAAGACCAGTTTGTCGGCGTGGTAGACCTGCTGACTCGTAAAGCGTGGATCTGGGATGACTCAGGTAACCCTGAGAAGTACGAAATCCAGGACGTGCCAGCCGATATGGTTGATCAGGTCGAAGAGTGGCGCGAGAAATTGATCGAGGCGGCAGTCGAGCAGGACGATGATGCAATGGAGAAGTATCTGGAAGGCGAAGAGCCTGACATGGATACCCTCAAGGCTTGCATTCGTAAGGGTACCATCGCACTCGATTTCTTCCCCACCTACTGCGGCTCCGCTTTCAAGAACAAGGGCGTTCAGCCGATTCTGAACGCTGTTGTTGACTATCTGCCCAACCCGGTGGAGGTCAAGCCTCAGCCGGAGGTCGATATGGAAGGTAATGAGACCGGTGAGTATGCCCTTGTCGATCCGGAATACCCTCTGCGTGCATTGGCATTCAAGATTATGGACGACCGCTTCGGTGCGCTGACCTTTACCAGAATCTACTCAGGCCAGCTGAAGAAGGGCGACACCGTACTCAACACCTTCACCGGGAAGACCGAACGTATCGGTCGTATCGTGGAGATGCATGCCGACTCCCGTGAGGAGCTCAGTTCTGCCCAGGCTGGTGATATTATCGCTCTGGTAGGTCTGAAGAACACTCAGACGGGCCACACGCTATGCGATCAGAAGCGACCTGCCACCCTTGAGCCGATGGTCTTCCCTGATCCGGTTATCTCCATTGCTATCTCGCCGAATGACAAAGGTGGCTCGGAGAAGATGGGCATCGCACTCAACAAAATGATGCAGGAAGATCCCTCATTCCGCGTAGAAACCGACGAGGAGAGTGGTGAGACGATAATAAAAGGCATGGGTGAGCTGCATCTCGACATCAAGGTCGACATCCTCAAGCGTACGCATGGAGTAGATGTTACCGTTGGTAAGCCCCAAGTGGCATACCGCGAGACGATTACAAAACGTATCGAAGAGAGTTACACCCACAAGAAACAGACCGGTGGTTCTGGTCAGTTCGCCAAAATCGACTACATCGTTGAACCCGGCGAGCAGAATAGTGGCTTCGAATTCGAGTCCGTGGTCACCGGTGGTAACGTCCCCCGTGAGTTCTGGCCTGCGGTGCAAAAGGGCTTTGCGCTCAGCATGCAGGAGGGCACCTTGGCTGGCTTTCCTTTGCTCGATGTGAAGGTCACCCTGGTTGATGGTAGTTTCCATGCTGTGGACTCCTCAGCGGTCGCCTATGAGATCGCTGCAAAGGCAGCATATCGTCAGACTGTGCCGAAAGCGGGTCCCCAGTTGCTTGAACCAGTGATGAAGGTCGACGTCTTCACCCCTGATGACCACGTGGGTGACGTAATTGGTGACCTCAACCGACGCCGTGGCATGATCAAATCTCAGGAAGCAGGCACCACAGGCGTGCGCGTTAAGGCTGATGCACCTCTGAGTGAGATGTTTGGATACATCGGTGACCTTCGGACCATGACCTCTGGTCGTGGTCAGTTCTCCATGGAGTTCTCACACTACGCTCCCTGCCCAAACAGTGTCGCGGAGCAGGTGATCAAGGAAGTCAAGGCGCGTCAGGGTTAAAGGTTCTTCAAGAAGGGATTGCCGGATAAACCGATTCGGTAATCCCTGCTTTAATAAAGGGTCGGTGCAGAAATCATTCTGGTCTGACCCTGATAAGAGAAAAGAGGGAGGGCAACATGCTTTCAGAACACCACGATATCGACCATGAATTCCCCGAACTTCACCAGAAGCTCGAGGCACTCAGTGCAGCAGACGCAGAATTTGCTGAGCTGGTGAAGAAGCACGATAAACTCGACAATGAAATCCGTGAACTCGAAGAGCGCGGACAACCTATCGCGGATGAAAGCCTCGAAGCGATGAAGTATGAGCGCACAGAGCTTAAGGATAAGGTCTACGCGCGTCTTCGCCAAGCGTGATTGCTAACATCCTCGCGTTTACGCGGGGATGTTTAGGTTAGCTCCACCAGCCAGGCCCATTCGGGCTATGCTTTCGTGTGCAAAACCATTCTATGGAATCGGCACATCTTCAGAATATCCCACTCTGTCCTAAATTCATTAGGACATTGAATCTCCTCAAGTATATTATGCATCCCAGGCTACCTGGAGTTATGGATAATGACGATGAGTACACAGAGATTTCGCAGACATGCCGCACCCTCAATGGTGATTATTGCTCTGTTATTCACTTTTGCAGCGCTCAACGGTTGCTCAACGCTGGATCTGACGCCTGTCGCTTCTCCCGCTACTCACAAGCACTTCCCCGGTAAAATAGTTTGGCATGATCTGCTGACCCAGGATGTGGCACAGGCTGAAGACTTTTATGGGCAATTGTTTGGATGGGGCTTCAAGCGCCAGGGTGCTTATACTGTTGTGATGCGGGACGGGCAGGCAATCGGCGGCATGGTTGAAATCAAACCAAAACCTAATGGTCGAGGTATTGCTCGCTGGATCGCATCACTCTCAGTGTCGAATGTCGATCAAGCTGCCGAGTTCATCCGTGAGCAGGGAGGCAAGATACATGAGGGGCCTACAAATATGCGCCACCGAGGACGGGGTACCTTGATCAGCGACCCTCAAGGCGCACAAATTCTGCTTCTTCGATCAGCCAGCGGTGATCCCGAAGATAACGAACCCGCCATCAACGATTGGCTTTGGGATGAACTTTGGTCAAATGATCCCGCGACTTCACTCGATTTCTACCAAACCTTGGTGGGTTATTCCTCACGAGAAAACCGGGAGAACTACTGGATTCTGAAAATGAATGGAAAATGGCGTGCCGGCATCAGAGGGGTGTTCGATAAAAAATTAGAGCGGCGGTGGGTGCCTGTAATCCGTGTTGCCGATCCACAAAAGATTTCGGATGTTGTAACCAATCTGGGGGGCAGGGTACTGGTAAAGTCCGGGTCAGCTGAAGAAGACAAGCAGACCGCACTGCTTGCTGACCCCGCCGGGGCACTCTTCATGATTCAGAAATGGCCTGGTATTGCCACCGAAGGGGGAGAGTGATCATGACACTATTCCGTCGAAAAATGTTTGGCCTCATCCTGTTACTGGGTGCCGCGCTGTTGACAGGATGTTCGAGCACTGGCTCCTCATCCGTTGGCGGCTCCGTTTCATACGGCGCTTACTATGGTGGCTACTACGACCCTTACCCTTGTTGGGGATGTGGCGGCGACACGATTATCGTGAACCCACCACCAGGGAAACCCGATCGGCCCAAGCCACCCATCTCCAGGCCACCCAAGCCTACCAATCCAATTGCCAGGCCACCAGGCAACATAGGTCGGCCTGCAGCAAGACCCGCGTCACGGCCAAGAAGATCACGCTGAGGTGCAATGACTGGGTTTCCTCGTCCGAATCTGCTGTTGCGCTCTAGGTGGGATTGAAAACTTTGACGCTGCCTGCCACTGCCTCGTGTAGGGCAGTATGCTTGTAACTCGCTAGTAGGGAGGTACGTCATGCCATGGCGCTACCACTCAACAGAGAGAATTTAGAATAATTACAATTTAACATAATATATATTATGCACATACGATAATTATTAATATCTCCAATTTATCGGCAAAATATTCAGGGAGCTGGATCTGTAACGACACCTATCTTTTCGGCGAGTTCAGCTGCAGGCATTGGTTTACCAAAATGGTAGCCTTGTAGATAATCGCAACCAATTTTCTTTAGAAACTCTGCTTGGGCAAGTGTTTCTACACCCTCTGCTACCAATTTGAGGTTAAGGCTTTTTGCTATGGCAACAATTGCCTCAACGAGAGAAGCATCATCCTGGTGGTCAGGCAGATCAATGACAAAAGCCCGATCAATCTTCAAAATATCCACCGGGAAACGTTTTAAATAGCTAAGTGATGAGTAGCCGGTACCAAAATCATCTATGGACAATTTTGCACCGACATTTTTAAATGACTGCAGCCAGGTAATCTCCTCTGCTGTGTCCTCTATAAGCTCACTTTCAGTAATTTCAAGGGTAAGGAATTCACCGGATAGACCTGTTTCGCGCAATATCTGAGAGATGTTATTTGCAGTCAATCCCAATTCCCTTTGCCTGCCAGACAGGTTGAATGCAATTTCAATATTACCCAAACCGGCCTGATGCCATTCATGCACTTGCTGACAACCGGCATGCAGTATCCACATCCCGATCTTTCCGATCAAACCGATCTCCTCCGCAATAGGAATAAAAGTATCTGGGGCAACAAAGCCCAGTTCTGGATGATGCCATCGCAGGAGTGCCTCAACACTAACAATTGATTCATTTCGGGCATCTACGACAGGTTGATAATAGAGCTCAAATTCTTCTCGCTTCAAAGCCTGTCTCAGGTCATGCTCCAGACTTTGTCGAATCCTGACCTGTTCTTGTATCTTTGCGGTAAAAAACTGAAAACGGTTGCGCCCTGTATCTTTTGCCAGATACATCGCCATATCTGCATTCTGCAATAGAGTATCTGGTGTATCAGCATCCTCTGGGTAGAGGGTAATGCCAATACTCGCACCGACAAAGATTTCGCGGCTTGAAAGATCAAACACTCTGGAGACTGTTTCGATGATTTTGCTGGCAACCTTCGCAGCATCTTCCGGCTCAGAAATGTCCTGTAGCAGAACGACAAATTCATCCCCACCAAAACGCGCTACGGTATCAACTTCCCGAACGCAGGCCTTGATGCGTGTGGCAACCTTTTGTAGCAATTCGTCGCCGATTACATGGCCAAAACTATCGTTAACGACTTTGAATTTATCCAGGTCGATGAACAGCAGTGCTAATCCCCACCCTTCTCGTCCAGCCGACATGATGGCTTGCGAAAGACGGTCTTGCAGGAGGGAGCGGTTGGGTAATCCGGTTAGGGCATCATAGTTTGCCTGGTAGCGAATCTGTTTCTCATTTTCCTTTCGTTGAGTGATATCGGAAAAAACAGCGACATATTCACTCACTCTGCCCTTTTCATCCTCGATGGAAGCAACGGAAAGCCATTGGGGGTAGACACTGCCGTCTTTGCGGCGGTTCCAGATTTCGCCCGACCAATGGCCCTGATGCAAGACTGTCTGCCACATCTCCTGATAAAATAGCTTCTTCTGGCGACCGGAACTGAGGATGCTGGGATTCCGCCCAACCACCTCGCTCGGCTCATAACCGGTGATACGACTGAAAGCAGGATTAACAGTTTTAATTCGGTTTTCCGCATCAGTCACCATGATGCCTTCCGTCGTGGTATCAAATACCGTGGCATTCATCCTCAACAGGTCTTCGGCCCGTTTCTGTGCAGTGACGTCCTCTTTAACAGCAATAAAATGGGTTACCTCTCCCTGCTCGTTACGCAGAGGTGATATCGATGCTGATTCCCAGTAGATGGATCCATCTTTACGTTTATTATGAAAGTTACCCCGCCACTCTTTGCCTGCAGTAATGGTGTCCCACATCTCCTTGTACTCTTCCGGGGACTTATCGCCACTTTTCATTATTCTGGGGTTCTGGCCGATAGCCTCACTGGCCGTATATCCTGAAATCCGTTCAAACTTGGGATTGACATATTCTATGATCCCGTTCGTATTGGTGATAACAACTGAAGCCGGGCTCTGTTCCAGAGCGCGGCTAAGTTTGCGAAGTTCAAGTTCGGCTTTTTTTGACTCGGTGATATCGGTGCGGACACAGACAAGTCCGCCTTCGGTAGTACGATTATTACTTGCCAGGTACCACCGGTGACTATCCGGACGCTCAAGATAGAGTTCAAGTGGTATTTCATTTTCAATCTTTTCGCCATCAAGCGTGCTTCGTTCGAACACAATGGGAATACTTCTCAGTAGTTCTTTCAGCGAAACACCCTTCTGGAGCCGGTCACTTAACCAAGGATAGAATTTCTCAAATTTTTTATTGTGCAATACTAATTGCTCATCACTATCAAACAGCGCAAATGCCTCAGATAGACTTCCTACAGCATCGTGCAATCTGTTCCAGGACTGCTCGGCAACCTGCCGTGCACTATCGAGTTTACGCAGCAGTTGCCATAATCCCATGAGCAGGAACAGGATAATCACCGACAACACAATACTGGTCTGCCGGCTTTGGCGGGTATCCTCTGCCTGATAGGCTTCGTGAATATTGTGCAGATTTTCAAATTGTTGAAGGCTGGGAATAGAGAGATAGCGAGCCTCCAACTGTTTGAGTAGGGCAAGCCCTTTCAGATTGGCCTGCATATGAAAAACGATGTTATCCAGAGTGTTATGATGAGTTGACGGGAGGTCATTCAGTAGTTTCAGAACCTCTATCTGCTCAGTAATTCGATTGAGTTCAGTCTTGCTGGAGGAGAGGTTGTACCGATAGAGTTGATTAAGCAACGCCATAACCTCCTCATAGACGTCATCACCTATTTCCTTCAGCTCTTGCACAGCCACAGGTAGATAGTGGATCCCATTACGGACAAAGGCAGCCTGCGACTTAATTCTCTCCTGTAACTGCAGCTTTACCTCCACTGAGGCCCAATAGATGTCAATGGCATCGTCCATCCCCTTGCCTTTACTTTCATAGAAAGAGAGTTTGGGATCTTTTACCTTTTTCTCTAGCTTACGTAGCTGCTTAGTGGTACCCACCAATGGATCGTATTGCACCAATAGGAAAGATATGACCCGTAAGACATCCCGATCCAGACGAGCGTCGAGCTCTTTCATCTGGATCAAGAGATCCGATTGTTTGGCGTACTGATCTGTCTCCTTTACCCATAATGATGTCAAAAAGACTACAGCGGTGGCTGCAATAAGCAGAAACAGCAGGAAGCGTCTTGGGCCAAGGAGATTCTGGATCATGGAGTGAGCCTTGGGTGCTCACCGACCAGTGTGCGAAGAAAAGAGATAATGGATTTGATGTCCTTTGTAGGAATATCCCGGCCCAATTGATGACGGGCCATGATTCTAATGGCTTCCTCAAGTGTTTCTGTGCTGCCGTCATGAAAATAGGGGCCATTAATGACAGCCAATCTCAGGCTGGGTACCTTGAACAGGAAGCGATCCTCACTCCGTCCGGTGACATTTTGTCTTCCCAAATCAGCTTTTGTTACAGGTGTATCCCGCACAGAAAAGTAGTCACCCATGGCACCCATATATCCATACATATTTCCTCCAACGTTCATGCCTTGGTGGCAGCTGGCGCAACCATAGTCTTTGAACTTCAGGTATCCCTCCAGCTCAGCATCATTTATGGCACTCTCATCGCCCCGCAGCCACTGGTCAAAGCGTGAGTTGGATGTAACCAGAGAACGTTCAAACGTGGCGATAGCATCCTTGATGTTTTCTGGAGTGATGCCATCGGAGTAGAGTGCACGAAAGGCCTCTAGTACCTCAGGATCGGCTTTCAACTTACTGACGACCTCCAGCCAGCTGGAACCCATCTCAAGAGGATGATTGATGGGGCCGCTGACTTGCTCCTCCAGTGTTGCCGCACGGCCATCCCAGAACTGGACGAAATTAAAGGCACTGTTGTACACCGTTGGGGCTTTGATTGTCCCTGTCTGTCCACGAATGCCGAAAGACTTGGGCAACATGTCGGTTCCACCTGTCGACAATCGATGGCAATGTGCGCAACTGATGGTGTTGTCGTGGGAAAGGCGGGGATCGTGGAAAAGCTTGTCCCCTATCGCTACTATTTTTGGGGCCAGATCCTGGACCAGGGGGAGGGGCAGAATAGGCTCATCCGGCTCCACATCTGCAGCAGATATGGAGGATGCTGTGAGTACAATCAGCAGGAATAAAATTATTCTTATAGAATTAATCAGATGGGTGTCCATGGTGGGGCGACTTTAAGTCCAATTTTGTGCCTATTTTGTAACAACCTGACTGGAATTGCATCCCATTCAAGCTGAAACAGGCCCCAACCAAGATTCTGATGGATTGACCTGAAGCAGCCTCATATATAATCCTCACCCAGTTGGAGAGCACTGTGCCACTTTTTTCTCTGAATCCATCAATAATCTATCTCAATCATGCAGCAGTAGCGCCTTGGCCACAGAAAACGGTTAAAGCCGTTGAACGTTTCTCCCAGGAAAACGGCTCTGTAGGTGCCCAACACTATCCCGACTGGCTGAAAACAGAGAATCATCTGCGCAGGCAACTGGCAGGATTGATCAACGCACCAACCGTGGATGATATAGCACTATTGAAGAATACATCCGAGGCGCTGTCGGTCATCGCTTATGGTCTTGACTGGAAACCAGGCGAAAACATCGTAAGTATAGCCCAGGAGTTCCCTTCCAACCGCATCGTTTGGGAATCACTGTCACAATTTGGTGTTGAACTTCGGTTATTGGATCTTGATCAAACTCAAGACCCTGAAAATGACCTCACCGCCCTGTGTGACGAGCACACGAGACTGATCTCGATAAGTTCAGTGCAGTATGCTTCTGGCTTGAAATTAAATCTCGAACAGGTGGGCAGATTTTGCGCAGACAATGGCATTCTATTTTGTGTCGATGCCATCCAAAGCCTTGGCGCTGCCCCCTTTGATGTACAGGCTTTCCGAGCGGACATTGTTGTGGCCGACGGACATAAATGGATGTTGGGACCGGAAGGAATCGCCCTCTTCTACTGCCGGGCAAACCTGCGTGATGAACTCAAACTCAACCAATTTGGCTGGCACATGGTGAATAATGCCGGAGATTTTGACCAGGTTGGATGGACACCAGCCTCATCAGCAAGGCGTTTTGAGTGCGGAAGTCCGAATATGCTGGGCATTCATGCCCTGCACGCCAGTCTTGAGATCATTCTGGAGACCGGCATTGAATCGATCCAGCAATCCATCGCCGCGAATACCGATGTCATTGTTACTGAGGCCAAGCGATTGGGTTTTGAGCTTATTACCCCCGAGGAGAAGGAGAAACGGGCAGGCATAGTTACGTTCAGGGTACCCGATGTAGACAATGAAGAACTCTATCAGAGCCTTATGCAGCATGGTGTCGTCTGCGCTTATCGCGGAGGGGGCATTCGCTTCTCGCCCCATTTCCATAATCGACCAGAAGAGATTTTGCGTGCATTCTCAATTATGGTGGTTATCCGGGTTACGGCTATGGTGGTTATCCGGGTTACGGCTATGGTGGCTATCCGGGTTATGGCTACGGTGGCTACCCGCATGCTGCCCCTGCCGTTACTGCACCGGCTGCTGCCGAATAGTCCATCATATTCACTGCGAGAAACCCCGCCTGCGCCGGCGGGGTTTTTGTTTGTCCGATAGTCTTCTCCTGCTATCCTCCAGACAACTTACATAGTCTATTCCGGAATTATGCAGGACACACACATTACGCTGGCACACGGCAACGGTGGCCGTTTTATGCGGGAGCTGATCGAAGAGATTTTCTCCCGACATCTCAAGAATCCCACTCTCGATATTCAGGCGGATGCAGTTCGGCTGGATCTGCATGATCAGGGGGATCTGCTCTTCACTACCGATGGATTCACGGTCCAGCCCCTGGAGTTTCCCGGAGGCAACATCGGCTCACTGGCGGTGCATGGCACCACCAACGATCTGGCGGTTGCCGGTGCGATCCCTCGTTACCTCAGTCTGAACGCCTTCATCGAAGAGGGTTTTGAGGTTGAGAGGCTTGACCGTATTGTCAGAAGCATCGCAGAGACCGCAAACGCAATTGATGTACAGGTTGCAGCAGGCGACACCAAAGTATTGAGGCGGGGTGAAGGCGGTGGTGTCTACCTGGCAACGACCGGTATCGGTATCAGACAGACAGGGCTACAACTTGGACTGGGTTGTATCCGGGCCGGTGACCGGTTGCTTGTCAGCGGGCCTGTTGGGGATCATGGTATCGCCGTGATGTTAGCCCGTGAGCAATTTGGCCTGCGGGGTGATCTTCGCTCAGATGCCGCCAGCGTATTACGCCTGACACAGGTGCTCACTCCTCTGCCTGGTCTCCACTTCATGCGTGACCCAACCCGGGGAGGCCTGGCGACAGTGGGACACGAGATCTGTCACGCTACCGGTCTGCAGATCCGCCTCCAACAGTCGGAAATCCCAATTCAGGATCCTGTCAACTCGGTGTGCGAAATGCTCGGTTATGATCCGCTCTATCTCGCTTGTGAGGGCCGGGTTGTGGCCGTGGTTTCAGAAGATCAGGCAGACGTGGCATTGCAGGCCTGGCGTAACCTGCCTGAAGGGGCGTCTGCCGCCATCATCGGAACGGTGATCAAGGATGACCCATATTTGATCATGGAGACACCCCTCGGTGGCGCCCGTATCCTAGAAGAGTTGGAAGACGACCCACTCCCCCGGATTTGCTAGCCACTCACTTTGTGGTGAAACAAGTTCTAACGCAGCTGGAGATTGTTGGCAAAACCGGTAATTCGCGCCAATGTCTCAACGGCTCCGGCACCCAGACGCTCGGCAAACCGATCCCATACATCCTCTTCCAGCGTGAAATCGACAATCTCCTCGGCACCGATTATCTCTCTGGCAACATAACTACTGCTGCCGAAATCGTCCACCAATCCCATTTTCAGGGCATCTTCCCCACTCCAGAAGAGTCCGCTGAATATCTCAGGGTATTCAGTGACTTTGAGGCGCTCTCCCCTTCCCTCACGAACGCTATCAATGAACTGGACGTGCAACTGATCCAGTAAGCGCTGAATATGCGCCTTATCAGAGTCACCCAGAGGTGAGAATGGATCCATGATGCCTTTGTTTTCGCCAGCGGTCATCAAACGGCGCTCGATGCCTAACCCCTGCATCACATCAACGAAGCCAAATCCGTTCATCAATACCCCGATGGAGCCGACGAGGCTGCCCTTGTCTGCATAGATCTCATCCGCAGCAGCAGCTATGTAGTAACCGCCTGAGGCGCAGATATCCACGATTACCGCATAGACTTTGATTTTGGAGTTCTCTTTTCTCAGTCGGGTAATCTCATCGTAGATATATCGCGACTGAACCGGACTGCCGCCCGGTGTATTCATACGCAGAATGATGCCCTTGGTCTTCTCGTCCTCGAAGGCATTTCGCAGACCGGTCACGACTTTGTCAGCACTGGCTTTGGTGTCCGGGGCAATAACGCCGTTGACTTCGATCAGTGCCGTGTACTCTGTCGCAGTTGAAACACCTTTGCCCAAGTCATCGTTCCACAACACTGCCAAAAGTACTAAAAGATATAGAAAGGTCAGGCTTTTAAAAAAAATGCCCCATCGCCGGCTGCGACGACTTTCTGCAATGGAGCCCAACACAACCTTATCTACCAGTTCCCTTTCCCAATCACTGGGAATGGATTGAGAGCGTGGCTTGCCATTATTTATATCTGACATGAATAAACCTTAATAATATATTGTATTTAAAGTAAATTGCTTATTGTTTAATCTGCGATTCCAACCACTCTGGGATGGCGGAAACGTCGTGCAGACAGTCCAGAGGGTTGTGCCGGAGAAGGCGTTCCTGACTATGGACACCATAGGTTACGCCAAGTGAATGGGTGCCCGCATTGCTTGCCATTTCCAGATCATACTCGGTATCACCAATCATCAAGGCCTCGTGCGGCTCAACGCCGAGCCTATCGAGGATCTGTTCCAGCATCTCAGGATGGGGCTTGGAAAAAGTTTCATCAGCACAACGGGTTATATGGAAATACTCTCCTAACGCCGTAGATTCAAGAACCTGATCCAACCCCTGCCGGCCCTTGCCCGTCGCCACTGCCAGCAGATATTCCTGCTGTGCCAGGGTTTCGATGACCTCTCGCGCCCCGTCGAACAGGCTGGATGGCGTTTCATTGCCGCCGAGGAAATGGTAACGATATCGGGTAACGACATTGTGGTGCAGTTCATCATCCGCACCGGGAAACAGGGTATCTATGGCCTCTCTCAGACCCAAACCGATAATATTACGTATTGCATCGTTACTCGGGCAGTCCAATCCAAGATCATCTACAGCAGCCCGTACGCAGTTCACGATACGTGCCTCTGAGTCCATCAAAGTTCCATCCCAATCAAATACTAACAGCTTAAACTTCATCTTTTTTATTCATCCAGTTTTTCAAGCAGGGTTTCCAACTCCGAAGGAAGTGGCGCCTTGATTTCAAGATCTCTCTTCTCACCTGGCCAGCGGAATTTCAATTTATGTGCGTGCAAAAACAGTCGTTTCAACCCCAGCTTGCGCATTTCCCGATTGGCCGCTTCATCACCATATTTAGTGTCACCCAGCACCGGTGAGCCTAACCAGGCACAGTGAACGCGAATCTGATGTGTTCTTCCGGTGATGAGTTCGGCCTCTACAAGCGTGTAATTCCGAAAACGCCTCAGACGTTGAAAACGGGTTTGAGCCGATTTTCCGTCCGGATCGACCCTGACCAGCCTCTCTCCACCTTGAAGGGTGTTTTTCAGAAGGGGGGCATCCGCATTTTTACGACCTTTGCGCCAACTGCCTGCAACCAGTACGAGATACCGTTTATCGACTCGATTATTCCGTATAAGTTCATGCAATATCCGTAGGGCGCTGCGTTTCTTACTGATCAGCAAACAGCCTGATGTCGCGCGGTCCAGGCGATGCACCAGCTCCAGATGATGATCTTCGGGCCGTAGCTCACGCAGTGCCTCAATGACACCAAAATTCAGCCCGCTACCACCATGAACAGCAATGCCAGATGGTTTGTTCAGAACCAAAAAGCGGTCATTTTCGAAGATAATGGCGCTTTCCAACTGCGCGAGGAGGTTTTTTGTCGGCTTGGGTTTTTCTATGGGGTCGGCCATGCGAACAGGTGGAATGCGCACCATATCCCCGCTCTTCAAGCGATAAGCTGCCTTCACCCGTCCCTTGTTAACCCGCACCTCCCCGCGTCGCAGGATGCGATAGACAAAACTTTTCGGTACGCCCTTGAGTTCCCGCAAAAGAAAATTATCGATTCTCTGCCCCTCGAAATCCGCATCCACGGTTACAAACCGGACTGTTGGAGAATTCTTTTTTGATTCTGACATTTAGCGGCTTTTTTCTATCGTTAAGTCATTGCTAGGCATGAGAAAGATTGCTATATTGCCAATTGATTTTTTTGACGGTGGCCAAGCCTTGTAGCACAGCCATCGTCAGCGCGGTAAGAGATTAGATAGCCTGTGGGGGGATTTTTCCCTTCAGGAAGATAATTCAGCATATCGCAAGGGCCCCTGCCCCATAATTATTGCCAACACCTCGTCCAACACAGACAGAGAAATTGGCCTCTCAGGCGGCCCAGGGCTGTGCTGACCGAGCAAACAGGTGCCACATGCGGCCCGTCTTGCTGAGCTCTTCTGCGGCACATAAGCGATGCGATCATAAAATCATTGATCCAGAGCGCAGCGTAACGGATCTGGCAAAGCGCCAAATACCCTCCGCTCAAGTGCCTTACAGAAGTTCAGAGAACGGCTGACTGCCAGATGGCGAACTTTAACAGCTTTTCAACTGCCCGAGCCAGTTTCGGGAAACGATCGTGGGTAAAACGATTTTGCCCTCAACTCAACAGCCAGAAGAAAACGGGCGCTGACTGAACAGAAAGCAGTCAGACCGTTTTCATTGCGCGGATTTCCGCATGCTGTGACGAGACTCGAGCAGTTGCATGGATAGAAAATATGAAACGCATGCTAATCAATGCAACTCAATCAGAGGAGTTGCGTGTTGCCATCGTCGATGGCCAAAAACTTTTCAATCTGGATATCGAACTTCCCGGCCGGGAACAGAAAAAAGCCAACATCTACAAAGGGCGCATTACCCGGGTGGAACCCAGTCTTGAGGCTGCCTTCGTCGAGTATGGCGCAGAACGCCACGGTTTTCTGCCGCTAAAAGAGATCTCCCGGAGCTACTTCTCCGAGTCCGCACAACAGTCTTCCAAGCGCGTAAATATCCAGGAAGCCATCAAGGAAGGCCAGGAAATTGTGATCCAGGTCGAAAAGGAGGAGCGTGGCAATAAAGGCGCTGCACTGACGACCTTTATCTCCCTGGCGGGACGCTATCTCGTGTTGATGCCCAACAACCCCAGGGCTGGAGGTGTCTCACGCCGCATCGAAGGTCAGGACCGGGCGGACCTGCGGGAGGCGATGAGTGCGTTGACCATCCCCGAGAACATGGGACTGATCGTTCGTACTGCAGGTATCGGCAAGAACTCGGAAGAGTTGCAGTGGGATCTGGATTATCTGGATCAGCTCTGGCAGGCCATCGATAATTCCGCGAGCAGCAAACCGGCGCCTTTTCTGATCTATCAGGAAAGCAATGTCATCATTCGATGCATCCGCGACTATCTACGGGTGGATATTGGCGAAATCGTCATCGACGATGCGGATGTCTACTCCCAGGCCGAGCGCTTTATCAACCAGGTCATGCCGCAATATTCCAAGAAGTTGCGCCGCTATCAGGATGAGGTACCCCTTTTCAGCCGCTATCAGATTGAAAGTCAAATCGAATCAGCCTTTCAACGTGAGGTGCGACTACCATCCGGTGGAGCTATAGTAATCGATCCTACCGAGGCACTGACCTCTATCGACATCAACTCAGCCCGTGCAACCAAAGGCGCGGACATTGAAGAGACAGCACGCAATACCAATCTGGAAGCAGCGGACGAGGTCGCCCGCCAGTTGCGGCTGCGGGACCTCGGCGGCCTGTTCGTCATTGATTTTATCGATATGACTCCTGCCCGCAACCAACGGGAAGTGGAAAATCGTCTGAAAGACGCACTCAAGGAGGATCGAGCCAGAGTCCAGATCGGCCGTATCTCACGATTTGGTCTGCTGGAGATGTCCCGGCAGCGACTCCGTCCCTCTCTCGGTGAAGCCAGCGAACAGGTCTGCCCCCGTTGCAAAGGTCACGGCACCGTCAGGGGTGTCGAATCCCTTGGTCTCTCTATCCTGCGTATCATCGAAGAAGAGGCAATGAAGGAGAACACTGGACGAATTATCGCCCAGTTGCCGGTCGACGTAGCCACTTTCCTGCTCAATGAGAAACGCACAGCGATTCACGATATCGAAAATCGTCAAACCATTAGTGTTGTACTGGTGCCAAACACCAGCCTGGAGACACCGAATTACCGCATTGAACGGGTGAAGAGCAGTGAGTTGCCTGAAGACCAGGATGATGCTTCCAGTTATAAAATGGTGGAGAAGGAAACAACCGAGGCGCCTGTCTTCGCCAGGGTGGAGCAGCCCAAAAGTGAGCAGCCCACGGTCAAATCGATTGCTCCTGCATCTCCTGCTCCTCAACGCGCTATCCAACCAGAAGCGAAGAGTTCGGAAGCAAAAAGTGAAGAAAACGGCTTTCTCAAGAAGATCTTCACCAGCCTTTTCTCTCATCGTGCTGAGGAAAAAAAGGAAGAACCTGAAGAACAGAAGAGAGAGGAATCCAAGCCACGCCAAAACCAGCGCAACAGACGTGATGGGCAGGGGTCACGCAGCCGAGGCGGACGGAGGCGTTCCGGCGGCAATAACCGTCGCAGTGGAAACAGGCGCAATGCCGATGAGGCGGAAACCGGTCAGCACCAGGGCCAGAAGAGCCAGCCTCAGCGTGGGGAACAGAAAAAGCGGCAGGAACAAAAAAAGCCCACCAAGGAAGCACCGAAACAACAGGTCGTCGAAGCAGAAAACGTGCAACCCGAAACAGGTAGAGATGACGCGCCAAAACCCAAAGGTAGCCGCAGCGGTTCACGCCGTGGACGCCGAGGTGGACGCCGTCGTCGCCCAAGCGATGAGCGTGAGCAGAGCCAGAGCCCGCAGGGTCAGCCGAAAGAATCAGAAAAAACCGAACGTTTTTCGATTGATGCGATCCCTGCCCCAACCAGGCCGACCGTAGAGGATGTGAGTTCCACTCCCGCCAAAGCCGAGGCACCTGCGCCTAAGCGCGCCAAGCCAGCGGCTAGCGAGACTACAACCGAAAAAGTAGCCCCGAAACCTAAGAGTGCGCCGGAAAAGAAGCCAGAAATGGTAGTGACAAAACCGGTTACTGCCCCACCAAAAGCACAGGAAAAGACACCACAGCCAGAACCAAAACCTGCTGCCCCGGTGGAACCCAAAGCAGCACCGAAAAAGCTGGTTCAGATCACAACCAAAAAAGTCACAAAGACAGAAGAGAAGGTTGCAACCAAGGAAGAGAAAGCACCTAAGGAGAGGGCCGCCCCAAAACCAAAGGCAGTCAGAAAGAAGCGGGCTGCTGCGAAACCAAAAGCCAAGACATCCACAGCGGAGAAAACTTCGACTGAGGCCCCTGCCAAATCCCAGGGGGAGAAGCCGAAACCTTCGGCAACGATAGAAAAAGCGGTTGCCAGCAAACGGAAAAAACAGTCTATAGCAGCAAAAGAAGAGAAAAAACCGGCATCAGAACCGTCCGAAACTATCGTCAAGGCGGCATCGGCTAAACCTAAACCTGCGACAGAGACACCTCCTAAGCCGCCGGCCCAAGCCATGAAGAAACCCTCCGTCGAGGCCTCTCAGAAAGAGAGTGCCCCTGCTGAAAAGTCGGATGATTGAATAAAGCCAGGAGGTAGGGTGCGCCGTGCGCACCCTACCTCCTGGCTGAATCCGCATGCTGCACCACCCTACAAATTCAGCTCTTTGATCCTGCTCAGCAGCCCTATAGATGCCGCTTCCACCAGATCGAAGACGTTTTCAAACCCAGCGGGACCACCGTAATATGGGTCAGGAACTTCACGGACTTCCAGATGCGGGGCAAAGTCGAGAAAAAGGTGGAGTTTCTCTTCCAGACCCGGTGGGCAAAGCGTCATAAGGTCATCATAATTTGACCGGTCCATGGCAAGAATATAGTCAAACTGCTCAAAATCTTCCGGCACCGCCTGGCGTGCCCGCAGATCACTCAGATCGACATCCCGATTTAGGGCAGTCTGCTGAGCTCTGCGATCCGGGCTGCCACCAATATGGAAATCGATAGTACCGGCTGAATCCGTGGCTATCAGGTGAGCCAACCCCTCCTTTTCGACCAGCGCACGAAAAACGCCCTGTGCAGTTGGGGAGCGGCAGATATTGCCCATGCAGACAAAAAGTACTTTGACTGCCGCTTCGATTTTCGGTTTTCTACCAAACATTTGAAATCTCATAGCGATAAAGGTACGTGTAAGATTACTATTTTCAGCATCGGGATTACCTGGATTGACACTATGTAGTCAATATTTTATCGGCTAATTCAGCGCATGAAAACGCCTGCACTAAATCAGTGACGATAGGATGTCGGATCGTCAATACCTGCCTCCTGAAATCCTTTTGCCCGCAGACGGCATGAGTCGCAAACACCACAGGCCCTGCCCTCAGGATCTGCCTGATAGCAGGAGATTGTAAGACTATAGTCCACGCCAAGACGGATGCCGGTGGAGATAATCTCCGCTTTGCTCATATCGATCAGTGGCGTGTGAACCTTGAAACGCTCTCCCTCAACCCCCGCTTTGGTGGCAAGATTGGCGAGTTGCTCGAATGAGTGGATAAATGCCGGACGACAGTCCGGGTAGCCGGAGTAGTCGACCGCATTGACGCCGATAAAGAGATCCTGTGCACCCAGCACTTCAGCCCAACCCAGTGCCAGGGAGAGAAACACTGTATTGCGGGCGGGCACATAGGTGACGGGTATACCCTCCTCCGCATGATCCGGCACCGGGATGGCACTGTCAGTAAGCGCGGAGCCTCCAATCGTCTCCAAACCGATGCGCACCATTTTGTGCTCGGCGGCATTCAGTGATTGCGCCACTCGTCTTGCCGCACTCAACTCCGCCATGTGCCGCTGTCCATACTCCATACTCAATGCATGACAGGTATAACCCTGCTGCTGAGCCATGGCAAGAACAGTGGCGGAATCGAGTCCGCCTGAAAGTAAAATAACAGCCTTCTTTTTCTCTAGCATCCCGGCTGCTCGCCCCATAGAATTTTATGCAGTTGCAGCTGGAAGCGGACAGTCAATCTGTCCTGCAGAATCCACTCAGCCAGTGCGACTGCATCCTGCCTTTCGTGTACCGGGGAGAAGAGCACTTCGCAACGTTCAGTCAGCGCATACTTTACGAGCTGCTCGCAACTCCATCGATAGTCCGCTTCATCACAGATGACGAATTTCACCTGATCATTGGCTGTCAGAAGATCGATATTGGCATAGTTGTTTTTCGCCGATTCCGTGGAACCCGGGGTCTTGAGATCCACTATCCTGGAGACGCGCTTGTCCACTTGGGAGATATCGAGTGCACCATTGGTCTCGAGTGAGACCCGATATCCGGCATCACAAAGCGCAGTCAGTAGCGGTAAAACCCCTTTTTGTGACAACGGCTCTCCGCCGGTTACACAGACATAGTGGGGTTGATAGACTTCGACTTCAGAAAGAATCGTGGGAAGATCCCACCACTCTCCACCCGTGAAGGCGTATTCCGTATCGCAATAGCTGCAGCGAAGCGGACAACCAGTAAGCCTGACAAAGACGGTGGGGAAGCCACTGCTGCGACTTTCGCCCTGCAGGGAGTGGAAGATCTCGGTAATGCGCAGCTGTAACGGTGCTGCTGTGACCATCAATGGCCCTCTTTGAACATTCGATCCAGACGGTTTGCTGCAAGGTGTGCCTCGGTTGTATCGGGAAATTCCTTCTTCAACCGTTCGAACAGATCCCGCGCCGTTGTCCAGGCACGCTTCTCATAGTGTATATAACCACTCTTGAGCATGGCCCCAGGCACCTTGGCGCTGTCGGGATAGTGTTCAATCACCTTTGTGAATTCACTCAAGGCAGTGTCGAAATCACGACTGACGTAGCTTGCCTCACCCAACCAATACTGGGCATTGTCCTCATAGCTGCCGCCGGCAAATTTCTTGAGAAAAGAACGAAAGGCGACAATCGACTCCTTATAACGCCCTTGCTTCAGCAGGTTGAATGTCTTCTGATAGGCGGCGGACTCTTTTTTAGAGTCGATTGAGACTGTTGGTGTCACTGCCACAGTCGGCTTTGCACCACTTGTTTTTTCAGCAGTCGGCACACTCTGTTTTGCGGCTGCGGCACCACTACCCGTCAGGTCGACAACCGGTGCAGGACCACTGGGGACAGTAGTCGAACGATTCATGCGGGAGAGTCGCTGATCAATATCGAGATAGAGATCGCGCTGGCGGCGACTCATGGCATCCATCGAATGCTTTTGTAACTCCACCTCGCCACGCAATTGCTGTACCTCCTGCTGTAACTGCTGCAGCTGGAGGATGATATCTGCCAGACTCTGGTTCCGCAAAATCCGTTCCAGCCGCTCAAGGCGCTGTTCCAGACTGGGGCTCCCAGCCGTTGTGGGTTTTTTTTCAGCTGAAACAACATGTGCGCTCAGCAGCGCCACTGACATAACCAGTGCCAAAGAAAGCTTCTTCATCTCAGTAGACCAGTTCCACGCGTCGGTTCAGCGCCCAGGATTCTTCATTGTTCATCATGGATGCCGGACGCTCTTCGCCATAGCTGATGACGATGATCTGGTTGTCGGCAACACCCTCGGCCATCAGCAGGCTGCGCACCGCATTGGCGCGACGTTCCCCCAGACCCAGATTGTATTCGCGGGTACCGCGTTCATCTGCATGGCCTTCCAGCCTGACACTGACATGAGGGTTGCTTGCAAGATACTCGGCGTGGGCACGAATTATCTCCCGGTTATCCATGCCGATGCTGCTCTGGTCAAAATCGAAGTAGAGGATACGGGTTGCCAGAAGACTATAGGGATCGTCCAGTGGATCACCGCTCCAGGAATCGGCCTCGCTGGCGGCACTGGTGGTGGCTCCAGCCCCCTCTGTTCCTTCATAGGTACCGGATGCACCGGTAGACTGCTCGGTGACTTCGGCCCCCTGCTGCTCGCCCTCTTTTGTAGGGGAGGAGGAGCAGCCTGCAAAGATTAACAGACAGAGGGTTATGGGCACCCAGCGGGTCAAGATTGTAAACATTTTGTTTCTCCTCGATTTCCGGCTTAGAAATAAAAATCAAAAGCCAGGCAAATAATTCAATTCTTTTGCAGGGGGGACCAGACCGGCTCTCGCACATCACCCTCCTGCAACGCAAGTTTCTGCCGCACACGTCCGTCGACAGAGACCGCAGCAAGCACACTCCGCCGCCCCGCTTTGGTGGCGTAAATTATCATGCTGCCGTTCGGTGCGAAACTGGGAGATTCATCAAGATTGCCCCGACTCAGCACCTGCATGACGCCAGATGCCAAATCAAGCACAGCGATACGATAGCGTCCATCCTCTCGGGTTACCAGCGTCAGCAATTTGCCGTCCGGAGAGTAGGAGGCCCTGGCATTATAGGCATTCTGAAAGGTAACCCTTTCCGCCTTGCCGCCAAAGGAGGGAACCCGATAGATCTGCGGTTTGCCACCACGGTCTGAAGTAAAGACCAGATGACGACCGTCCGGCGACCAGGAAGGCTCAGTATCGATGGCATAGTGGCGGGTAATCGGACGCAGTTTGCGGGTCGTCATATCAAACACGAAGATGTCCGGGTTACCGTCCTTCGAGAGCGTCATGGCCAGTTTACGTCCGTCAGGTGACCAGGCGGGAGCGCTGTTGATGCCCTTGAAGGCGGTAACCTTTTGACGACGTCCCGTATAGACCTCCTGAATATAGATTCCCCAACTCCCTTTTTCGGAGGAGGCATAAGCGATTTTGCGGCCATCGGGTGACCAGGCAGGTGACATCAGCGGCACATCAGAGCTGACGATGGTCTCGGAACTGTAACCATCCGCGTCGGCAATCCGCAGGTCTACCTGGGTGTTCCCCCCTTCTGTCTTGGAGGTGATGTAAGCTACCCGAGTGGCGAACGCACCAGGAACACCGATCAGCTGTTCATAGATAAGATCGGCAATATGATGGGCAGTGGTACGCAGGTTTCCCGCCGTGGTCGGGATGCTGTAGCCAGTCAGCTGTTCGCCCCGAAAGACATCGAAGAGCTGAAAGCGGATAATGAAGCCTTTACTGCCGTTGGGCTGAATCTGTCCAACGACCAGGTTCTCCACGTCCAGTACCCGCCAATCCTTGAACTCCACCTCGTCGCCACTCGCAGGTTTGGCGAGCATGTCGTTCCGAGGGAGCGTCTTGAAGCGGCCGCTGCGATGCAGATCCGCCTGGATAATCGCCGATACGTCCTCCCTGGGCGTGGTTTGTGTTTTGCCTTGCCAGCGAAAAGGCACGACAGCAATAGGAAGCGCACCCTCCACCCCCTCGGTGATCTCAATGGTCAATTCGGCATTGGCAGCCGGCTGCCAGGAGAGGGCCAGAAAAAGAATCAACAATAAATATTTCATATAACCATCAACGATAAAATCTAAATGAACAGCGGTTGGTTGCGCAGAGTATGCCAACTCTCCAGACTACCGCAAAGAATTTCCATCTCATAACAGGCTGATCTACTTCTCGGGCCTGAACTCCAGCCTAAGATCACGAAACGAATCAAACAGACCGCCACTGGGTACCGGTAGCGGTGCAGCCTTATAGATAGCAGTCTCCACTGAACGATCAAAAGCGGCATTACCGCTGCTCTTGATGATTCTGACACTGCCGGGCATCACATCGCCACCGGGAATCAATCGAACACGCACGGTGCAGGAGAGCCCTTCAGCACTATTCGGCGGCCGTAGCCAGTTGCGTTCTATCTGCTGACGAATGGCGATCCCAAAGCGACTGATTTCCCTGGAGTTTTGTTCGGCAGCAAGCTGGGCCTGCAGCTCCTGCTCACGAGCCTGCTGGGCTGCAATCGCGGCTTTACGCTTTGCCTCGGCCTTGCGTTTGGCTGCTAATTTCGCCTGTTTCTTCTTCTCAGCCGCTTTGCGTTTCGCTTCAGCCTGCTCGCGTTTTTTCTTCTCTGCCGCTTTTCGCTTTGCCTCTGTCTTGCGTTTTTCCGCCAGCGCCGCCCGCTCTTTTTTCAGTTTCGCCTGTTTCCGTTTTTCAGCTTCCTGTTTCTTTTTTGCAATCGCTTTACGTTTAACTTCTTCTTTCTCTCTGGTCTTACGCTTTTTCTCCAGCGTCTGAAGCCGTTTCTTCTCCGCTGCCTGTTTGCGCTTGATCTCTGCCAAGCGCTTCTCCTCTTTGCGCAGGGCAGCCGATTTGGCTGATTTTTTCTTCTCTTCCGCCTGTTTGATCTTCTTAAGTTCGGCTTCGACTTTGGAGGCATCCACCACCCGCGCCTGGACGATCGGTTCCTGTGCCTTGGGCAACTCAGGCGCAGGGGACCACTCCATGCCAAACAGCAGAAAAAAGCCGATCAGAAGATGCAGTATCACTGCCAGAATGATCGAAATGGGATTGCGCCGTACTACACTGAACATCGACTCAGTGCTCCGGCGGTTCAGTTATCAGGCCGACACTTGAGGCACCTCCAGCCTGCACCAGCACCATCGCTTCTACAACCCGGCCATATTCAACACCAGCATCTCCACGCACCATAATTGGTGTTTTCGGCTTATATTTGAGTACCGCCCGAACCCGCGCCACCAGTGTCTCGGCATCCACCGGATTTCCCTTGTCGGCACCGATATCGATGAAAAATTCACCGACTTGGTTAATCGTGACCACCACCGGGTCATCGGACTGGGCAGGCAATGGCTCCGCATCCCCTTGGGGCAACTCCACCTTTACGCCCTGCGTCAGCAGGGGCGCGGTCACCATGAAGATCACCAGCAGCACCAGCATTACGTCGATATAGGGAACGACATTTATCTCGGACATGGGACGGCGACGCTGCCGTTGACGACTCATCTTGCCACCTGCGGTGGCAGGACCAAGGGCCGAGGGCCGAGGGCCGAGGTGTAGTGGGTTTTTTCTTGGCCCTCGGCCCTTGCCCCTAGGCCCTGTCTACCCATGTGCCTGCCGCTGCAGGATGGTGGAGAACTCCTCCAGAAAATCGTCATAGCGATTGTTGAGCCGCTCCACTTCATTGGAGTAGCGGTTGTAGGCAACCACGGCTGGAATTGCGGCAAAAAGGCCCATGGCGGTGGCGATCAGCGCCTCGGCAATACCGGGTGCGACCAGGGCCAGCGTCGCCTGTTTCACATTTCCCAATGCATGAAAGGAGTTCATGATGCCCCACACGGTTCCGAAGAGTCCGACATAAGGACTGGTCGAACCAACGGTGGCAAGCATTGACAGATGGAGCTCCAGGTCATCCATTTCCCGACTCAAGGCCACGCGCATGGAGCGCTGCGCCCCTTGAACAACAGCCATCGGCTCGATCTGCCCTTTTGTCCGCAAACGGGCAAACTCGCGAAATCCGGCGCGAAAAATCGCCGCCATTCCAGACTGCTCCGCGCCTTCCCGTTCTATCTGGCGGTAGAGTTCTCCCAAATCACCCCCCGACCAGAATCGTTCCTCGAATTCCTCTGCTGCCCGCTTGGCACGACGCAACACTCTGGCCCGATCGAAGATCATGGTCCAGGAGCTGATAGAAGCGAAGATCAGTACAGCAATAACGAACTGAACAACCGGGCTGGCATTTAATATCAGCTGTGCGTAAGAGAGATCACTCGACATCCCCTATCTCCTTGAATAAATTCTCCGGAATCGGAGCAGGACGCATCCTGACCGCATCCACGCAGGCCACCTTTATCCGTCCACTGACCAATAGTGTGTCATCTGATGGGCGCCTGACTTCCTGATAAAAGGTCAGACTGACCCGCCCCTTGCGCGCTATCTGAGCACTGACCTCCAGCGCATCGTTGAATCCTGCAGGCCGATGATAGCTGACATCCACCTGGCTGACCGCGAAGATGACCCCATCCTGCTGCAACATCCGATCCTGCTCAAAACCGAGGCTGCGCAGCCACTCGGTACGGGTCCGCTCCATAAACTTCAGGTAGTTGGCGTAATAGACCACGCCCCCGGAGTCGGTGTCTTCGTAATAGACCCTGACAGGCCAGAGAAACTCTTTCACGCTGCTATCTGTTCCTTCTTTTCGTAGGAGCGGACCCTACAATTGTTCGTCTATATTGAGTACGACGGCTTCATCAAGTTCCCCGCAATCATCAGGTCAGCTCACGATTTGCCAAACAGGTCCTCACGACCGGGCATCACTTCCCCCTCTTTTGGCGATAGACCAAAATGGAGATAGGCTGCCTGGGTGGCGACCCGTCCTCTGGGGGTGCGCATCATAAACCCCTGTTGGATAAGATAGGGTTCCAGTACATCCTCGATGGTACCCCGCTCCTCGCCAATGGCAGCCGCCAGATTATCCACACCGACGGGGCCGCCATCGAACTTTTCGATCACCGCCAGCAGAAGGTGACGATCCATGTTGTCGAAACCGTTACTGTCCACTTTAAGCATCCCCAGTGCCCGATCCGCCAGATCGGCCGAGATATGCCCGTCTCCCTTTACCTGTGCATAGTCCCGCACCCGGCGCAGCAGACGGTTGGCAATACGCGGTGTACCCCGGGAACGGCGGGCAATCTCCACCGCACCGGCATCATCGATACCGATATTCAGGATACCGGCAGAACGGCCCACTATGTGGGCCAGATCAGCAGCGCTGTAGAACTCCAGGCGCTGTACGATGCCGAACCGGTCCCGCAGGGGCGAAGTCAACAGCCCGGCACGGGTTGTGGCGCCAACCAGGGTGAATGGTGGCAGATCGAGCTTGATGGAGCGCGCTGCCGGTCCTTCGCCGATCATGATGTCGAGTTGAAAATCCTCCAGCGCAGGATAGAGCACCTCCTCCACCACCGGACTCAAGCGATGGATCTCATCCACGAAGAGCACGTCGTGGGGCTCCAGATTGGTCAGCAGAGCCGCCAGGTCGCCTGGCTTTTCCAACACCGGCCCCGAGGTCTGGCGCAGGTTAACCTCCATCTCGTTGGCGATGATGTGGGCCAATGTGGTCTTACCCAGTCCTGGGGGACCAAAGATCAAGACGTGGTCGAGCGCCTCGTTGCGTCCCTTTGCGGCTGGAATGAATATCTCCATCTGCTCCAGCACAGCGGGCTGCCCGACATAGTCCTTCAGTCGTTTCGGTCGAATTGCGCGGTCGATGGCGGCATCGTCACCAATTACCTCGCCATCGATCAGTCTGTTTTCCCCATCCACTGTTATCTACCCTTTCTTTGCCGCGCTCTGCAATGCAAGCCGAATCAGTGCCTCGCTTTCGAGTCCCTCACCTTCCACAGCCTTGACCATACGCCCGGCATCCAGCGGTTTGTAACCCAGCGCCACCAGTGCCGCCACCGCATCGGAGACAGGCGTCTGGGGACGACCGGCAACCGTTCCAACAGCACCGGCTGCAGAGGGTGAAATACCCAATTTAGTCAGACGGTCGCGCATCTCGACAATCAGCCGCTCTGCAGTCTTCTTGCCGATACCGGGCAACCGCACCAGCGAAGCGATATCTTCATTCTGCACACTGCTGCTGAACTCATCAGCCGTCATGCCGGAGAGTATGCCGAGTGCCATCTTCGCCCCTACCCCGTTGACCTTGAGCAGGCTGCGGAACAGGGCGCGCTCCCCCTCACTGGCGAAGGCATAAAGCACATGGGCATCGTCACGAATCGCAAGATGGGTGTGGAGTGTGATGGTGACGCCAACATCCGGCAGGTTGAAGAAGGTGGACATTGGTGCTTCAAGTTCATAGCCGACGCCATTCACATCCAGCAACAGATGAGGGGCCTGCTTTTCGGCTATCTCTCCACGCAACCGACCGATCATCTTGCCCGTCCTACGGCCAAACGGCCAAGTGTGGTGTTCGTATTGGCGTGACTCAGCGCCACGGCCAGCGCATCGGCAGCATCTTCCTGCGGGTTTTCGGCCAGCTTGAGGATGAGTTTTACCATGTGCTGAACCTGCTCCTTCTCAGCAGAGCCGGTTCCCACCACCGCCTTCTTGATACTGCGTGGGGTGTATTCGGCCACTGCCAGTCCCCGACTCACACCGGCACAGATTGCAGCGCCTCTCGCGTGACCCAGTTTCAGCGCGGATGAGGGGTTTTTCGATACGAAAACCTGCTCTACAGCCATCACCTCAGGGCGATAGGATTCAATCACCTCACTGATCTCAGCAAATATCTGGCCCAGCCGGGGAGGAAGCTCCTTCCCTTTGAGGCGAAGTGTGCCGTGGGCGACGTGGACGGCATTGATGCCATCACTGTCGATAATGCCGAAGCCGGTCACCCTTGAGCCGGGGTCGATGCCGAGGATACGAATCATTCAGCCCAGGGCATCCAGAATTTCGTCGGAGATCTCGGCATTGGTGTAGACATTCTGCACGTCGTCCAGGTCTTCGAGCATATCGACCATGCGCAGCAGTGTGTCGGCGTCTTTCTCATCGAGGGCTGCGCCGGTGGAGGCGCTGAAGGTGACTTCAGCGTTGTCCGGCTCAAATCCCGCTGCGATCATAGCATCTTTGACTGCAGTGAACTCCTCCGGTGTGGTCACAACATCGACTGAACCATCGTCATTTCCGATGACATCCTCAGCACCGGCTTCCAGGGCTGCTTCCATCACTGCATCCTCATCCACACCTTCGGCATAGCTGATCACGCCCTGTTTGTTGAACATGTAGGCCACGGAACCATCGGTACCGAGATTTCCACCCAGCTTGCTGAAGGCATGGCGCACCTCAGCCGCAGTACGGTTACGGTTGTCGGTCATGCAATCCACGATTACCGCAGTGCCACCGGGACCGTAGCCCTCATAACGAATCTCATCGTAATTCTCGCCCTCTGCCCCACCAGCGCCACGTTTTACCGCGCGCTCGATGGTGTCCTTCGGCATATTGGCGTTGAGTCCCTTGTCCACCGCCAGACGCAGTCGGGGATTGGCGTCGATATCACCACCACCCATGCGGGCCGCTACAGTGATTTCACGAATCAGTTTGGTCCAGATCTTGCCGCGCTTTTTATCGTTGGCGGCCTTCTTATGCTTGATATTGGCCCATTTACTGTGTCCAGCCATGGTGACTCCCCTGAGAAGTATAAAATGGCACGAATTCTACCATTCCCCCCGCCGGGCAGAAACCATTGAAGCAGTGATTTGCCCATAATCCTGGCGGACTCGAAAGAACCGGGCCTATCGTGGTGGAAGCCGAACTCACGCGGCGAGGCTCAGCGCCTACGGTAGTCAGTCAGAATGAAAACAAATATAGTCCGTGATTTACCCAGGATAATTCAGCATGCTGATATTGCTGAATTTGATCTCTGACCCGGCTACAGCATCGCCAAACAGAAAACCCTGAACCAGATCGCAGCCAAGCTCGTTAAGTAGCATTTTCTGATGCTCTGTCTCCACCCCTTCTGCGACCACATCCAGCTCCATGATTTTCGCCAGACTGATGATGGCCGTGACGATAGCGGCCCGGTCTTTGTTGATCTCCATATTCTGCACGAAGCTGCGGTCTATCTTCAAAATATGGATGGGGAAGCGCTGCAGATGTTCTAGCGATGAATAGCCGGTTCCGAAGTCATCGATAGCAAGTTTTATCCCCATCGTCGATAGTTGAGTCAGTTGATCGATGGCCCGGTCAGTATCCTGCATGAGGCTGCTTTCCGTAATCTCCAGCATTAGATATTTAGGAGAGAGCCCCGACTGCTCCAAGGTCTCTTCGATCAATCTGACCAACCCTGGAGTTGAGAGTTGTCTGCCAGAGAGGTTGACGGCAACATGATCGGGCACCAGCCCGGTCTCGCGCCACTGGACCATCTGTTGACAGGCCTCTTTCAGTACCCACTCGCCGACGGGAACCACCAGGCCCGTCTCCTCCAGAACAGGGAGGAAGCTGTCCGGTAACTGCATCGATCCATCCAGTTGTCTCCAGCGCAGCAGTGCCTCAACGGCTTCTACCTTCCCGCTTGTGAGATTGATCTGTGGTTGATAGCAAAGTTCAAATTCGGCGTTATCCAATGCGCGTCTCAGGCCGTGTTCAAGCCGCAGAAACTCGGTGGCGCGAATATTCATGTCCGCAGTGTAGAATTCGAACCCATTGGACTTTTTTTCCTTCGAGCGATACATGGCTGTATCGGCATGCCGAATCAGCGATTCGGCATTCTCCGCATCATCCGGGAAAATGCTAATGCCGATGCTTGTACCGGCAAAGAGTTCATAGTCATCAATCTGGAAAGGACGCTGAAACAGAGCCAGGATCTTTTCTGCCAGGGCGATGATGTCATCTGCCTTCTGAATATTCGGGATAACGAACGTGAACTCATCGCCACCAAAGCGTGCCACTGTATCCGCAGCACGCTTGGCATTCTGAAATCGCTCCGCCACTGCCTTCAGCAGACGATCTCCCACCTGATGCCCTAAAGTATCATTGATATTTTTGAATCGATCCAGATCAAGAAACATCAATGCCAGACGGCTTTTTTCCCGTGCAGCCAGCTGCAACATCTGATTAAGGCGGTCAATAAAAAGCGCCCGGTTCGGCAGTCCGGTAACCAGGTCGAAATAGGCAAGATTGTGAATCTGTTGCGCCGCAGCGTGACGTTCTGTCATATCTTGCGAAACAAAGACCATGCCTTGATGGTGTTGGGAATGGGATAACAGGGCAGCGGACAAAAGCACCGGAACACTACTGCCGTCGTGCCGGATAAAGGTTGCATCCTCGGCATTGACATCCTCCTGTTCCAGGATGAGTTCATACCACTCCAATTGGTCGGACTTTGCCGGCAGCACCGAACTGAGGGGACTGTCCAGCAACTCATCTTCGTTGTAGCCTGTCAGATTGGAAAAAGCGCGGTTCACCCTTTTGATCATTCCCTGCCGATCCGTTACCAACAGGGCATCCTTCATGCTGAAGAGGATCTCGTCCAGATACTCTTTTGAAATGGTTGTTTTTTCGAGTTGTCGCCCCATCTTTTCCAAAGCATGGGCCAAGTCGCCAATTTCATCAGGACGCTCGATCTGACTCGATGCCCGGTAGTCGTGGGCGCCGATACGTTCGGCAAGCCTGGCAAGCTTCCCGATAGGTGAGGTGAGATGGTTCGCGACAAGGGTGGCAGCCAGAATACCTATTCCACTTAAAGCGATTCCCAACAACAAGACCGCGTAGATGTTGCGTTGACTATGGTGACTGCTGATCGATTCCAATCGCTTGTTTGATTGCGCCAGAGTTTTCTGCATCTCCTCCAGCGAAACACCGATCAGAATGCCGCCGAGCACAACACCCTCGCTGATGAATATTGGTGTCGCCAGATCCAGATGATTGTCCTCAATCTTGCTTTTTACCGATTTTTCTTGCAGTGAATTTGCGACGATTTGATGCCCGGTTGTCTTTCCAAATCCAGGAATTGTCTCTTTGCCGTCGTGGATGATTCTGCCTTGGGCATCGTAGACCATGGCATAGACAATATCGTGCTGAGAGACTGCGGTGCGCAGCAGCGTACCAATACTTTCCATGTCCAGTTCATAGAGCGGATTGACCAGACTTTGCGCAAGGACCTCTGCCAGGGTCTGTCCCTGGTGTTCCAACTGTTTAAAATGGACCTCCTTCAAGGCCGATGCGCTTGCGCTCTGATAGTCTTCGAAGGCCTCGTCGAACTGCAGGAAAAGTATCGTTGATACAGCCAAAACAACCCCTATGATCAGTATGAACATAATCATCGAGTATTTGCTCTGAAGGCGTGTTCCTATCAACGCAGTTTACCTGCCAATCTGTCCATCTGTTGCCTGACGACCTCCAATACGGCGTTGGTTTCGTCATCAATTTCGTCGAACCGTGCTGTACGCTGATAGGAATAAAGCACATCGCCGGCATCAGGATCACTATCAGCCTCAAGAAGAATTTTCTTGAGGCGTGCCTTGATTGCTGGATCCATGCCGGAACGAACCAATTCAAATCCTCTGGGCATTTTTTCAGCTCGATGGAAGATACGCAGATCTTTCTTGAAAGAAGGGGGGGTATGATCAGGTGTGTTCCAGTCAAGATCGTTATATGCACCGGCATCAGCAAACCCCTGATGAACCCAGGTTGCAATGTTTATCTCTCCACCTGCAAAGCCGTAACCCACCTTATCCGGCGATGGTGTACTGCGGATGGTGTTGAGTTTTTCCGGATGCAACCCCTCCCCAAAGAGAATAGTCATAGGCACA
Source organism: Gammaproteobacteria bacterium (ex Lamellibrachia satsuma) (assembly GCA_019623805.1). Lineage (NCBI taxonomy): Bacteria > Pseudomonadati > Pseudomonadota > Gammaproteobacteria > Gammaproteobacteria bacterium (ex Lamellibrachia satsuma). The sequence goes on from CP053680.1 coordinate 4,170,070, forward strand.
AAAAAGGCTGTAGTCGAACCCGGGTCCTCTAAAGCAATACGTCTTCCCTGAAGATCCTTCAGAGCGTGAATACCACTCTCTTTCCGTGTAAAAAAAACCGTATGATAGCCGGGCACACCTTTTTTCCACTTCCGCAGAATGATCTCCGCACCCGCCTGATCACGAAAGGCCAGGGATGAAAAAACTGTCTCGGTCACCCAGTCGACCTTCCCTTCCCTGAGATAGCGAATCATCTGTGCATTATTCCTAGCCATTAAAACCCGGGTATGGGTAATGCCGAGGTCCCTCATCTTTTCCCCTACATAATCGACCATCGGCTTGAGGCGGATAAAGTGTTTACGTGGGCTGTCGCTGACCTTGCCGATAACCAGTGTCTGGGCTCGGAGAGCTTTTGAACCTGAAGCGACTGCATGACCAGAGACATAGAGCAAAATCGACACTGACAGAATGCATCTGATGAGTCTCAATATTGATGCCCCTTTTACGTCAGATCCAGTAGATGCGCATCAGAAATCATATTGGCCACGAACCTGAAAGATGTGCGGATCATCCTCTTCTCCTGCCGCATCTGGCTCGGAATTGACAACGATGTAGTTGGCCATGAATCGGATATTCGGATTGACGTACCAATTGACCCCCGCTGTGGCATTCCACTCTCTGCCGCCTTCGATATCCTGATCGTCCAGGTCGAGATGACTGTAACGCAGCGCCATCTCCCAGGCACCGGTGCCTTCTCCCCAACCAAAGTTGCTATAGGGGGTAATGCGGCCGAAACGCCCCTGCGTGTGATCGTAGTTACGCGACTCGCCGGTGAGGAACCAACTGCCGGCAACGTAAAAACCATGGAAATCCAGACTCTCCATGTAGTCCTCTGAATTGACATAGGTCCGAACAAACTCACCTTGCAACGAAACCGGACCATGCACCATTGCAGCCTCCACTCCGATGCTGGTGGTATGTTCCATATGCTGGATCTTGTATTTCGATTTCCTGGTTTCGTATTGATTGGTATCCAGCAGGTAGTTGTTTGAATCCACTAAATGGGATTCCGGGTCGGTTCTGATACGAAAGACCGCCTCGTCATCCGAATCCCCTCCATAGGTGCGGGCAGTGCTGGAGAGGCCAAGATGCAAGACCCTGGTGTCGGTTGCAACCGGTGCCCAAGTGCCGCGCAGACTAGCGCCCCATCCTTCGTCGTCGAGCCGGTCATCCCCATCATCCGCACCCTCACCAAAGATGCTGCCTGCCAGACTCCACTGACCACCATAGGTTTCGAAACCAACGCCGACATTTCGCCCCGGCGTCATGGCATTGATCAATGAGCGTTCCATGAATGTCTGGTTGGCTGAAGCGGTCATCTCCTCCAGGCTGAATGGTGTTTTAAACAGGCCAACCTTGAAACGGCTGTCACCCAGCGTGCGATATCCAAGCCAGGCATCCTTCAAACCGACATCCTCACCGGCAAAGTCGATCTCCAGTTCGTATTCCCATGGACCGAAGAGCGTACCTTCAGCGCCAATGCGGGCGTACCGAATCTCTGCGGCGTTTCCCATATCTGTGATATCACTGTCATACCAGGCGGCATCTGCCGCTATCTGTGCAGTGAGCTGAAAACTTGATCTGCCGTCGTAGGACTCCGCCTTTACGCTGCCCCCCTGGGTGGAGACCATGACATCCACTGGTTCGGAGGTGGGTAGCGGGAGAGTTTGTTGTGCCAGCGGCTGTTTTGAGGATGGCGTGGGATCTTCTGCCGTCATGGCCGCCTTGAGTTGCTGGTGCTGGGCCTCTGTCAAGGTCCCGTTTTCCTTGAGCATGTCGATGAGCAGCAGCATTTGTTGTGGTCCAGCCTGAGCCAAATGCGGAGATAAGACTCCTGCTAATGTGAGGACACACGCTAGCTTATTACGCATACAAATTTCCCAATTACGACTGACTATTTATCAGAACCAGCCCGCATAGTACATAGTTATGAAACCTCGGTACACCTGCCCGTCTTCTGCGGGAATTTACTTCTTTTATATGGCAGAACGACTGACCAAGTGGGTGCTGCAGGTAAACACAGTAGAGCGATGACCCGGAAAAAGATCCCCGCTACAAGCAGACGGGATATAAATTGTAGGTACGATTCGCAGCAAGCTGCGGGAAATCTAACCCAGAGATTGAAGCCGCTGAGTGTGAGATGTCTGAAAGAGTGATTTTTTCTTGTTTCGAGTGGTCCCCCGCGCTACCGGGATAGAACCTCGTCCACACGTTTCAGATCATCCTCGGTATCCACCCCGTGTCCTGCAGCCTCAATTGCCTGACTGATATGAATCTTCCCACCGTGCCAAAGCACTCTCAGCTGTTCCAGGGATTCCGCCTGTTCGAGCGGAGCGTGAGCCCAGGAGACAAACTGCTTCAGATAACCTGCACGATAGGCATAAAGGCCGATATGACGGCTGAATGCCACAGCGGAAGGGAGGGATTCTCTGCCTTCGAGAAACTCATCCCGGTGCCAGGGAATCGGCGCCCGGCTGAAATAGAGTGCGTAACCTTCAATATCTGTCACGACCTTCACAATATGGGGATCGAATAGCATCTCATGGGATTCAATGGGGGCCGAGAGCGTGGTAACACCTGCCGGCTCGTGACTCTGCATATCGGCGGCCACCTGATCGATCAACGACGCCGGCATGGTGGGCTCGTCACCCTGCAGATTCACCACGATGGTATCTGCGGCCCATTGCAGCTGCTCCACCACTTCGGCAATCCTGTCAGAACCGCTACGATGGTGCGCGGCGGTCATACAGACTTCTGCGCCAAAGGCCTTGGCCGTCTGACTGATGCGTTCATCATCTGTTGCGATGACCACTTCGTCAGCACCACTCTCCCGGGCTCGTTCGTAGACGTGCTGGATCATGGGCCTGCCTGCAATCTTCCGCAGTGGTTTTCCCGGCAGACGAACCGATGAGTAACGTGCTGGAATGACAACTTTGAAATCCATATCGATCAGCCCTCGGGTACCTCTTCATCCGCCGCCAGTTCGCGCGCTTCGTCCTGCAACATTACCGGAATGTCATCCCTGATCGGGAATGCCAGCCGATCAACCCTGCAGATAAGCTCTGCTGCTTTCTTATCATAGTAGAGATTGCCTTTGCAGAGCGGGCAAACAAGAATATCGAGCAGTTTATTATCCATTACACAACCTGTTGATGATTTGCGTCAGCTGTTGGATGAATCCGTCATCGAGCCTCGCGTCAGCGGGAACGTACCAGAGGCTTTTTCCCGCGAATGGTGTGCACTTTACCGCATCTTTCTCCGTCATGAGAACCGTCTTTTTTTGCAAAGGCAAAAGATCTTCTTCCACAAACGGGTGATGGTCCGGAAAGGGGTGGCGATTGATTCTCAGTCCGGCCGCTTCGAGCATGCTGAAAAAGCGTTCGGGATTACCGATGGCGGCGACAGCTTCGATCGGCTGCCCTGTGAACTCCGACAGACTTCGCTGCTGCTCGTTGTCAGCCAACAGCCGCGCTTTTTCTCCTTCAACCCGCATTTGAAAAGCATCGTGACGAAGTGGTTTCTCACCATTGACTACCAGCAGATCTACCTGATTGAGTCGGAATTGCCGCTCCCGGAGGGGACCGGCAGGGAGGCATAGTCCGTTGCCGAAGCCCCTTTTTCCGTCGATGACGACGATCTCTGCATCCCGTTGCAGCGCGTAGTGCTGCAAGCCATCGTCGGAGAGAATCAGGTCGCATGGATGTGCCGCTAGCAGCGCACGGGCCACGTCGGGACGATTAGGACCGGCAAAGACCGGACATCCCGAGCGACGTGCAAGCAGTACAGCCTCGTCCCCCACTTCCGACGCGCTACTATCGACCGTAACCTCACGCGGCCAGGAGTCGGCCTTGCCACCATATCCTCGGGTGATGATGCCCGGCTGCAATCCTCTGCCCTTCAACCACTCTGCGAGCCAGATGACCAGCGGAGTCTTACCGGTGCCGCCGACGGTGATATTGCCTATGATGATAACCGGAACCGATATCCGCTCACGGCTCAGAAGACCGGTCCGATAGGCAATCCGGCGTAGCCATGACAACAGACAGAAGAGCAGGGAAAACGGCAGGAGGATCAGACTGACCGGGTTCCATCCTTCCCAGTAGTGATCGATGCTTTTCAAGGACTCTTCGGCTTATGCGCAGCAAAAGTCATGTGCAGAAAACCGAGCTGGCTTGCTGCATCCATCACCGTCATTACCGATTGGTGGGGCGTCTTGGCGTCCGCATTAATGATGACCGGAAGGTCTTTCTTCTCCCCTGCGGCTTTTGTGATGGCCTTTTTCAGGGTTTCGATCTCGGTATTGATGACTTCCTGCTGATTGACGTAGAAGGTACCCGACGCATCAATGGTAATATCGAGCACATCCGCCGCTGTCTGCGCCTCTTCTCCGGCAGCTTCCGGCAGCTCAACCTCAATCTGGGTCTCCCGGTCGAAGGTGGTCGAAACCATGAAGAAGATCAGCAGCAGGAAAACCACGTCGATCAACGGCGTGATATCGACCTCAATGGCTTTTTTTCGGTGCGGCCGCAGGTTCACCCGGAGACCCGTTCCCGCTCACCGTGGATCACCTCCACCAGTTTCAATGCCTGCTCCTCCATGCCCAGCACCAGTTTATCGACAAGCCCGGTGAAATAGCGATGGAACATCAGACTGGGAATGGCAACGGAGAGACCGGCCGCCGTGGTTATTAGTGCTTCGGAAATGCCGCCGGCCAAAACGCCCGGATCGCCGACCCCTGCAGTCACGATGGCGCCGAACACTTTGATCATTCCAAATACTGTACCCAATAACCCCAGCAGTGGTGCAATGGAAGCGATGGTACCCAAGGTGTTGAGGTAGCGTTCAAGTTCCAGCACCACCTGACGTCCCACCTCTTCAATACTCTCTTTCATGACCTCTTTGGAGTGGTGCCGATTCACCATGCCAGCAGCAAGGATTCGCCCGAGAGGAGAGCTTTTGCGTAATTTCTCCAGATCGGCGCGCTCTAGCTGATTCTCATTGTGTAATTTCCAAAGTTGCTGCATCAAAATTGCAGGCATTACCCTTCTGCGGCGAAGGGACCAGAAGCGTTCCAGGACAATCGCGAGGGCAACGATGGAACAGGCAATGATGGGAGCCATGAGCAACCCGCCCGCTTTTACAAATTCAAACACTGTAGTCTGGACCTCTTGGGAATATACTGATAATCATACTGTATCTGTGCATGGCTCCGAAAGGGAACGGGTTCACTCATTCCAGGAGGTGCTCCAGTAGTGACGCCTCTCCCGACGAATGCGATAGGGCTTCCCGAGTCCTGATTCCGGATGAAAATCGATTTGAATGGCACCCTCCTCCGCACTGTTGAGCAACTTTGCTCCCAAGTCACGCCAACGCTGTTGGACATCTGCTTTGGGAAAACCAAACCGGTTTCGGTAGCCGGTCGGGAACAACACATATTCCGGTCTCACCCTATCGACAAACGGTTGGGTGGAGGATGTCGCAGAGCCGTGATGCGGCGCGATCAGAACATCGCTTTTCAGATCCTGACCATATCTCTCTACCAGCCATTTCTCCGCCTGTTGCTCCACATCACCGGGAATCAGTAATGATCCACCGCTTCCCGCGACTCTCAATACGCAGGAAGCTTCATTGCCCGTCAGAAATTTTTCGCTTCCATCCGGATGCAGTATCTCAAATGAGACGCCATCCCACTGCCACGACATACCGGAACGGCAGTAACTAAAATTGGGAACAGCCATGGATTCGCCCCCGATCAGATCCACCACCGTTATCCCCTTGAGCAAGGGCGCTACACCGCCGGAATGGTCCTGATCGCCATTGCTTACCACCAGTCGATCTATCTGCTCTATACCCCGGCTGTGGAGATAGGGCAGGAGCGCAGCCTCTGCGGTATTGAATCCGGAAGGAAAAGCGGGGCCTGTGTCGTAGACAAGCTGGTGCCGCTCGGTTTCCACTACCGCGGACAATCCCTGTCCCACATCAAGCAGGGTGAGTCTGAATCCGCCTGGAGGTGGACGCTGTGGTGAACTGAATACCAGAGGCAGTAGCAGTAATACACCAGCCCCGCGCACCGGCAAGCCGCCAGGCAGGAGAAATAGCAGTATTCCCCCCATCGCCCCAGCCCAGACCCAGAGCGGCTGGTCAGGTAGAAATAGTGCGGCAAAACTGATGTCGGCCGCCCATTCGATAATCACCAGGGTATAAGTGACGCAGAGTTCCGCCAGCTTCGCCCACAAAGCCGCTGCCGCTGGAAAGCTCAATAGCGGCAATCCAAAAAGGACCAGGGGCACCAACACAAGAGTAAACCAGGGCACCAGTAGCAGATTGACCAGGGGGGCGACCAGAGATGCCCGTCCAAACTGTATAAAAAGTAAGGGGGCCAGTCCCAGTGCAACCACCCATTGAATTCGACCCCATTGGTGCCAACCTGTCGGCCGTCCGATCCGCCCTGTGACCGATAGTAGAATCACGCCAACCGCCCCGAAGGAGAGCCAAAACCCTGCAGAAAGCATTGCTGCCGGATCGAGCAGCATCACAAGAAATAGCGCCATGCTGAACGAACGGCCAATCACAGGGGTACGCCCGAATAGTGTTGCCCCAAGTACCAGATAGAGCATAATCAAAGCCCGCTGGGTAGGCAGGGAAAAACCCGCCAACATGGCATATAGGGTTCCACCCAATAACCCGGATATTGCACCGACTTTTGGCGCTGGCAACCACAACATCAAATTCGGCCATTGTCGCCACAACCACTGGCCAAGAAAGAACATCAGACCCGCCACAATCCGATGTGGAGTCCGGAGATTGCAATGAGGTGGTTGGTGCCGGTTCGGGTAAATGCCTCCCAATCACTGCTGGAGATTCCACCCCGATCACCAATCGCCAAGGCACGAATCAGACCTGATGCCTTATGTGACTCTACCAAGTGCTCTATTTCGTTGCCGATTCGATGGCGTACACGGTCGATGATGTAGCTGAAATCATCTTCACCCAGCAGTTGGTTTTCGGTACTGTGTTGCACGTAACCTGTGGCGCGAATTCTGCGGCTGTAGAGCCATTTCCCATAGTCGAACCCTGCTGGATTCTGCAATCCTCTGGGTCTTTTCAGTCTGACCTGCAACTGCCAGCGCTGCCCGGGAAGCAAGGTGCCGTCAAAACGATACCAGTTGAGTCGAACCCGCCCCTGCAGAGATTCAGAACCACGCTTCGACTGCACAGCCTCCAGCTCAAACTCAAATCGATTGATGGATGATGTCTGTTTAGGGAGAGAGGCAACCACACCGGTAACAATGAGGGTTTCCCCTTCAAGTGAAAGTGGCATTGCTTGTGAAAGCTGGAGCCAGGCAAAGAGAAAGGCCCAAAGCCCACCGGCAAGCAGCGCAGACAGGAACCGTGTCAGTCGTGAAACCCAAAATAGAGGAAGAGTCGCAACAGCGCCGAACCAAGCGGGTTCAGGCAACACCGGCAGCAACTGGAAGAGTGCTGTTCCGGTGACAAAGGCGAGCAGAATAAATGTCATGAAACATCCCTGTCATGAAAACTTCAGCAGCTTTTTGTGGCGCATCCTGCCCCACCGTGATTCAATAGTATTAACCGCACAGATCCCGACGTATTATCTTCGCGGAAGCCATGCCAAAACATCTGATAAAACGTATTACACCTGACCATGACACCATCCGCAACCATAAGCATTTGCGGGTGTTTGGGACATTGCTACATGATGCCAATCTATGGCATCTGAATCGTAGATCTGCTGCGGGCGCTTTTGCGGTGGGACTCTTTATGGCCTTTATGCCGGTACCCTTTCAGATGCTGCTTGCGGCTGCTGCTGCCATCATCTGCCGGGTCAATCTTCCCCTGTCCGTGGCGCTCGTCTGGATCACCAATCCACTCACCATCCCTCCGATCTTCTTTCTTGCCTATCTGGTGGGCAGCACGGTACTAGGTTCACCGCAGGACACGCAGGCCTTTGAGTTCAGCGTTGATGGGCTGCAAAACGGCCTCGATGGGCTATGGGCGCCTTTTCTGTTGGGCTGCCTGATCTGCGGCACTTTTTTTTCCCTGGTCGGTTACTTCACCATTCGGGGTCTTTGGCGCTGGCATGTCATCAATCACTGGAGACGGCGCAGTCATCGCCACTCATAAGGAATCCAGGGATTCCTCTGTCCTCAAGCGGCCATCGATCAGCTGCCAGGTGTGATCCATGCGGGCTGCCAAATCAGGATCATGGGTTACGATCACGAAACTAGTGCCCTGCTCCCGGTTGAGTTCCAGCATCAGTTCGTAGACATGCTCAGCAGTGCGCCGGTCAAGATTACCTGTAGGTTCATCAGCCAGTACACAGGCTGGTGAGTGAACCAGCGCCCGGGCCAGAGCCGCACGCTGTCTTTCTCCGCCGGACATTTCACCTGGCTTATGTTGAATTCTCGCGCCGAGGCCTACTCTATCAAGGATCTCGCCGGCCTTTCTGCGTGCATCGGAAACCGTATTCCCGCCAATAAGCAGCGGCATGGCGACATTTTCCAGCGCAGTGAATTCGGCCAACAGGTGGTGGAACTGGTAGACGAAACCCAGTTTCCTATTACGCAGCTTTCCTCTTGCCCGTTCGCCCAATGACAACAGCTCCTCACCAGATAACTGGACCCGTCCCCCATCGGGCTGATCCAAGCCACCCAGGCAGTGCAGCAGTGTACTCTTGCCCGACCCGGAGCTGCCGACAATCGCGATCCGCTCGCCCCGTCGAATGGTCATATCGACTCCACGGAGTACTTCCACCCGCAGATCACCTTGAGAGAAGGTTCGTACTATGCCCTCAGCCTGTAGCACAACTTCCCGGCTACTCATAGCGTAGCGCCTCAGCCGGTTGGGTACGGGAGGCCTTCCAGGCTGGATAGAGGGTTGCCAGCAGAGTGATCAGAAACGCCGTAACGCCAATGGAGAGGATATCTTCCATATGAGGATCGGAAGGGAGCTTGCTGATGTAGTAGATGTTAGGATCGAGAAAATCGATATTGAATACACCTTCGACCCAGCTGACGATCGCCTCTACATTGGTCGCAAGTAACAGCCCACCGATCATGCCGAGGATATTGCCGACAAAGCCGATAGCCGCACCCTGAACCATAAAGATTCCCATGATGGTGCCCGGTGAAGCGCCCAATGTTCGCAGAATGGCAATATCGGCCTGCTTATCGGTAACCACCATCACCAGAGTCGAAACGATATTAAACGCAGCCACCGCCACAATCAGCGAAAGAATGATCGACATCATGCGTTTTTCGGTCTGTAGCGCGGAAAAGAAATTGCGGTGCTGCATGGTCCAGTCACTGATGCGGTAGTAACCCCCCATCTTGAGGGCCAGTTCCCGGGAAACCTTCGGCGCCAGAAAGAGGTCATCCAGCTTCAGACGCACACCGGTTACGCTGTCGCTGAGTCGCATCAATTTGGCGGCATCCTGCAGGTGCAAAAGCGCGACCCCTCTGTCGTACTCACCCATGCCTACTTCAAAGATACCACTCACCGTAAACCTTTTTAGACGGGGCATGATGCCTGCGGGTGTGACATTGATCTGCGGTGTTACCAGCGTTACCTTCTCCCCCACCCCGACGCCAAGCAGGTAGGCGAGTTCCTGTCCAAGAATAATCCCATAGCTGCCTGGCTTTAGATCGTCGATGCTCCCCTTCTTCACGGCAGTCACCACATCAGAAACCTTGCCCTCTTCAGCAGGCAGAATCCCCCTTAGCAGCACACCGCTGACCTTCTGACCGTTGATAAGCATGCCCTGACCTTCGACATACGGCGCACGTCCAATGACATGGGGATTCTTTCCCGCCATTGCTTCCACCTCGCGCCAGTCTGTGAGGCCACCCCGCACTGCGGAAATAGTGGCATGTGACGCCATTCCGAGAATTCGTTCACGGACTTCCTTGTGAAAGCCGTTCATAACTGAGAGCACAACAATCAGCGCTATCACGCCCAGCATGATGCCGAGCATGGAGATTGTCGAAATGAACGAGATGAAATGATTACGCCGTTTCGCCCGGGTATATCGCATCCCGATGAAGAGTTCGAGGGGTTTATACATAGCCCGGCATTAAACCACAGTAGGCATTAAAAGACCCCAAGTTTTCTATAGTTAGGCAAGAGTGCTATATTTATTTTTAGATTGCAGAAATGCAAACAAGCCTTAAGGAGTTGTTCCTGATGAGATTCCCAATTTCGCTCTTTCTTGCAGCCAGTCTGCTGATTGCGGTCACCCCCGCTCACTCTGATGTATTACTGCTCGACGCTATTAATGAGGCGCCGCTCAACAGTGAAGAGGGGATTCCTCGTCCAAATCGCGGCATGACGATGAAACAGGTCAAAACAGATTTCGGAGAGCCTGCCATGGAACATCCCTGGGTGGGTTTTCCACCAATCACACGCTGGGACTATGCGGACTTTTCAGTTTTTTTTGAACGCGAATATGTCTTGAACTCTGTGGTTCGCCGCCAATAACAGCCCACCCATCTTTCGTCAATTTTTTCCGCAAATGAAGAAAAATCCGTAAACAACTAAAGTATAACCCACATAAAAGTCTACAAAAGTAGGTAACTTGGTCACAAGTCGCATTTTTTTCAATTTCCGCAGTAGCCTTACGGGAATAAATGTTTTATATTTGCGTCGCAATAAAACAAAGTATAGGCAACCAGCCGTAAGAGCTGGAGCACGAATGCCGGTTGGCATTTATTGGAGGACATAATGAAATATCTGCTTGCGTTGGCAGTTGCTTTTTCATTGACCTTGGTCTGGCAGACTTCAAGTCGGGCAGACCGCCCTTTATTGTTACAGGATGTCGGGCACGAACAGGTTGTGAAACATTCGCCTCGGACGGTAATGGTCGACCCCTATCGGGCGTCACCACTTCGTTAGTATTCTGCCCTGGCCTGCGGTTAACCGCCGGTCAGGGACATTACCCTGACAACCTCTCCAGGATTTTCATTGAATTCGTGACGTGCAGGCTTGCGGGCGATTGCTTCAAGAATCACCTCTTTCAACCCCTCATCACTGATGCCTTGGCGCATTAGAGGGCGCAATTCTGCATTGTCGTGCTTGCCGAGACAGAGATAGAGCGTTCCTTCAACAGAGATGCGTACTCGATTACAACTCTCGCAGAAGTGCTGCGACATGGGCGTAATGAAACCGATACGCAGGTTCGTCTCTTTCACTCTGACATAGGAAGCAGGGCCTGCGCCTCGCATGACTGCAGGTTCCAGCTGAAATCGCTCTTCAAGATCAGCCTTGATCTCTTTTAAGCTGATAAATCGATCTGTGGCACTCTTACCCGTTTCACCGACAGGCATGGTCTCGATAAAGCGGAGGGTGAAATCATGCTCAAGGCAAAAATCAACCATCTCACCAATCTCATGGTCGTTAATCCCTTTCATCACTACCATGTTGATCTTGATGGGGTTTAATCCCACTTCCTTGGCAGCCATCAGGCCATCGAGTACGTTCCCCAGATCACCCTGTGTAATCTCACGAAAACTGTCAGGATTCAATGAATCCAGGCTCACATTGATGCGGCTCACGCCGCTTTGCTTTAGCGAAGCAGCATGCTTTGCCAGTTGGGATGCATTGGTGCTGAGGGAGAGATCCTCTATCTGAGGCAGCGCACCAATACGGCGTACCATCTCCGGCAGCTCCTTCCTTACCAGAGGCTCGCCGCCAGTCAGTCTGACCTTGCTGATGCCCATCTCGGAAAAAACACGGACAAGACGCTCAACCTCATCCAGGGTCAGCCAACTGTCAGGCTGAGAAAAGTCCTTGTACCCTTTTGGAATGCAGTAAAAACAGCGGAAATCACAGCGGTCTGTCACTGACAAACGGAGATATTCGATGTTACGACCAAATGGGTCTATCAACATGTCATTTGCTTCTCTCGTGGCTTGAACATTTCCAATGTTTGCTGATTGTAGCCTATCGCCAAACAACAGATGCACTTCCGCAAGCCGTGTTTTGTTACGCTAAGGGTATATTTTTTAAGAAAAAATCTGATGGATAAACAAATCCTTCAATATCTGGCTGGTCTTTTCCGCAGAGTGAACAAAACATTCACTCTACGGTCAAAACTATCCAACTATTTCTCTTAAATACCGGCTAACCGTTTGATTTCCGGTCAACCGACAAACAACCGTCGTTATTAGTAAGCAATAATTGCGCCTAAATTGAATTCCTACTCTTCTGCTTCGCCAGGCAGATCAGCTGCAGGGTCATAACCTGCGGGCAGTGAATGCGCGATGCCTTTGTGGCAGTCTATACAGGTATATCCCGCCTCAATTGCCTCATCGTGTCGATCCGCACTACGTTCTGCTTGACGATCAAAATCCATGGAATCGAAGTTATGGCAATTTCGACACTCACGAGAGTCGGTATCTTTCATTTCCTTCCAAACATTCTGCGCCAGTTCCAGGCGTTTTTCCTCGAATTTCTCCACCGTATCGATGGTCCCCAGCATCTTGTGATAGAGCTCGTTACTGGCCTTGATCTTACGAATAATCTTATGGATCCACTCCTTGGGTACATGGCAGTCCGGGCAGGTGGCGCGCACTCCGGTTCTGTTACTGAAGTGAATAGTCTCCTGCAACTCTTGGTAAACAGCCTGTTCCATCTCATGGCAGGAAATGCAGAATTCTTCAGTATTCGTTGCCTCCATTGCGGTGTTGAAACCACCCCAGAGGATAATACCCGCTACGATTCCAATCAGAATCAGGGTGAAGCCACCCATTCTCTTGCCATTGCTCATGATCTTTTACCTGAATTACAGAAAATCTAGTTGGAAAAATAATGCGCCCCGACCCAAATAAGGACGGGGCGCATCGGTTGCTGAAATATACCTTATTTCGCGCCTTCGAACATATTCTTGACCAGCGGTTCGGCTCCCATCTGGGTAGCGTGGCACTGGTTACAGAAGTAACGGCGGCTGGAAATGGTGCTTTGAGTCTTGCCGTCGCGTGTTACGTAATGGCTGTCACCCACTTTAGGAGATTTTTCCTTCTTGTAGGTTTTCTCACTATGGCACTTCATACAGCCATTGTTCTTCAGATTGATCTGATACTTGTCAGTCGTGTGAGGCACCATCGGTGGCTGCTGTTTGTAACTGCGGGCGATACCGCCCTTAATAGACTGAACCGTCTTCTTAGCAGGTTTCTCAGCCATTGCATTGAGATCACTGTTACCGCGTAGAGACATCACTTCAGACATTGCTGATGCTGTAAAAAACAGAGTCAGCACTGCAGTCATCATGACCAGAATAGTTTTCTTCATTTCATTCTCCATCATCGCTCTATATATGAGTTGCGAATTCATAAGCAAGCCCATTAAGTATGGACCTCGTGTTTCTTAATCACTTCGGGATTTGACCTTTCGGTCCCGGAGACGGAACGACCGCCATAACTAAAAACATCTTTTGCACAAATATCGATACAGCGCCCACAATTGGTACAGTCAGAAGAGAGGATTACCGGGCTGATGCCCTTTTTTTCCCCTTTCAATGCCGGCCTGATCACATGCGGTTCAGGACAGACGACGAAGCACTCCATGCAGTCGTTGCACTCAGCCCTGTTGCTGGCGTTGACACGCAACAGACTTCGGCTCCCGATCAGGTTATAGAAGGCGCCGACCGGACAGAGACGTCCGCACCAGCCTTCTTTAGTCACCAGCAAATCAAAGAGAAAGACCGCCAATATCACCACCCAGGTCGCCCCCATTCCGAAGACAATGCCTCGGAACATCATGGAGACAGGGTTGATCAGTTCCCAGATGATACCCCCGGAAACCACCAGTGGCAGAATCAGGGTCAGGGCAAGCATCCAGTAGCGGGAGTTACGGGAGATCTGAGAAGTCGTCCTGATACCCAACATCCGCCGCAACCAACTGGCCAGATCGGTGACCATATTCACCGGACAGACCCAGGAGCAGTAGACCCGTCCACCCACTACGAAGTAGAAGAGCAGGACGAGTACCACACCTATGATGGCAGCGGTCTCGGGCACCACGCCGGAAAGCACCGCTTGCAGCAGCACATGCGGATCGGTCAGCGGCAGAATATCCAGCGTCAGACTCGATGCCAGATTACCTTTCACTATCCACACCCCGAGAACGGGGCCGGCGAGGAACAGGGCGAGAATCCCCAGTTGACTCAAACGTCTCAGGATCAGCCATTTATGGGCTTTCATCCAGCCCTTGGCCGCAATGGAGTCGTCGCCTAATGTCGTCAGATCAACCATTACTTCTTATCCATGAAACTGCTATTGAGTGAATCCAAAGGATTGGAAGAGAACGGTGTCTCCTCCGGCTTCTCTTCAATGATCAGACCTTCGCCCTGCAAGTCATAACGCACACCCTCTGGGAGGTTGTATTTGTGCTCTATGTCCGGCGTGACCAAGGCCTTACCCGCTTTCTCTTTCTCCTTCCAGCCAAGTCGATAATGTTTACCCAGTTCGCCCTTCGCAAGATCTGTCGGAAACACCTTGATCGCTGCTTCATCCAGGATGCATGCCCGCTCGCAGAGACCGCAGCCGGTACAGGCGTCGGAGTGCACCACTGGAATAAACAGTGCGTGCTTTCCGGACCTGACGTTATGCTGCAAATCCAGCGTTATGGCCCTGCCCCGGATCGGACAGACGTTGAAACAGACCTCACAGCGAAGACCGTGAAAGGCAATGCAGGTCTCCTGATCCACCACTACCGCCAGTCCCATGCGGGACTCCTCGATATCGGTAAGACCATGATCCAGGGCGTTAGTCGGACAGGCAGCGATACAGGGGATGTCCTCACACATTTCGCAAGGCCCGGTGCGGGCCACGAAATAGGGAGTTCCCGTTGCAACGTCGTCACCGACTTCACCAAGGAACAGCATGTCGTACGGACAGTCCCGTACGCACAACCCACAACGGATACAGGCACCAAGAAAATCTTCTTCCGGCAGGGCGCCCGGTGGACGAAGATAGTGGGCAGGGAGGGAAGAGGCTCTGTTTGAGTAGATGCCCAATCCCATGCCAACCAATCCGACCCCACAGGCTGTCTTGAGCATGTTGCCCAGAAACTGCCGTCTGTTCATCCCATGTTTTTTGTCTGTATCTGACATTACTAACCGGTTGTTATCGATTGCAAATGTTTTTAGTTATGACGGTCTCCGGTCTGGCGAACCAGACCGGATTCCGTCTTCTTAGGCCTTACTGATCTTCACCGCACACTTTTTGTAATCCGTCTCTTTCGAGAGTGGATCAGTGGCGTCGAGGGTCAGTTTATTGACCAGACGACCAGCATCGAACCAGGGAACGAACACCAGACCTTCAGGCGTCTTGTTTCGTCCCTTGGTGTCAACACGGCAGACGATCTCACCACGACGAGAGACAATCTTGGCCATTTGACCATTACGCAGTTTGCGCTTCTTGGCATCCTTCTTGTGCATGAACACCACGGCATCCGGTACGGCGCGATAGAGCTCAGGCACACGGCGGGTCATGGAACCCGAGTGCCAATGCTCAAGAACACGACCGGTGCAAAGCCACAGGTTGTACTCCTTGTCCGGCATTTCCGCTGCTGGTTCGTAAGGACCAAAGATGATGTTGGCCTTCTTGTCCTTGGCACCGTAGAACTGGACTTCACTGCCCTTCTCTACATGCGGATCGTAACCTTCACGGAAGCGCCACAGGGTCTCCTTACCATCGATCACAGGCCAGCGCAGCCCGCGTGCCTTGTGATAGGTATCGAAGTCCGCCATCTCGTGGCCCTTCTTGGGGATACCAGGCACGGAGTTGAACAACCGGTACTCTTCGAAAAGCCCCTTCTGCACGTAGTAGCCGAAGTGGTCCATCTCATCGTTGCCGTACTCGTTGCCACGATCATCAGTGATCTGCTGTTTCGGGAACTTATCTATCTGACCGTTGGTGTAGAGAACCTCATAAAGGGTTTTGCCCGCATATTCAGGTTGTTTGGCGATAAGATCCTCCGGCCAGACATCCTCCACTTTTACATACTTGGAGAACTCCATGAGCTGCCACAGATCGGAACGGGACTCACCCGGCCCTTGAACCTGCTGACGCCAGAACTGGGTGCGTCGCTCTGCATTACCATAGGCACCCTCTTTCTCGATCCACATGGAAGTCGGCAGGACCAGATCGGCCGCCTGCGCAGATACCGTGGGATAGGGGTCGGTAACGGTGATGAAGTTGGCTGGGTCACGCCAACCGGGGAGAGATTCCTCGTTCATGTTGGCAGCGGCCTGCATATTGTTGTTACACATGACCCAGAAGCAGTTCATCTTGCGGTCTTTGAGCGCACGATGCATGGCGACCGCGTGGATCAGGGTCTTGCCCATTGGCTTCCCGCTGATGTCCGATTGAGCAGCCTTATCTGACATACCGTTATGTCTTGGAATGGTGCCTGCTGGCAGCTTCCAGACTTTCTCAGCAAATTTGCAATGTGCATCCTTCTTGACGACGAGATCGGCAGGCAGACGATGGGTAAAGGTACCTACTTCACGTGCGGTGCCGCAAGCAGATGGCTGACCGGTCAGTGAGAAGGGGCTGTTACCAGGCTCTGAGATCTTGCCCATCAGCAGATGGATGTTATAGACCAGACCGTTCATCCAGACACCGCGGGTGTGCTGGTTCATGCCCATGGTCCAGAAGGAGGAGACCTTCTTATTGGGATCAGCATAGGCCTCGGCCAGTTTGATCAGCTTCTTCTTTGGCACACCGGAAAGCTTGCTGGCTTTTTCAACAGTGTACTCAGAGACCAGCTTCGCATACTCATCAAAGGCGATCTTGTTGAACTTGCCCTTGTTGGGGTTCTTCGCAGCCTTCTGCAGAGGATGACTCGGACGTAAGCCATAACCGATATCGGTGGTGGTCTTGTTGAAGTTAACGTGCTTGCCGATGAAGTCCTTGTTGTAGGCCTTCTTCTGAATGATGTAATTGGCGATAAAGTTGGCGATCGCCAGATCACTCTGAGGCTCGAAGATAATCGAGTTGTCCGACAGCTCATAACAACGATGCTCATAGGTGGAGAGCACGTGTACTTCACAGCCTGTTTTGGTCAGACGGGTATCGGTAAGACGTGACCAGAGGATGGGATGCATCTCTGCCATATTCGCGCCCCAGAGGACGAAAACATCAGCGTGTTCAAGATCATCGTAACAACCCATGGGCTCATCAATGCGGAAGGCGCGCATGAAGGCACCTACAGCTGAGGCCATGCAGTGACGGGCATTGGGGTCAATACTATTGGAACGGAAACCCGCTTTCATGAGTTTGGCAGCAGCATATCCTTCCCAGACGGTCCACTGTCCGGAGCCGAACATGCCGACACCCTTGGCACCCTTGGCCTTGCGGGCTGCGACCCATTTCTCGGCCATAGTCTTGAACGCTTCTTCCCAGGAAACTGCCTCGAACTTGCCGTTCTTGTCGTACTTGCCGTTGGTCTTGCGCAGCATCGGCTGGGTCACACGATCCTGTCCGTAGAGAATCTTCGGCAGGAAGTAACCTTTGATGCAGTTCAGGCCCTTGTTGACCGGCGCATCAGGATCACCCTGGCTGGCCACAACCTTGCCGTCTTTGACACCCATGAGAACACTACAGCCGGTACCACAGTAGCGGCAGGCTGCCTTATCCCAACGGATACCATCGTCGCCGTCAGCTGCTGTAGCGGTTTTAATCGCCGGCAGGGTTACACCCGCCACCGAAGCCGCAGCAGCAACTGCATTGCTCTTAATAAAGTCGCGTCTAGTTAATTTCACGTTTCATATCCTCCATCGATTCCTCACCACCATAGTGATAAATCAGAATTGTACTCACTACCCCTTTAACTCCATTCATCGCATTCATCGTATCGGACACTGGGGAAACTGTTTCCCCTTCATCTTCAACAGTGACGATCAATTTGTCGGCATCCTCACCGCCATGGACTTCAACACCTGTTATTTTTTCCAGCCGCCTGGAGACGACAGGCCCCTTCTCCGGCTTTGTATGCACAACAAGACTACAAATATTCATAAGATTGGGATTCCTCCGGGTATCGAATTACTATGCCGCTTTGTCTTGTTGCTGCGGCTTGAGAATTACAGACTGAGAGGGGCAGACGGCAAAGCATTCGCCACAGCCCGTACAGTCATCTGGGTCAAGTAGGGGCCGGGCCTTACCGCCGACCTCCAGTTTGAAGCGTATAGCTGATTCATCGCAGACTTCGCCGCAGCTACGGCAGACAACACCCTGCATCGAAAGGCAGTTGTCTGCGATCTCGGCTTTCAGCGGCCAGGGCGGCTGATTCAGGTCATTAAAAAAGGCCAGCACCTTATGGGTGCAGGCCTTTACGCAATCCCCACAGAATGTGCAGCCACCCTGTGAGAAATCTATTCTGGGAAATCCACCGGGGCCCCGCTGGATGATTTGTTGCGGACATTCTGAGATGCAGTCGTCGCATCGTTCGCACTTTTCGACGAATTCCGCTTCAGGTTTTGACCATGGCGGTCTGATAGAGGACTGTGCCCCACACAGGTCGCCACGAAGAAATTGTGTTCTGTTAATTGACACTATCAAATGGTGTTTCATTAGAACCTTGCGAGATTCTGTCACTGGCACCGAACAACATCATTGACGCTGGTCAAGGGATTGGGAAACAGCGCGTCAACTTTCTTCAAATTATTCAACCAATTACCATTTAATAGTTATTCACGCATACCTAATAATTGGTATATAACCTCTCTGGGGTAGATTAATGTTTACCCTAACAGAATGGAGAGGTTAACCTTAGTTATGTAAGCGTACAGTGAAGGGGTGCCGAGATCTTTGAAATAACAATGGGCAAGCAACGCAGTTGTCTACTTTTTTAACGCCCATACTGCCGCCTCGACCCGAGAATGCAGATTGAGTTTTTTCAGCAGATGTTTAACGTGGACCTTAACCGTACCCTCAGAAATATCCAGTGCCTGGGCGATTAATTTGTTACTCCTGCCACAAGCAATCTGACCCAGAATCTCCCGTTCACGGGTAGTCAACCCTGCCAAAGTCACTGATTGCGGCGATTTTTCCTCTTCACGAAGGGCCTGGGCAAGTAACCGGGTCAGTCGCTCACTGATGACGATTTCCCCTTCGATCGCTTTGCGGAGCGATCTGAGGATATCTTCAGGCTCCATATCTTTTAACAGATAACCGTCCGCACCCTGGCGTAGTGCGGCTATGACATCCTCTTCATTATCAGAAACAGTAAGCATTAAAATTCGTGCATCGGGATTTTCTTTTTTGATCGCGCGCAGGGTTTCAATTCCGTTCATCCCCTTCATATTGATGTCCAACAGGATCAAGTCCGGTTTGATACGCTTTGCGAGCGCCAGACCATCGAAACCATTTGCGGCTTCACCTGCTAGCACCAGAGATTCCTCCATATCTATCAGGTCTGCCACGCCTTTCCTGAACAGGGGGTGATCGTCAATAGCAAGTACAGTGCTAAGCTTTGTTTCGGGCATTATTCATCTTCTGAAAGAGGTTTTCATGGGATAAGGTATGGTCACTACCAGAGATGCTGAATGTCAACTCGATTCTAGTCCCGCCATTGTCCGTCTCTGTGATCGAAAGTTCGCCACCCAGCCATGCGGCGCGTTCTGTCATTATCGGCAAGCCGTAATGCTGCATCATATCGCCGTTTTTACTGGCGATGCCAATGCCATCATCTTCAACCCGAACCCTGACAACGCCATCGGGCTGGCACTCAAGCAGTACTTGAGCGGTTGTTGCGCTGGCATGTCTGATTACGTTTGAGAGTGCTTCGCGTACAATTTGGATGACATGAATCTCCGCATTGGGGCTGAATCTGCAATTTGCGATCCGGTCGACAAACTCAATCCGGATGCCGCTTCTGTCGGCATATTCACGGACGGTATTTTCCAGCGTGGCGACGAGTCCTGCCTCGTTGACCCGCAACCTAAATGAAGTCAGTAATTCCCGCAGCTGCCGGTAGGCACCGTTGAGTGCCAAGCGCAGGACTTGAGTGATGGAGAGAATACTCTCTTGGTCATGCTCTTCGGAGACACTCTTTTCCAGACGGCTAACCTGTATTTTGAGGTAGGAGAGAGATTGGGCAATCGAATCGTGTAACTCCCGGGCAATCACACTGCGCTCTTCCATAAGCGACAACATCCGGCCTTGTGATGCCCGCTGAGCCACATTGATCGACAAGGCAATGTGGCTGGCCACGGTTTCCAACAGACGCTGCTGCCACTCTTCAAGCGCCTTTTTCTCAGAAAATTCAACCAAAAGCACGCCAAACTGCTCCGCTTGATCACGGAGCTGAAATTCACGTACCGCTACATCCATCTTGTCACCTTATAAGCAAACAATGGTCGATTGTCGAAACCAAGATCACCTTTTGACCGCCTGGCAATAA
Source organism: Gammaproteobacteria bacterium (ex Lamellibrachia satsuma) (assembly GCA_019623805.1). Lineage (NCBI taxonomy): Bacteria > Pseudomonadati > Pseudomonadota > Gammaproteobacteria > Gammaproteobacteria bacterium (ex Lamellibrachia satsuma). Next base: position 4,190,533 of record CP053680.1, read on the forward strand.
AGCGATCTGTATTCGTTCAGCCAATAAAAATGTACGTGAATATTTTCCCTGATACCGGCATTGATTTTGAATGATAATTATCAATGACGAATAAGTTTATTAGAATATTTTGTTAAAGCAATCAATTAGTTGCCAATTTATTGGTATGCAAAGCTACCTAAGTTTCGGTATTATTTGCTGATAATGAGAAACTGCAGCAATTCTCCTTACCCTCAATTTTCAAGGGATAAAACAAGTGCTTTGTAAACAACGTGATAAGATCGAAAAAATCGGGTAACCTCGCCTCACAATTCTTGTGATTCACCCCTCATATCAGGTATGGTTGCGCCTTATTGAAATTAACGGCTTGCAGCACTCCGAACTGCTGATACAGATAGTGTGATCATCTCCAGGACCACACCCATAAATATAAAACGTGACTTCACCTCTTTCTGATACTGCAACATTTGAAGCCAGGGACCTTGAGTGCATCCGTGACGACCGGGTGCTCTTTTCAAGCCTGTGTTTCACCGTGAACCCCGGCGAAGCGCTTGTGCTCGAAGGACGCAACGGCAGTGGTAAGACATCCCTGTTGCGTATCTTGTGCGGTATCCGGCTGCCGGAATCGGGACAACTGCTCTGGAAGGGTGAAGATATCTTCAGGTTGGGTCCTGAATATCACGAGCACACCGCCTACCTTGGACACAAGGACGGCAGCAAACTCGATCTGACCCCCTTGGAAAACCTGCGCGTGGCCCGCGGATTCGGTAAGGCTAAAGAGGGGATCACCCTGGAAGAGGCGCTGGATCAGGTAGGGCTCTACGGCTTCGAGGACGTGCCAACCCGCAATATGTCAGCAGGACAGCAGCGGCGTCTGGCAATTGCCCGGCTTTTGGTCACCGATGCAAAGTTCTGGATTCTGGATGAACCCTTTACCTCACTGGACAGAAAAGGCATAGAACACATGGAACGGCTCTTTGAAGCGCACCTGCAATCTGGTGGCATGGCGGCCATGACGACTCATCACCGTATTGGCTTCAAGGAAGATGTCAAACTGGTACGGGTCAACCTGTCGGATCGATGAGCACGCTCTCTCTTACCAGCGCATTCACCCTGCTCCTCAAAAGGGACTTGCTCCTGGCCTACCGGCGTCGCGCCGAACTGGTCAACCCGCTACTGTTTTTTGTGCTGGTCACCGCCATGTTTCCCCTGGGCATCGGCAACGATCCCAAGCTGATTCAGGCGGTAGGTCCCGGCGTCATCTGGGTCGCGGCCCTACTCGCCGCCCTGCTCTCCCTGGACACCATGTTCCGTTCCGACTTTGATGATGGGACCCTGGAGCAGTTTATGCTCAGTGCCCATCCGATTTCGGTGCTGGTCCTGGCAAAGATTCTGGCGCACTGGATGATCACCGGACTGCCGCTTTTCATCGCCGCCCCCTTGCTGGCGATGATGCTGAATGTTCCCACTGATGCCATTCCGACCCTGATGCTGACGCTTGTACTCGGAACTCCGGTATTAAGCCTGATCGGTTCGGTCGGCGTGGCATTGACCGTCGGTCTGCGCCGTGGCGGCGTCATTCTTTCACTGCTGGTGCTGCCGCTCTATGTCCCGGTATTGATCTTTGCCACCGATGCAGTAAAGACCTCCATTGTGGGGATTCCCACCAGCGCGCAGATTTCCATCCTTGCAGCCATGCTGGTAGGTTCCCTTGTTCTGGCGCCTTTGGCCACCGCCGCTTCTCTGAGAATCAGTTTAAGTTGATATGATAGTTCGATTTTTCCATCAGATGGGTTCGCCCCGTTACTTTTACAACGTCGCGGGCAAGATGATTCCCTGGTTCGCGATCTCTTTTCTGCTCACCCTGATCGCCGGTATCTATTACGGGCTGTTCGTCGCCCCACCCGACTATCAACAGGGAGAAAGCTACCGCATCATGTACATTCATGTGCCTGCGGCCTGGATGTCGATGTTCATCTATATGGTGATGGCGGCCGCCGGCCTGATCAGCTTGGTCTGGCGCATCAAAATCACGGAGATCACGATTATCAGCAGTGCCTCGGTTGGGGCATCCTTTACTTTTCTGGCACTGGTGACCGGCTCATTGTGGGGCAAACCCATGTGGGGGACCTGGTGGGTCTGGGATGCACGTCTCACATCTGAGCTATTGTTGCTGTTTCTCTACCTAGGCATCATCGCGCTCTACAGCGCTATAGAGGACAAACGCGTGGCTGCACGAGCCATCTCTATTCTGGCGCTGGTGGGCGTGGTCAATATTCCGATCATCCACTACTCGGTGGAGTGGTGGAACACGCTGCATCAGACCTCATCCGTGACCATGACTGGAAAACAGGCCATGTCGACCAGCATGCTAATCCCGCTTTTGTTGATGGCCATCTCTTTTAAACTTTATTACGGTGCCGTGGTCTTAATGCGGGCACGAGCTGAAGTACTGGAACGTGACCGCAATACCCGATGGGTGCGCGAGCTGGTTGAAGGGGAGATGAAATGAGCGAATTTCTGGATATGGGCGGTTATGCCATGTATGTTTGGCCGTCTTACGGACTGGCTTTCGTCATCCTCGTTGCCAACTGGGTCAGCCCGCTTTTACAGCGCCGCCGGGTCCTAACTGACATCGCCCGCAAACTGCGTCGCGAGAAGAGAGAGCAAAAATGAATCCTATTCGAAAAAAACGCCTTTATCTGATTGGTATGATGGTTGCCGGTATCGGTGTCGCTGCCTGGCTCGCTCTGAACGCCTTTGATGAAAATCTGATGTTTTTCTTCTCGCCCTCCGAAATAGCTGAAGGAAAAGCCCCCACCGGCCACCCCTTCCGCGTCGGCGGATTGGTGAGTAATAACAGTGTTAAACGCAGGTCTGATGGACTTACCACGGCCTTTGACGTCACAGACAATGCCGAGACCGTTACCGTGGAGTACACCGGCATTCTTCCCGATCTGTTCCGCGAGGGCCAAGGTATCGTCGCCCTGGGGCAGTTGAACGAAAGCGGTATTTTCGTCGCCAGTGAAGTACTGGCTAAACATGATGAGAACTATATGCCGCCGGAAGTGGCTGACTCTCTGAAAACGGCCCACGATGAAGGCGTCAAAGAGATGCAGCAGCAGGTGAGTGTCCAATGATCCCTGAAATTGGACATTATGCGCTCATCCTGGCACTCAGCCTTGCCATCATCCAGGCTGTCATCCCACTCGCGGGTTCCTATACGAACACCCACAGCTGGATGGCCCTTTCCCGGCCATTGGTCTGGGGCCAGCTGCTTTTTCTGACCCTCTCGACCGTAGTTTTGGCAAATGCCTTTATGGCCAACGACTTCTCGGTCATCTATGTCGCTCAACACGGCAACACCAAACTGCCAGATCTCTACAAGATCTCCGCTGTATGGGGCGCTCACGAAGGATCACTGCTGTTGTGGGCCTTTCTGCTTGCCGCCTGGAGCGCAGCCATCGCCCTTTTCAGCCGTAACCTGCCGCTGCCTGTGGTCGCCCGGGTGCTGTCGGTTATGGGCATGATCAGCATTGGTTTTCTGCTGTTCCTGCTGATGACCTCCAACCCTTTCGACCGCACTTTTCCGGTACCCTTTGAGGGCCGCGAACTCAACCCCATGTTGCAGGATCCGGGGTTGGCCATTCACCCCCCACTGCTCTACATGGGTTATGTCGGCTTCTCAGTCGCATTTGCCTTCTCCATTGCCGCCCTCCTTGGCGGCAAGCTTGATGCGTCCTGGGCACGCTGGTCACGTCCCTGGACCACGGTGGCCTGGGTTTTTCTGACTGTGGGTATCGCCTTGGGCAGTTGGTGGGCCTACTATGAGCTGGGCTGGGGTGGCTGGTGGTTCTGGGATCCGGTGGAAAATGCCTCTTTGATGCCATGGCTCGTAGGCACTGCCCTGATGCACTCACTGGCGGTGACCGAGAAACGGGGTGCCTTCAAGAGCTGGACCGTGCTGTTGGCGTTGTTTGCCTTCTCCCTGAGTCTGCTTGGCACCTTCCTCGTCCGGTCCGGCGTATTGACCTCCGTCCACTCCTTCGCGTCAGATCCGGAACGCGGCGTCTTCATCCTGATCTTTCTGCTGGTCGCGATCGGTGGCTCTCTCATGCTCTATGCATGGCGCGCCCCCTATATCTCCGGCGGCGGCCGCTTCGACCTGATCTCACGCGAGACCTTTTTGCTGGGCAATAATTTACTGCTATCGGTACTGGCCGGTCTGATCCTGCTTGGCACCTTGGCGCCGCTGATCTACGACGCCATGGAGTGGGGCAAGATTTCAGTCGGTTTTCCCTGGTTCAACAAGATGTTCGTTCTGCTGACGCCCTTTCTGGCGCTGTTGATCGGCGTGGGATCGATCTCCCGCTGGAAACACACCGACGCCGCCTTCCTGGTCAAGCAGTTGAGAGTCGCGTTTGTCGTCAGCCTGGCCTTCGGCCTGCTCACGCTTCTGCCCCTGTTTTCAGACGGTAACCTGATGGTGGGCCTCGGTATGGGGTTGGCGATGTGGGTGGTACTCTCCCATGTGGTCAACGTCAAAGAACGTCTCAAGCATAAATCCGGCTTCAGCGGCTTCATGCGTGATCTCTCGGGTGGTGGCCGCAGCTACTACGGCATGATTCTCGCCCATATGGGTGTGGCCATGTTTATCGTCGGCGTTACCATGGTTTCCAACTACGGTATCGAGCAGGACGTCCGCATGTCTCCCGGTGATACTGCAAACATTGCCGGCTATGATTTCAGGTTCGAGGGCGTCAGTGAGTTTCCCGGACCGAACTACAATGCCCATCGTGGACGTTTTCTGATTTCCAAGGATGGCGAACAGATCGCCATCCTGCAGCCTGAGAAACGTACCTATTTTGTGCAGACACGCCCCATGACTGAAGCGGGGATCGACTGGGGACTGACCCGTGATCTCTATGTCTCTCTTGGTGAGTCGCTTGGCAATGGGGACTGGAGCCTGCGCCTCTACTACAAACCCTATATTCGCTGGATTTGGATAGCCTCAATCTTCATGGGCATCGGTGGGTTGCTCGCCATCACGGACAGGCGCTATCGCACGGCCCGCAAGCGAGCCAGTTCCACATCCACCCTGACGGCAGGGAGTTCGACCCCAGCCGCTGCGGAGAGTCATTCATGAGTCGTTATCTGCGTTTCCTTGTGCCTTTGGCAATCTTTGCAGTGATTGCCGCGTTCCTGTTCAAGGGACTCGACATGAACCCGCGGGAGATACCCTCCCCGCTGATCGGCAAGCAGGTGCCCGAGTTCTCTCTGCCCCTGTTGGAACAACCCGATACTCAGATCACCAATAAGGATTTGCTGGGCAAGGTCTATCTGCTCAACGTCTGGGCGACCTGGTGTGTCTCCTGCCGGGCTGAACATGAAACCCTGGTACAGCTCGGCCGCATGAACAAGGTCGACATCTACGGCCTCAACTGGAAGGATGAACGCGACGCAGCACAGGCCTGGCTCAGGCAACTGGGTAATCCCTATGCCGCCAATATCTTCGACAAGAAGGGCCGCACAGCCATTGATTTGGGCGTCTACGGTGCACCTGAGACCTTTGTTGTCGATGCCAAGGGCATCATCCACTACAAGCATGCCGGACCGGTCAATCCGGATCTGATTCGCGACAAGATTCTGCCGATGGTGGCGGAACTCAAAAAGAAAGGATGATGTTCGTGCGTAGCTTTCTACTGAGCCTGTTTTTTCTCGTAATCGCCACCCCACTCCATGCCGCCACCCTGGCAGAGTACACATTCGAAGATCCGCAAAAGGCGGCTGACTTTCGCGAGGTCATCGATGAGATGCGCTGTCTCGTCTGCCAGAATGAGTCCCTCGCCGGTTCCAATGCCGAGCTGGCGGTGGATTTGCGCAACGAGATTTTCGATATGATGACGGCGGGACAGGATAAAGATGACATTATCCGTTTCATGGTTGCCCGATATGGTGATTTTGTCCTCTACGATCCGCCGATGAAACCCTCGACCTACCCACTCTGGTTCGGCCCGTTGATACTGCTGATCATTGGCGCTTTGGTACTTATCCGTGCGCTACGGAAAAAAAGCGTGACCCAAGAGACCAAACTCTCGAACGATGAGCAACAGCGGCTCGACACCCTTCTTAAGCAACCGTCTGATTCCAAGGACGCACAAAAATGACCCTTTTCTGGATTATTGCGGCCGGGTTGACCCTCCTGGCCATGGCCTTTGTTATTCTGCCTTTACTAAGAGGTTTTAAGAATACAGGCATCAGTTCCGATGAACTCAATCTTGAGGTTTTCCAGCAACAGCTGGAAGAACTGGATAACGACCTCGACAGCGGCATTCTCGATCAGGCCCGTTATGATGCTGCACGCAAGGATCTTGAAAAAGAACTCTTGATCGATGTATCGGGCGACAAAGTGGCGCCTGCAGCAATGAACCGCAGCAGCGGAAGGTGGGCAATGGGCACAGCCGTGCTTATCCCTGTCAGCGCTGTGATCCTCTACCAGATATTGGGTACCCCTGAAATCATTCCACGTCTGACGGGCCAAGTACCTGACACTACTGTGAACAGCGCCCAGGAACAAGCCAAAAACCTGCCTCCAATGGAAGAGCTGGTGCAAAAACTGGCTGATAAACTGGTGGAGCAGCCTGAGAACATAGATGGCTGGTTAATGCTGGCCCGCAGCTACATGTCCATGAGTAGGGTTGAGGAAGGGCTTGAGGCCTATGGACAGGCCATGAGACTCGCCCCGGAAAACACCGCCGTTTTGCTGGCCTACGCAGAGGGCCTGGCTAAAACAGACAGCAACAACTTCACCGGCAAGGCTGCATCCCTCGTCGAGAAGGCCGTCAAGCTGGATGCGGATAACCCCAATGCACGTTGGATGATGGGAATAGTCTCCTACCAGCGAGGAAACTACCTCGCTGCCGTGGAGCATTGGGAGAGAGCGCAGACTCTGCTCGGCCCGAATAACAAGGATGCGTCCACCATCACGAACGCACTTGAGGATGCGCGCAGAGAGATGGGCAAGACACCCAAACTACCCAGCATCGTACAGCAGGCCGCAGCCAAATCAGTACCGACGGCCAATGCAGCAGGCAAGTCGAAAATAACCTTGGAAGTCGTGCTATCCGATGAGATGCGTGCGAAGGCTAAACCTGGTGATCTGGTATTTATCTACGCCAAGGCGTTGGAAGGACCGCAGATGCCACTGGCGGCCGCACGCAAGCAGGTGCGGGATCTGCCCCTGACGATAGAGTTGGATGACGGCATGGCTATGATGCCTCAGTTCAAGCTATCCAACTTTCCTGAGGTTGTGGTAGGTGCGCGCATTTCGCTCTCAGGCAATCCCATAGCCAAGAGCGGAGATCCGGAGGGCGAGGTCAAACCCGTCACTCCTGGCCAGACGGGCACAGTGAAAGTTGTCATCAATGGGCTGCATCCCTGACACATTTAGGATGGGTTAGCGCAGCGTAACCCGACAAATCCCTGTACTTGTCGGATAATCTTTTTACCTGTCATTTCGACCGTAGGGAGAAATCTCGTGCTACGTAGCATGTGGGTGCTAACCGGACGGAGATCTCTCCCTATGGTCGAGACGACAAATACTCCGTGTCAGTAGGCCGTATTGGCATTGCGTAATCCGACAGATCCCTGCCTAGATAACTTCCAGCCCTCCCATATAGGGACGCAAAACCTCCGGCACTGTTATGTTGCCGTCACTATCCTGATAGTTCTCCATCACCGCAACCAACGTCCGTCCCACAGCCAAACCTGAACCGTTGACGGTATGGGCCAGTTCAGGTTTGCCTGTTTCCGGGTTGCGCCAGCGCGCCTGCAAGCGACGAGCCTGAAAATCCTCGAAATTGGAGCAGGAGGAGATTTCACGAAACTTGCCCTGCCCCGGCAGCCATACCTCAAGATCGTAGGTTTTGGCAGATGAGAAGCCAATGTCACCGGTACAGAGGGTTACGAGACGATAGGGCAACCCCAGTTTTTGCAGGATCGTCTCTGCATGCCCAGTGAGCGCTTCCAGTGCATCGTAGGAGTCTGATGCCCGTACAATTTGCACCATCTCGATCTTTTCAAACTGGTGTTGACGGATAATACCCCGGGTATCCCGCCCATAGGATCCAGCCTCACTACGGAAACAGGGAGTTTGCGCAACCCAGCGGCGCGGCATCTCCTGGTCGTCGATGATCACGTCCCGCACAAGGTTGGTAACAGGCACTTCGGCGGTGGGAATCAGGTAGTATTGATGTTCCCCCTTGAGGGCGAACAGATCCTCCTCGAATTTCGGCAGTTGTCCGGTTCCCCGCAGACTGTCACGGTTCACCAGGAACGGCACATAGGTTTCAGTATAACCGTGTTCATCTGTGTGGGTATCCAGCATGAACTGGGCCAACGCACGCTGGAGTCTGGCCAGTGGTCCATGCAACGTGACGAAACGGGAACCGGTCAGTTTGGATGCAGCATCGAAATCCATCAGCCCCTTGGCTTCCCCTAGATCGACATGATCCTTGGGTTCAAAATCGAATGCCTGCGGCTCTCCCCAGCGGCGCTCTTCCCGATTGTCGTCTTCACTCTTGCCGTCCGGCACCGAATCATGGGGAATATTTGGAATGACTAGGGTGATATCGCGCAACTCGGCTTGAACCTCGTTCAAGGCCTCCTGTTGCAGCTTCAGCTTGTCGCCGAGATCCGCCACTTTTGCCAAAAGAGGCTGGATATCCTCACCAGCGGCCTTGGCCTTGCCGATCGACTTGGAACGGCTGTTACGCTCGCTCTGCAGCTCCTGTGCCTGAACCTGCAGTTCCTTGCGGCGTGTCTCGAGAGACAAAATCCGCGCTTTATCCAGCTTAAAACCCCGGCGTTCAAGTAACGCCGCGATGTTGTCCAGATCATTTCTCAGCAGTCGGGGGTCAAGCATCTCTTTTTTCCTAATTCAGTCTGGTGGACCAACTTACGATATGGCCCGGTTCAATCAATTTGTTCAGATCCTGTAGCACCTGTTCTACCTTTTCAGGCAGGTCAAAGAACTCAATCACCAACGGCAGGTCCAGCGAAATATCCAACAGAGATGACTCATGGGCCTTGCCTGACTTGCCGAAACCGGCAATCCCGCGAAAGGCTGTCACGCCACGCACCTGTTCCTGCTGGTGCAGGAAGTCCAGCAGCTGTCTTAACTGATGATCCCCTTCGGTCAAGTAGATCCGAACCATGGTAACTTCGGTCTGATTCATAGCTGTCTCCCAAGTAAGACGCCAAACCAGCAGGCCAGCAGACAAGCGGTGACACTGAAAGCAATGTTCAGGCCCGCTTTCAAAAAATCCGCCTGCTCGATCAGGTTCAAAGTTTCAATGGAGAATGTTGAGAAAGTGGTAAACGCCCCCAGAAAACCCACCAGCAGTGCGGCACGCATCTCCGGCGCAACGGTCATTCTCTCCAGCAGCAGAATGTAGAGAAAACCCATCAGTAGTGAACCCGCAACATTGACCACAAGGGTACCAAACGGGAAGCCGCGGCCAAACAGAGCGTAGATGCCGTTGGAAACCCAAAAGCGAAATACCGCACCTGCGGCGCCTCCTGCAGCGATGGCAAATAGCTGCGTCAAACCTACTATCCTCTGAGCATGCTGAAACGGAGCATTCTACCTATGCTGTTATGGGATGGATAGCAATGATGGTGCGCACGGCGCACCCTACGTTCTGCGTTCTGCGTGGAGTAGGGTGCGCCGTGCGCACCATGACGCTAACTACGAAGACTCAGCATCCAGTTTTTTCAGGTAGGCCAGCTTCTCGGCAATCTTGATCTCCAGCCCCCTGTCCACGGGAAAATAGAATTCACGGCCGGCAAGCTGTTCTGGTAAATAGTTTTCCCCGGCGGCATAACCTTGGGGTTCATCATGAGCATAACGGTAGGCCTTGCCGTAATCGAGTTCCTTCATCAGCTTGGTCGGCGCGTTGCGAAGATGCAAAGGCACATCAAGGGAACCAGACTGCTTTGCCTCGGTAAGTGCACTTTTCCAGGCGCTATAGACTGCGTTGCTTTTTGGCGCACAGGCCAGGTAGGTCACCGCCTGTGCAATGGCCAACTCCCCTTCCGGGCTACCGAGACGCTCCTGGGTATCCCAGGCATTGAGCGTTATCTCCAGCGCCCGTGGGTCGGCATTGCCGATATCCTCGGATGCCATACGCACCACGCGGCGTGCAATATAGAGGGGATCGCAACCCCCATCGACCATACGAGCAAGCCAGTAGAGCGCCGCTTGCGGGGCCGAACCCCGTACCGATTTATGCAGAGCGGATATCTGATCGTAAAAGGCTTCTCCTCCTTTATCGAAACGCCGCAACGTGCCGGTCGCAACCTCTTCGATAACCTGTTTACCAATCACGCTGTTTTCACTCAGGTCGGAGGCAATCTCCAGCAGATTCAAGGCCCGGCGGGCATCGCCATCCGCCGCTTCCGCGAGCATCCCGCAAACCTCATCGTCCATCTGAAGTTCACGCTCTCCCAACCCCCGCTCCTTTTCGCTCAATGCCTGTCGAATGATGCGTTTTACATCTTCCTCGGTCAGGGACTTGAGCACATAGGTTCGCGCGCGGGAGAGGAGCGCATTGTTGAGTTCAAACGAGGGGTTCTCCGTAGTGGCGCCGATGAAAACGACAGTGCCATCCTCCACGTGGGGAAGAAACGCATCCTGCTGGGACTTGTTGAAACGATGCACCTCATCAATGAACAGCACGGTTGCCCGATTCTCCTGTTGTCGGGAGAGGCGCGCGTGCTCAACTGCAGCTCGGATATCCTTTACACCGGACAACACTGCCGAGAGGCTGAGAAAGTTGGCACCGGAGTGCCCGGCAATAAGACGGGCGAGGGTGGTCTTGCCGGTTCCCGGTGGCCCCCAGAAGATCATCGAGTGCAACCGGTCCTCCTCGATTGCACGCCTCAGTGGCTTACCCTGGCCGACAATGTGTGACTGCCCGACAAACTCATCCATCGTGCGGGGGCGAATGCGATCAGCCAGCGGGCGCATTCCACTATCAGGCTCACGGCTGAACAGATCGGCTTCAGTCATAGATCGCCGATCAGATCAAGACCGGATGGGGGATCGAAGATAAACAGTTCGTCTTGCAGTTCTGTGTTGCGTGTTATGTTGGAAAAGACGAAACGGGTTACCTGTCCAAAACTGTCGGACATATCCATGCGCCGCAGTTCACGATCAGCCAATCCAAGGCGAAGACTGTTGAACTGCACATCCTTCTGCTTGGGGAGGAGCTCCACCCAAACCAACCCCTCTTTTTCCCCCAGCTCCCGTATGTCGAAATGACGGTCAACCGGACTGGTATCGCTCAGCAGCAGTGCAGGCGTTCCCTTTAACGCCTCATGCTGGCTGCGGTGGGAAACCTGTTCCAACTCGACGTCCTGGAGCCAGACACGGTTGCCGTCGGCGACAATGATCTGTTCATTCGGTGGCGCATATTCCCAACGAAAACGCCCGGGCCGGTCGAGATAGAAGGTGCCGTTGGTAATAAAGGCGCCTTCAAGCTCCGGGGTTGTCAGGGTCTGCTGAAAATCCGCCTGTAAGGTTGTCAGATTCTTCAGGAAGAGCTGCAACTGTTTGGTACCCTCATCCGCATGAACGGCAAAGGGTATAAAAAGTAGTGCCATCAACAGTAAAAATCTGGGAGTCATCGTATATGCCAATTATCTAATCGCTGTAGTTAGGAACGGCGCCTCCGCCGCGACTTAGCTTAATCCACGAAGTTTTCGCTGCGAGGCGTCGCCCCTACAATTTAATCCTCTGGCGGCGGCGGGGCCAATACCTCGCGGCTACCGTTCGATTCCACCGGCGTGACAATGCCGGTACGTTCCATCTCTTCGATCATTCTGGCCGCCCGGTTGTAGCCAATCTTCAATCTGCGCTGTACGCCGGAAATTGAAGCGCGACGCGTCTGGGTCACAATCTGTACCGCTTCGTCATAGAGCGGATCAACATCCTCCACGTCACCGGATTCCGCCGGAAAACCGGGTAGCGACTCGGTTGCCTCCTGCACAATCTCTTCCAGATAATCAGGACCGGCATTCGCTTTCAGATGACTCACCACCCTGTGGACCTCATTGTCATCCACAAAGGCACCGTGCATGCGTTGGGGAATATTCCCTCCAGGCCCGAGATAGAGCATGTCGCCATGTCCCAGCAGATGCTCGGCGCCCATCTGATCCAAAATGGTTCTGGAGTCGATGCGGGATGAGACCTGAAAGGCGATCCGGGTTGGTATATTGGCCTTGATCAGACCGGTGATCACATCCACGGAGGGTCTCTGTGTGGCAAGAATCAGATGGATACCGGAAGCGCGGGCCTTCTGCGCCAACCTTGCGATCAACTCCTCCACCTTCTTGCGGGCCACCATCATCAAATCCGCAAGCTCATCGATAATGACCACGATATAGGGCAGAGGTTCCAGCGTCGGGTATGCCATTGCCTCTATGATTTCAGTCGGTTCGGGCTGAAACAGCGGATCCTTGATCGGTTCACCCGCTTTTATTGCGTCTTTTACCTTACGATTGAAACCGGCGATATTACGTACGCCGAGGTTTGCCATCAGTCTGTAACGCCGCTCCATCTCACCGACGCACCAGCGCAAGGCATTGCCGGCCTCCTGCATATCGGTCACTACCGGTGTCAGCAGATGGGGAATGCCCTCGTAGACCGACAACTCCAGCATCTTCGGATCGACCATGATCATGCGGACATCAGTGGGCTTGGCCTTGTAGAGCAGGCTTAGAATCATGGCGTTGATCGCCACCGATTTACCGGAACCGGTGGTACCGGCAATCAGCGCATGGGGCATGCGTCCCAGATCCGCCACCATGGGATTGCCGGCAATATCTTTACCCAGCGCCAGAGTGAGCGGTGATTTCTCCAAATCGTAGACTTCGGACTTGAGCACCTCGCTGAGATAGACCATCTCGCGGTTTTCGTTGGGTATCTCTAGACCAATCACAGACTTGCCCGGAATCACCTCTACCACGCGTACCGCCACCGTGGAGAGTGCCCTGGCCAGATCTTTGGACAGGCTGCTTATCTTGCTCACCTTGGTGCCGGGAGCCAGTTGCAACTCGTAGAGAGTGACCACAGGCCCGGGATGCACTGCCACGACCTCCAGCTCGATATCGAAGTCACTGAATTTCAACTCCACCAGGCGTGACATGGCCTGCAGAGACTCTTCAGAGAATTGTGGGCCTGAATGTTTCGCAGGTTCCAGCAGCATCAGCGGAGGCAGTTCGCTGTTGGGATCAGCCTCGAAGAGCGGCACTTGGCGTTCCCGCTCCTCCCGCATACTCGGCTTGGGGGCTTTGATGACCGGTTCAATCTTCGGCGGTTTACGTTTGCTGACCCGCTTTTTCTCTCTCTGTACCGTCTCAGCCCGGCTTTTACGTGCCTGATTGGCAGCACGTCTTTCTCGCAGAACGCTGATCTTGAGTAGCATCCACCTCTGCGTGTTCAGCACAGTTCCACCAATTCCGTCCATCACGGTGAACCAGGAGACACCGGTAAACAGGGTAAATCCACTGAGAAAAAGCGCCAGCAGCAGAAGGCTGCTGCCTGAGCGGCTGAATATCGCCTCAAAATAGCCGCCCAGAGATGCACCGAGTACGCCACCCGTACCGGTGGGTAATCCGATCTTCAAATGTGCAGTATGCAGCGCCGCCAGCGCACTGCCGGCAGCCAGGGTAATGAAGAAACCGATCCAGCGAACGGCGACCAGATTGACGTTGACGGTATCGTCCGGATTACGGCGCCTGAAAACCAGTACGGCACTCCAACTCAACATGATGGGAAAGAGGTAGGCAAAAATACCAAACAGGTAGAAAAAAACATCGGCAAACCAGGCACCCGCTGGACCACCTGAATTAATCACTTGAGATGAGGGTACCGTGTAGGACCAGCCCGGGTCATCAACCGAATAGGTAATGAGTGTAAGCAGGAGATAACCACTGAGACAGAACAGACTCCACATGGCACCCTCCCGCAATGCATGACTGACATGCGCCGCAAAGGGTGTCTGATCAACCGAATCCTTTGATTTTGCCTGCAATTGACTATCCTGGATTATGCAAAATAATTATTAAGTTAGCTTACGTTCTTATTCTAATTTCACAAGTATTGATCGCGCAAGACTGGATGCACAATTTTTCCACCCGAAACATTAACTGCAGACGACAGCACTTCGTCCTCTGCCAGCCTTCCGGCAGCCAGACGTTGCAGATAGGGAAGCAGTGCAGCGGAGAGGGTTTGCGAAGCACTGCGGGGCACGGCGCCCGGCATATTCGTTACCCCGAAATGGATGATGCCGTCCACCAGAAAAGTGGGTGACTCGTAGGTCGTCGGGCGGGTTGTCTCAATACATCCTCCCTGATCCACCGAGATATCGATGACCACACTACCCACCTGCATGCTTGCCACTTGGGCTTTGGAAACCAGGTGCGGCGATTTGGCACCGGGAATCAACACCGCACCGATGAGAAGATCGGCTCCCGCAACCGCAGCGGAGATACTTGTCGAATAGGGATAGAGCGCAGTGACATTGTCACCGACGGCGCGCATTGCGGCCATGCGTTCCCGTAGGCGGTCAAACACTGTCACCTCTGCACCCATGGCAGCAGCCATGCGCACAGCGTTGCCTCCGGCCTGTCCCGCGCCGAGCACAACCACCCTGCCCCGCTCAGCAGCTGGAAGCCCGCCCAGCAGGATACCCTTTCCGCCTGCCGGTTGATGCAGCAGCCCTGTACCTATCTGCACGGCCAGGCGGCCAGCAATATCGCTCATCGGCGCCAACACCGGTAACCCGCCTCGATCCGCGAGTGTCTCAAAAGCCACTGCGGTGACGCCGGATTCCAACAGTTGATGAGTCAGTTGGGAATTGGCTGCAAGATGCAGAAAGCAGAATAGCAGGTGATCCCGCCGCAGCATCTCCGGTTCCCCGGCAAAAGGTTCCTTCACCTTGACGATTATTTCAGTCTGACCATAAAGCGCTTCGGCATCCGGCAGAAGCGTGACACCCAGCTGGGTATATGACTCATCAGGATAGCCGCTTGCTACACCAGCACCTGCCTCAAGAAAGAGCTCATGGCCCGCACGAGCCAGTTCGGCACAAGCTTCCGGAACCAGCCCGACACGGGCCTCCAGTGGCTTGATCTCTTTCGGTATGCCTATCCGCATATTCTCATTTTACCCTCTGAGAAATCTTCTGAAGCAGTAAGAGACCCATTTACCCATTCAAAAAAGGGTGAGTCACCTTTACCCGGGGCAGATCATTTCGTAAAATTTGGCGGTTGAGTGCGGAACTTGAAACCTCTGTTTCCATCCCCACATTTCACTGTTATCAAGCTTAAAGACTGTTAACCCGTTTTGGAAAGTTCCAGTGCGCTGGAATCCCATCAGATCTGGAGTAAGTATACATGAGCGAAACCAAGCATTGCCGCCTGTTAATCCTGGGTTCCGGCCCTGCTGGCTATACCGCTGCGGTTTACGCTGCGCGCGCCAACCTCAATCCTGTTCTGGTCACCGGCATGGAACAGGGCGGCCAATTGATGACCACGACTGAGGTCGATAATTGGCCTGGCGACAACGCAGGTGTACAGGGCCCCGACCTGATGGAGCGGATGCGTCTGCACGCCGAGCGTTTCAATACTGAAATTATCTTCGATCACATCAACAAGGCGGAGCTGGGCGAACGTCCCTTCAAACTGACCGGCGATCAGGCAACCTACACCTGTGATGCCCTTATCATCTGCACCGGCGCCTCTGCACGCTATCTCGGCCTGGAATCAGAACAGACTTTCCGCGGACGCGGCGTCTCAGCTTGTGCCACCTGTGATGGGTTCTTCTATAAGAATCAAAAAGTTGCCGTCATTGGCGGCGGCAACACGGCCGTAGAAGAGGCGCTCTATCTCTCTCATATCGCTTCCGAAGTGGTGGTCGTTCATCGGCGTGATGAGTTCCGCTCGGAAAAGATCCTCTCGGACCAACTCAGAAAGAAAGCGGCGGATGGCAATATCACCCTGGAACTGGGTCAGGTGCTCGAGGAGGTGCTTGGCGATCAGACCGGCGTTACCGGCATGCGCATTAAAAATGTGGAAGACGGCTCCACCAGGGATATTGACCTGCAGGGTGTCTTCATCGCTATCGGCCACAGCCCCAATACGGGACTGTTCGATGGGCAACTGAAAATGACCAATGGATATCTCGATGTACAGGGCGGGCTGGAAGGAAATGCGACCCAGACCAGCACCCCAGGCATCTTTGCAGCCGGTGACGTACAGGACTATGTCTATCGTCAGGCAATTACTTCAGCCGGAACAGGCTGCCAGGCCGCACTGGACGCGGAACGTTTTCTGGATGCACTTGAGTCCTGAGAGTAAGCAGGGCCAGAAGAACTCCGATCAAGGCCGCACAGCGATTGGCGCGGTATGGCCTTGATCGACTCTTCTACATCTCATGCTCGTGCACCATCTGGCCCAACACAAAGGCGCAGAGCAAAACCTGCTGAAAACGATTCAGCCCACTGAACTCCAGACCGTGGATATAGTGAGTCCCACCTTCAGGCGTCTCAATTTCGCGGACATTGCGTATGATACCCAGTAGCTGGAGTACATCATCACCATCGCAACTTTTTATCGATAACTGCAGCTGTAGCGTCTCGCCCACGTCTCCCATCGACCTTTCACTGGAAAGACGGGTACCGGTCCGGCTCAGGTCGAGAACTTTGGCACGGTTGACATGTTTTGAATCATCCGGGTTCTTTGTGTTGCGAACAACCGACTGAAGTGAGGTATGTACCCGTGGCGCATTCCTGACCACCGCACTTTCAACCTCTTCCGGGTATGCCAGGTGCAGATGAGGGTAGGGTTTTGATGAGGTCTGCAACACTTTTGCCACGAACCCAAAAATATTGCTGCCTTGAAGCACGCGAACAGTGAACATCTGCCCCTCCCTGGCCAGGATTGCCTTGCCTTGCTTTCTGGGCGTGGTGATAACCAGGCTCTCGTTGGGAAGATATCCGATCAATTTGACCGCATACCGGTCCTGATTTTCACTGGGAGGGGCATACTGCAGCTGCAATACCTCTCCTATCTGCAAGTTCGTTACAATGTCTGACAAGGGATTTTCCTGGATTGCCCCATAGTTGAGGACACAACGTTGCCGCAATGCTGACAAGTTCCGCTATCGGCAGTTCTCCCTGGAACTATAATTCCTGCCACGAAAAATGCGAATTATTTTCTCTGTAGATAAGGGCAAATTCGCTACACAACAACTGTCGCATGGCGCTGATTTCTATTCAGATTTAATCTTGGACTATGATCTTCTTGCTGAAAAATGATCCCCGCGCCCCTTTTCCCGCAGTCAAATTTGCTGAGCAGGAACCCAACGGATTGCTAGCAGTGGGCGGAGACCTCTCCCCTGAACGGCTGGTTAACGCATACAGACACGGTGTTTTTCCCTGGTACAGCGATAATGAACCGATCCTCTGGTGGTCGCCGGATCCTCGAACCGTTCTCTATCCCGAAAGAGTCAAGATCTCCCGCTCATTAGGAAAGACGCTGCGCAAAGAGAAGTTTCATATTACCCTGGACACGGCATTCAGCGAGGTTATCCAAGCATGTGCCGAGCCCCGGCCGAAGTCACCCGGTACTTGGCTGATGCCCGAGATGAAAGCGGCTTACGCCGAACTGCACGAGCAGGGAGTCGCACACTCCGTAGAAGTATGGCAAGAGGAGCAACTGGTCGGTGGACTATATGGTGTCGCCATCGGCGGCGTCTTTTTTGGTGAATCGATGTTCAGCCGCGTATCGGACAGTTCCAAGGTGGCATTTGTTTTTCTCTGTCGACATCTGCACCGGTGGGGTTACCGTTTAATCGACTGCCAGGTCTATACAGAGCATTTGGCGAGCCTCGGCGCAGAGGAGATCCCCCGCAGCGATTTCTGTCATTCCCTGGATGTCTGGTGTAACCTCGCGACAGACCCCGATTCCTGGAATAATACTCAACCAACGCATGAATAACGACCAGGTTTTCACAAATAATCCAACACTCGCGCTCTATCTAAGCCAGGAACACGACTGTTCCTATCTACCTGGCCAACAAGCCAGGACGCTTTTTCTGGATCCCTCCACTTCAGTCGACGCGCTGCTCTACCAATTTCTGATCGACCAGGGATTTCGTCGCAGTGGTGCCCATCTCTACCGGCCTGCCTGCAATTCATGCAACGCCTGTACTTCACTTCGCCTGCCCGTTGCCGAATTCAGACCAAACCGCAGTCAACGACGCTGCTGGAAGCGAAATTTTGGCCATTTCTCCATCACGCCATGTCCTGCTGAATTCGATGAGGAGCATTACGCACTCTATGTAGAATACCTGCAACAGCGTCACCCCGACGGATCCATGAGCAACACTGATCCCCAGCAATATCTGAGTTTCCTCACCACGCCATGGGCAGAGACAGTGTTTTATGAATTTCGGTATAAAGGCAGACTGGCGGCCGTTGCAGCAACCGACCTCCTCCCGGAAGGGATCTCCTCCGTCTACACATTCTTTGACCCCAGCATTCAGACCGAGGGCATTGGTGTGTTTGCGCTGCTTTGGCAGATTCAACATGCTGAAAAGCTTGGGCGGCGCTGGCTCTATCCCGGATACTGGATCCGCAACTGCAGCAAAATGAATTATAAATCCCACTATCGTCCACTGGAGGCCTGGAATGGTCAGGAGTGGCTACGCTTTGGGAGTGGCGAGACACTGCTCTTGCCATAAAACACACCCTTCATTCCCGTTATTTCTCGGAGCGAACAGGGAAATAGTGGATGTCAGGCTTGCTTTACGCTGAATTATGCTGATAATGGCGTTCTTGATTTTCAGGGGTCCGGCAAGCTCGCGCCCCGAACTTCCATAATTGTTCAGGTAACAGCATGGCGAAAGAAGACTTTATCGAAATGGAAGGCACCGTTACCGAAACGTTGCCGAACACCATGTTCCGTGTGGAACTGGAGAATGGTCACGTAGTAACAGCCCACATATCAGGTAAGATGCGCAAGCACTATATCCGCATTCTCACCGGTGACAAGGTTACCGTTCAGCTTACCCCCTACGATCTGTCGAAGGGGCGTATTACCTATCGCGCACGCTGATCTTCGGCGATCTCCCAGCTTCAAGGGAGAGTGGGCGGATCAGTGTACGGGTTCTCCCTGGATCCCAAACTGCAGTTTGCCGTCCACCACATCCACTGCAACCGATCCTCCCCCAGCCAGCCGACCGAACAATAGTTCCTCTGCCAATGGCTTTTTGATCTCTTCCTGGATCAACCGCGCCATCGGACGGGCACCCATCTTCGGATCATAACCCTTCTCAGCCAGCCAGACCCTCGCCTCAGCATCTATCTGCAGCGTTACGCCCTTTTCCTGCAATTGCCCTTCCAGTTCAAAAATGAACTTATCCACCACTTTGGCAATATGCTCAGTGGTGAGTGCGGAAAACTGGATCACCGTATCCAAACGATTTCGAAATTCGGGGGTAAAGAGTTTCTTGATCGCCTCCATGCCGTCAGAGGCATGGTCCTGCAAAGTAAAACCAATGGATGCCCGACTCATTTCCTGAGCACCGGCATTCGTGGTCATCACAATGACTACATTCCGAAAATCGGCTTTGCGGCCATTGTTGTCGGTCAGTGTGCCGTGATCCATCACCTGCAATAGCAGATTGAAGACATCCGGATGGGCTTTTTCGATTTCGTCGAGTAGCAGCACAGCGTGTGGGTGTTTGTTGATCTCTTCAGTGAGCAGGCCTCCCTGATCGAAACCCACATAACCTGGTGGGGCGCCGATCAGACGCGATACCGTATGCCGCTCCATGTACTCCGACATATCGAATCGAATCAATTCCATATCCATGATTCTGGCCAGCTGACGCGTCACCTCCGTCTTGCCGACCCCCGTGGGACCTGCAAACAGAAATGAACCCACCGGGCGTCCTTCACTTACCAGACCGGATCGGTTCATGCGGATGGCGCTGGTCAGCGCTTCGATCGCTTGATCCTGCCCATAAACCACCATCTTCAGATCGCGGGAGAGGTTGCGCAATGATTCAGTATCCGACGAGGAGACCTTCCGCGGAGGGATTCGCGCAATCTTTGCAACAATCGCTTCGATCTCCTCCACACCGATCAGTTTATTGCGCGTATCTTTCGGTTGCAGCTGCACATTGGCACCCGCCTCATCGATCACATCGATAGCCTTATCCGGCAGATGCCGATCGTTGATATATTTATCGGAAAGTTCCGCTGCGCTCAGCAAGGCATCCAGGGTGTACTCAATCTCGTGGTGCTCTTCGAAACGGGTTTTAAGTCCCTTCAGAATATCCACAGTCTCTTCCACTGTTGGTTCTTCCACATCGATCTTCTGAAAGCGCCGGGCCAGTGCGCGGTCCTTTTCAAAGATGCCGCGAAACTCCTGATAGGTGGTTGATCCGATACAGCGCAACTCACCTGAAGCAAGAACGGGCTTGATCAGGTTAGAGGCATCCATCACCCCGCCGGAAGCCGCTCCGGCGCCAATGATGGTGTGAATTTCGTCGATAAACAACACCGCGTCAGGGGTTTTATTCAGCTGGGCAAGAACCGCTTTCAGACGTTTTTCGAAGTCCCCGCGATACTTTGTTCCCGCCACCAGGCTGCCAAGGTCCAATGAATAGATCGTGGCACCAGCCAGGACCTCCGGCACTTCACCATCGACGATCATCTTCGCAAGTCCCTCGGCAATCGCTGTTTTGCCGACACCTGCCTCACCGACAAGCAGAGGGTTGTTTTTGCGCCTGCGACAGAGGATCTGAATCGTTCGCTCGATCTCGGACCGTCTGCCGATCAGCGGATCTATCTTTCCGGCTACCGCCTGTTCATTCAGGTTACTGGCATAACTCTCAAGTGGGCTGGGTTGGCTCTCCGGCTTGGGTTCACCGGTGAAATCAACAGCATCATCACCCTCTTCCTGATCCGCATCAAACTTGGAAATGCCATGGGAGATGTAGTTGACAACGTCCAGCCTGGCCACTTCCTGCTGATCCAAAAAGTAGACAGCCTGGGAATCCTGTTCATTGAAAATTGCCACCAGCACGTTGGCACCGGTCACCTCTTTTCGTCCAGATGACTGGACATGAAAAACCGCACGCTGAAGCACGCGTTGAAAACCCAGAGTCGGCTGTATCTCACGTTCATCATCATCCGAAATTGTCGGCGTGGTCTCATCGACAAAACGGGTAATCTCTTGCCGGAGCTGTTGTATGTCAGCGCCACAGACGGTCAAAACCTCAGCCGCCACACTGTTATCCAGCAGCGCCATCAGCAAGTGATCCACTGTCATAAACTCATGACGTTTCTCTGTAGCGCGTTTAAAAGCTTGATTCAGGGTAAATTCCAGCTCTTTGCTCAACATCTGTCTACTCTTTCCTCAAGCCTCTTCCATATCGCATAACAGCGGGTGTTGATTGTTTCTCGAGTAATCATTGACCTGTGAAACCTTGGTTTCTGCAATGTCCCGACTGAAGACACCACAAACCCCAACCCCACGGGTGTGGACATGCAGCATGATCCTCGTCGCCTTCTCCCTGTCCATTTGGAAAAAGGTCTCCAGAATTTGGATAACAAACTCCATCGGCGTGTAGTCATCATTCAGAAGAATCACTTTATACATTGGTGGCTTTTTCAGCTTCGGCGGTTTCTCCTGAACCGCAAGGCTACCATCGTGCGAATTTTCTTTTCTCTCTGTCATAGTAAGGAATATTAGCAGGCTGTTACTGTTAGCACGACCGAATCGAAGAGAACATAATTCACTATTTCTCTCCGGTTTTGCGGTATACGGGACCTAACAGGGTGATGAAATCCGTAAACAGGAACGCCTCGACTTGTTTGAGTCATTCCAATCGGTTCAGTTCAGTTGATAAGTATATCCTACTATTTTACTTGGGCAATAGTTGACCAAGTCGAATGATTCACTATACTTAGCCATCAGCGGTTTTGTTTCATGCTGCCGAAATCAAAGCCGCCGGCTTAGCCGGTGAATTGCCGGCACGGGTTTTTACGGGGCAAAGACCATCGAAAAACCCTGACAACAACTGAGCGGGTTCCGGTACATCCGGACTGTTCCAAATAATCAAATCTATAAATTTTTCACCAATTCGGGGCATTGAACGCGAGGAGTATCAAGTTATGGCCACTGGAGTTGTAAAATGGTTTAACAATGCGAAGGGTTACGGTTTCGTGACCCCGGATTCAGGAGAGCAGGATGTGTTCGTCCATTTCTCATCCATTGAGATGGACGGTTACAAGACCCTCAAAGAGGGGCAACAAGTGCAATTTGAGATCAATCAAGGTCCAAAAGGCCTTCACGCAGTCAACATACAGCGGGTTGCCAACGAATAGTTGAGTTTCCAATCCTAATGACCTTCCTGAAGGGCCGATGAGTTCAATTCACCGGCCCTTTTGCTGCTCTGTAGATCTGCACATGTTTTCTTGTTCCAGGAATTTCCTTCGTCTGCATTATCAACGCATTGAATCCGCAAATAACACTAAGCACACAATAGTTTAAATTCTGTGCTTGATTACGAAATCGCTTCAGCAACTAATTTGACGTTGTTAACGTTATTTGCGGATTGATTAAAACCCAGCATATAGAAAAAATGCGCTATCGATAGACATAGAACGATATAATCCCCCCTCGTTCCACAATTAATCCTTTCATGCTGATCCTGTTCAACAAACCCTACGGCGTCCTGACCCAGTTTACCGACAATGAGGGTCGCGCCACGCTGGCCGATTTCATCCCCGTAAATCAGGTCTACGCTGCCGGGAGACTCGACCGTGACAGCGAGGGTCTGGTGCTATTGACCGATGATGGAAAACTTCAACATCAACTGACCAATCCGCGAAAGAAAACCTGGAAAACCTACTGGGTACAGGTGGATGGAATACCCAATGCCGAGGCTATCGAGCAGTTACGACAGGGGGTCCAGCTCAAGGATGGCCCCACTCTTCCGGCGCAGGCAACGCTGCTGGAAGAACCGGACCTCTGGCCACGAGACCCACCTGTACGATATCGGGCGAAGATTCCCACCCAATGGCTGGAGGTCAAAATTCGCGAGGGCCGCAACCGGCAAGTCCGACGTATGACTGCCGCGGTTGGACACCCCACCCTACGGCTCGTACGTACGACTGTCGGGCGTTGGCATCTGGGCGATCTGCAACCTGGAAAATGGCGTCAATTTGGTGATCGGCACAGCAGTGTGCAAAAAGGGGATCAAACATGAGTGGTGACCGGGGCCTGGTCGTTGTCGGCCTGTCCGGTGGCGTCGATTCATCCGTCGCGGCCCTGCTTCTGAAAGAACAGGGTTACCGGGTCGAAGGCCTGTTCATGAAGAACTGGGAGGAGGATGACGACGCTGAGTACTGCTCCGCGGCAGAAGACCTCAAGGATGCCCGGGATGTGGCAGCCATACTCGACATTCCGCTGCACAGCGTAAATTTCTCTGCTGAATATTGGGATCGGGTATTCGCCTATTTTCTCGATGAGTACCGCACAGGACGAACACCCAACCCCGACGTGCTCTGCAACCGGGAGATAAAGTTCAAGGCCTTTCTCGACTATGCACTGGAGTCTCTGGGCGCGGAACGCATCGCTACGGGGCACTATGCACGACTGGGACAGCACATGGGAGAATATCAGCTTCAGCGAGCGGCAGACGAAGGCAAGGATCAGACCTACTTTCTCTATATGCTGAGTCAGACACAACTCTCCCGCACCCTCTTCCCGCTGGGTGATCTGCAGAAGGAGGAAGTGAGAAGAGTTGCCGGGAAAGCCGGTTTTCCCAATCATAAAAAAAAGGACAGCACCGGCATCTGTTTCATCGGGGAGCGAAAATTTCGTGAGTTTCTCAGTCGATATCTGCCGGCTAATCCGGGTCGTATCGAAGATCCTGAAGGTGTGACCCTCGGAAATCATCAGGGATTGATGTACTACACCCTGGGACAAAGGCAAGGTCTGGGTATCGGCGGCCGGAAGAATAGTGCTGAGGCTCCCTGGTTCGTTGTGGCAAAGGATCTGCAACGAAACGTATTGATAGCAGCACAGGGCCACAACCATCCCATGCTGATGAGTGGAGGAGCCCTCGCAACCCAGCTGCACTGGGTCTCCGGCAAGGCACCCCAATTTCCCTTGTTTTGTAAAGCTCGACTGCGGCACCGTCAGTCCCTGCAGGATTGTGAAGTCCTTTTTCGACCGGGGAACACCTGTGAAGTCGTATTCGACGAACCCCAGCGGGCCGCGACACCCGGCCAATCAATCGTATTCTATCGGGATGGCGACTGCCTCGGCGGGGGCATTATCGAATCCTCATACCCCTCTGGAGAGGCTTACCCACCGTGACATACAACATAGAGGACCGTACCCTGGCACTTGCCGGCATCTTCCAGGCAGCCACACTGGTACAGCAGATTGGGCAGCGGGGAATGGCGGATTCGGAGATTATGAACCGCAGTATCCACAGTCTGTTCGAGACAGATGCAGGGACTGTTTCCGATGTTTTCGGCGGCATCAATGGCGTTGCCTTCGGCCTGCGCGAGGTTTACCGTCAACTGAGTGGTGAAGCCAAAAGGGATGCAGAAGTCACCGGGTATCTGCTCGCCCTGATTCAACTCGAACGCAAGCTCTCAAAGCTGCCGGAACGGTTGACGAAAATCCGCCAGGGTATCGATTTGACCACAACCCGCCTGGCACATTTCCCCGAGATGCACTCCAATATTCTCGCCTCTCTGGCGGAGATATATGCCGAGAACGTCAGCACTCTGCAACCAAGAATCATGGTTCAGGGGGAAGCAGTGTATCTACAGAACCCTGATAATGTGAATCGTATCCGCTCCCTGTTGCTCGCGGGCATCCGCTCCGCCATGTTGTGGCATCAAACCGGTGGACGCAGGATGCAAATCGCGTTCGGAAGGAAAAATTATCTGACCACCGCAAAAAAATTGTTGGATAAGTCCACATGAGTATTTGAACAATTGTTAAATGCGACAGTGTCGCGGGTCTCGCAATCAGGGCCTGTAGTACCCTGAAAATCGAAATTTCAAACGATCAGGATATTATTATGAAACTGCTCCATTCAGCTTTGCCCCTCGCTTTCACTTTGGCCCTTACCGCATGCGGCGAGTCCAATACCCCCGCACCTGTGACCTCAACTGCACCGGTCCAGGCACCACAGATGGAAGTTGCCGAAGCCGCGACAACCGCGACTGATCCGTCACTGACCGATCAAGCCAAAACCGTGGGGAAAGAGACTTGGGACAAAACCAAGGAAGTCTCCGCTGACACCTATGATGCCGTTGCAGAGAAAAGCAAGGAAATCTACGAATCGACAAAAGACACTGCCGGCGAAGTCGGTGGCACCATTAAAGAAAAATCGGGCGAATACTATGACGCTGCCAAAGAGACTGCCGGGGATATCGGTAGCTCAATCGGCGAGAAATCGAGCGAGTACTACGATGCCGCCAAGGCAAAAGGCATGGAGATGATGGGCGGCACGGAAGAGAAAGCGGAGTAAATCTGCGCTATCCACCTTATCACGCAATGCATAAAGAGGAGTCGATCTGGCGACAGCAAAAAAACAGCTGTGGGCCTCATCGACTCCGCCTCCTGCCTTTCTTGGGACTGCATGAAATAGCGCAGAGGACTCTCACCATCAGAGTGAACATGCGGTTATAATCCTCGTCTTCGATTTACCAAGATGAGTTGATAATCATGGATCTCTCCACACTTACCGCAGTCTCCCCGGTGGACGGGCGTTATGGCAGCAAGAGCGCCGATTTGCGCCCAATCTTCAGCGAATTCGGCCTGATCAGGCATCGGGTGCTGGTGGAGGTTCGCTGGCTGCAGGCGTTGGCAGACCACGACAGCATTGCCGAAGTCCCCCTGCTCAGCGAACACGCAAACAATATTCTCGATGGGATCGTCGAAAGATTCAGCGAAGAGGATGCCCAGCGGGTCAAGAATATCGAGCGCACCACCAACCACGACGTCAAGGCGGTGGAGTATTTCCTGAAGGAGAAGATTGCCGGCAACAATGAGCTGGAAGCGATCAGCGAGTTTATCCATTTCGCCTGCACTTCCGAGGACATCAACAACCTCTCTCACGCCCTGATGTTGCGTGAGGGTCGTGGACAGGTCCTGCTGCCCCAGATGGATGAGGTAATCAATGCCATCCGCTCCCTGGCTCATGAACTGGCGGACCAGCCGATGCTCTGCCGCACCCACGGTCAGCCAGCCTCACCGTCCACCATGGGCAAAGAGATGGCCAACGTGGTCTACCGCCTACATCGCCAGCGTGAACAGATCGCCAACCTGCAGATGCTGGGCAAGATCAATGGGGCCGTGGGCAACTACAACGCCCACCTCTCTGCCTATCCGGAGGTCGACTGGCCCGGTTTTGCCAAAAACTTCATTGAATCCCTGGGATTGGACTGGAACCCCTATACCATCCAGATCGAGCCCCACGACTATATCGCGGAACTGTTCGATGCCACCGCCCGGTTCAACACTATCCTGATCGATTTCTGCCGGGATGCCTGGAGTTATATCTCGCTGGGTTATTTCAAGCAGAAAACCATCGCCGGTGAAGTCGGTTCATCCACCATGCCGCACAAGGTCAATCCCATCGATTTCGAAAACGGCGAGGGTAACCTGGGCATCGCCAATGCGCTTTTCGGCCACTTGGCCACCAAACTGCCGATCTCCCGCTGGCAGCGCGACCTTACGGACTCCACCGTGCTGCGCAATCTGGGTGTCGGCATCGCCCATACCAGCATCGCCCTGCAGTCCATCATGCGCGGTATCAGCAAGCTCGAGGCCAATGGCGAAGCTATGCTGCAGGATCTGGACGGCAACTGGGAGGTGCTTGCGGAGCCGATACAGACTGTGATGCGCCGCTACGGTATCGAAAAGCCCTATGAAAAACTCAAGGAATTGACCCGTGGACAGCGTATTACGCCAGAGGATCTACAGCGCTTTATTGAGGGGCTTGAGATTCCCGAGGAGGCCAAGGTCTCACTGAAAAACATGACCCCGATGAGCTACATCGGCAATGCGGTTCAGCAGGCAGAAAAAATATGATTTAGATCTCATATCTGCTCAAAACTGTGATCTCCAGCACAGTTTTGCATGAGGAATTTAGTTCATACTAATTCTGCACGCACGACCTGATTGGCTTGTCCTCCCGTTCGTGTCCGCAAACACAGGGTCTTCAGCTGTGCGTGCGATTTAGAACCCGGCATACCTCCCCCAACTTGGTGTGCCGGGTTTTCTTTTGCCTGTTTTACGCGCTTCTCGTTAATCCGAATCGCTCAATCATCATCACGATGTTTGCCGACACGGATAATGACCCGGGCAACAGGATTCAGCCAGCGATGGACACGGCTGTCGAGATCGCTGTTTCCACCGTTCAGATCCTCGTCTCCCACCACACCCTTGTGGACATGAACGTTGGCATTTTGCTCGGCGTCAAAAACTCCGGTGGCACCACTACCGTTGTATCCACCTGGATCAGCGGGAACACCGGGCACACCTGGAGCACCGCCGCCATTGACAATCTCATCATTGGCCTCGGTTCCAGCATCGTAACCGTTGAGTAAATAGGTATGGATACCTTTTCGTTTGGGGATTTTGATGGCATCCAATCCAACAAAACCGTCATTGGTGGGCAGCAGCATGCCGATAATTGACAGACGTGAGGTGGAGTGGCCATGAATATCCAGTTCAGCATCCGTAGTCTCACCGGGTCCCAGTAGCCCGGCGGCCGGGTTAGCCACATACTCACCACCGGCCGCCTCAACATCGCCAATCAGGCCAGAGATGTTCCCGCCTTCAGCTGCAGCCTGCAAATTCACTGATGCTTCCGTGCCGACTTCAAAAAGATGAGTGTCCCGATCATGCGCAGCAACCAGCAATGGGGTGAAGTAGACACCAGCAGTAAGATTGGTGATCTCTACAGTGATATCCCTTGCCAGTAATGGTGATGAAGCCAGGATGCCACCTGCCAGTAAAAGGGTAGCTATGTGCCTTTTCATAATAATCTCCTCAAAACAGTATTGTTACAGGATCTCCTGCACAACCAAGTCTGAGTCCTGGTAATCTCGCTACCATCCCGAAATTGTCACAATTCACTAACTTTCAGTAGAAAAAACCATTTATCAGCCCCCGCCCTGTCGAGAGGGTTGGTTTATACTTTGAAGAATCATTAACCAATTGTCTTTTTGAGCAATGACAAATCGGCAGGAGATCTCTCCTTTCGTCGAGATGACAATGAGGGGTAATCCCCCCGAATCGCAGTGACCACACAGATCAGACTATGCAGAGACTGAAATTTCCCGACGGATTGACTGCCGAGCAGTTCCTCACCGATTACTGGCAGCAGAAACCCCTGCTCTTTCGTCAGGCACTGCCTGATTTCAGATGCCATCTTGAACCTGACGAACTGGCAGGACTTGCCTGTGAAGACGATGTCGAATCCCGCCTGGTATTGGAAAAACACGGGTCAACACCCTGGGAAGCCCGCCACGGTCCCTTCGATGACGAGACATTTTCCAAACTGCCTGAGAGCCACTGGACGCTCCTGGTACAGGATGTGGACAAACATCTGCCTGAAGTCGCCAGACTGACGGAATATTTTCGTTTCCTGCCCGATTGGCGATTCGATGATGTCATGGTCAGTTATGCTGCTGACCAGGGTTCGGTAGGCCCCCACATCGACGATTACGATGTCTTTCTGTTCCAGGCCAAGGGCCGGCGCCGCTGGAAGATCCACTATCAGAGAGTCACCGAGGATGATTACATCCCCGGTCTCGACCTGCGCATCCTACCGGAATTCAAAGCTGAAGAGGAGTGGCTGCTGGAACCCGGAGATATGCTCTATCTGCCTCCCAATATTGCCCACTGGGGCGTCGCTGAGGGTGAATGTTTGAGTTGTTCGATAGGCTTTCAGGCTCCTGCTTTCAGAGAGATGGCCGCCGCCTGGTGCGAGGAGCTGGTACAAAAGCGTATCGCAACAGGTCGTATACGCGACAAGCCGCTCAAACCCCAGTCTGCCAGCGCCGAAATAAAACCTCAGGCGCTTGAACAGATAAGAGAACAGCTGGATAAACTGCTCGCACAGGATAGCGATCACCAGCGCCGCTGGTTCGGACGTTTTATCACTGAGGGCAAACTGAATCTTCAGGTAGAGGAACAGGATCAGCCGCTCGATCCCGACATCTTCCACAATCGATTCAGGGAGGTGGCGGTCATCCACCGCAATCCCTACACGCGTTTGGCATTCAGCCGCGGCGACCAGGGCAACGACTCACTCTTTGCCAACGGCAAAGAGTATCCCCTCCCCTCAGATGAGGGGGATTTCCTCCCGGTCATCACCCACTACCAGGCACTGCACTACGGCTATCTTGAGGCATGGCTGGAACAGCCTGATTATCTACAGCTGGTCTGTGACCTCTATAACGACGGCCATTTTGAGTTTCCAGATGATTAAGCCAGCCTTTCAGATACGTATTGCCCACTGGTCTGAAGACCAGGTTTTGTTGAAGCAGGTCAGGGAAATCGTCTTTGTTCATGAGCAGCATGTGCCGCAGACGCTCGAGTGGGATGGCCTGGATGAAGGCGCGCTGCACCTGCTCGCCATAGAACGAAAGACAGGAGAGCCGGTCGGTACCTCACGCCTGCTGCAAAGTGGCCAGATTGGGCGTATGGCAGTCATTCGCTCATGGCGCGGACAAGGCGTCGGCAAAGCCCTTTTACAAAAATTGCTATTCATTGCGAATCAGAACGGTTACCCCAGCCTGTTCCTGAATGCTCAATCAACAGCGCTCTCCTTCTATGCACAGCGTGGTTTCATTGCAGAGGGTGATGAGTTCATGGATGCCGGCATCCCGCACCGCCGGATGACAAAGGAGTCTCTGAACAATGCCTGATCAAGCGCCCACTTTTCAGAATGCAACCCTTGGTGTTACCAGCGACACTTTTTACCTGCAGGATCCCGCCGAAAACCTTGCCGTTGCATCACGGCTTGTCGAACAGGCAAATCGCGAGTTGCAGATATTCACCCGCGATCTCGATCCACCGGTATTTGACAAAACAGCGTTCCTTGAACCTTTTAAGCGATTAGCGCTCAACTCACGTTTTGCCAGAATACGGATAGTGCTGCAGGACAATAGTGCGATACAAAAAACGGGGCATCGCCTGGTCACACTGGCGCAACGTTTGACCACCACCGTTGAAATCAGAAAAACCGGCGAGACCTACCAACAATTTCCAGAGAATTTCATGCTGGTGGATGGTTGCGGTTATCTGCACCGGTCACTGCCGACCCGCTACGATGCCGTAGCTGCCTTCAATGCCCGACCAAGGGTTCATCAACTGACAGAGATATTCGATGAAGCCTGGGAGACTGGGGAGCCGGATGCAGAACTCTGGCGGCTTCACTTGTAGTGGAACTCATAGCCTGCTGCCGCAATCTATCATTGGAAAACTCCATGGCCCAATCCATCTGCCTGATTATCATCCTCATGTTTCTTCCACTCCAGGCGCAGGCAGAGAGTTTGGAAATCTTCGAACTCAAGGGCAGGACACCCCAGGAGATGATCCCTCTGCTCAAACCCTTCATGGGTCCTGAGGGCACGATCGAGGGGATGCACAACAAGCTGATTATTCGCACCTCGCCAGAACGATTGGCTGAGATAAAAAAGATCATCAACAGGTTCGACCATGCGCCAAGGCGGATGTTGATCCATGTTCGTGAACATGCACCCTCACAGCAGCAGAGACAGCAGGTTGAACTTCACACCGGGAACGACAGCATCAGAATCGGCACTCAATCAGAACGAGGCAGTATCAAACGCTACACAACCCAAAGCCACACAGATGCCAGCCGGACGATACAGACCCTGGAGGGTCAATCCGCCTTCATAAAAACGGGTATCAGCCGGCCTGTTGAAACTGGAACCGGGGTAATCACTGGTCCCGTTGTTGGATATCAGAGCACTACGGAGTATCAGGATATCAGCTCCGGTTTCCATGTAACGCCGCAGATCATCGGTGATCACATCAGATTGAAGATCACCAACCGCCACGCACAACCCGGACGCCGTCAGGAAACAGTCGAGCACACCGAAAGCACAACGGTGGTGAGTGTCAAACCTGGAGAATGGATTCCCCTCAGCAGCACCGGCCGAGCCGGTTCGAATAGAATATCCAATACTGGCATGCAGGCGGAAACCCGCGCCAGCAACGAACACTCAACCTGGATCAAGGTGGAACTACTCCACAGGTAACTCAGGCGTTCCCGGTGTCTCCTCCTCATCCTGTTCAGACAGCAGACCAAAGTCGTTCAGTATGCTGAACAACGCCGGTACCACCAGTAACACAAGCATAGTGGTCGCCAACAGGCCAAAAACGATACTGGTAGCCAGGGGTATCAGAATTTGCGCCTGCATGCTCTTTTCAAGCAGTAGTGGGATAAGCCCGGCAATGGTTGTAATGGAGGTCAACAGCACCGCGCGGAACCGCTCCCGACTCGCCATCTTTGCCGCCTCAACAATTGCATGTCCTTCCCGTACCCGCAGCTTTAAAAATTCAACCAGCAGAATAGAGTCGTTCACCACAATTCCCGAGAGAGATGCGAAGCCGATGACACCCGGCATGGTGAGGTTGAGTCCCATCAACAGATGGCCCCAAACAACACCAATCAAAGCCAGTGGTATCACTGTCATGACGACAACCGGCTCGACATAACTGCGAAACTGAAAGCTGAGCAGGATAAAAATACCGACAAGACCGATACCGAATGCCCGCAGCATGGAGGCTGCTGTCTTGGCGGTCCTTTTTGACTCGCCCTCGATACCGGCACTGATACCGGGATAACGTTCCAGCAACTGTGGCAGATAGTGTTTATTGGTATCGCCGACAATCTCGGCGGCATTGGCGATTCGGCTGTCGATGTCGCCCTGAACCGTTATGGTACGCCTCCCGTTTACACGCTGGATACGGGCGTAACCACGATCTTGTTCAATGTGTGCAACCGCACTAAGGGGAACCTGGTCACCCGCCGCAGTGGTGATTCTGAACATCTCGATATCGGTCAGATCGGAACGATCCTGATCA
Organism: Gammaproteobacteria bacterium (ex Lamellibrachia satsuma); assembly: GCA_019623805.1. Taxonomy (NCBI): domain Bacteria; kingdom Pseudomonadati; phylum Pseudomonadota; class Gammaproteobacteria; species Gammaproteobacteria bacterium (ex Lamellibrachia satsuma). The sequence continues at coordinate 4,222,744 of CP053680.1, forward strand.
ATGAGCCGGACATCGATTTCATAGGACTCAGGCCCGACCTGGATCTCTGTTGCGGTGGTTCCATAAAAGGCGGCCCGCAACTGATTGGCAATGGTAAAGGCATCCAGGCCCAGAGAGAGTGCACCCTCTTTCAGGCTCAGGCGCAACTCCGGTTTGCCGGGACGCAGGTTGTCGGTAACATCGAATACCCCTCGATAGCGTGACAGCCAGGATTGAAGCTCTCGTGATGCCTGCTTGAGCTGAACCAGGTCATCGCCAACCAGACGGATCTCCATTGGAATTCCGCCCGGACCGATTACCGGTTCCTTGAAGCTCAAGGCATCGAGATCAGGGATATCGCCCACCTCATTACGCCACTGATTGATTACATCGTCCAATGAGCCGCTACGCTCTTCAGCCGTCAACAGATCGACAGTGACCGTGGCAACATGAGGACCGGCCTCGTTGGCATCCATGTTGGAGTTGTAACGGATCTGGACATTCTTCAACAGACGTTGGCCACCCGGCTGTAACGGCGTGAACGTCTCATCCACTTTTTTCAGCCCGTCAGTCACCCGCTCAACCACGGCTTCCGTACGCCATAGGGGAGTGCCCTGAGGCAGCAGGATACGCGCCTCGATGGTGTCACCCTCGATATCGGGAAAGGCCTGGAATTTGAGTTTGCCTCCCGCCATCATACCGATACTGGCCACGAACAAGGCGATTACACCACCGACAAACCAGTAGCGTTGATGAATAGCACTATCTACGATACGCCCCAGAGTGACATCCCTGAAACGTAGCAAATGATCGTCAAAGGCTTTCCGGAAACGCCCGGTTTCCTGCTCATGGTGTTTCAATGAGTGCGCCAGATGGTGCGGCAGGATCAGAAAGGCCTCGATCAGGCTGACTGCAATCACCAGGATCAGCACCATCGGTATGAACTGCAATACCTTGCCCAGATGTCCTGAGAGAAACGCCAGGGGTCCAAAGACGGCGATTGTGGTCAGAAATGATGAACGCACACCGGGTGCTACCTGCCGGGTTCCATCGATTGCCGCCTGCATGGCGTTTTTTCCCCGCTTCAGGTGCGTAGCGATGTTTTCTGCGATAACGATCGCATCATCCATCAGCAGGCCAATCGCAATCAACAGCGCCACCATGGTGATCATGTTGATAGTCAGTCCCAGTACGCTCATAAAGAAGAGCGCACCCAGAAATGAGATCGGCAGCCCCATCGCCACCCAGAAGGCAAAGCGTCCCTGAAAGAAGAGCCACATGGTCAGGAACACCAACAATAGACCCTGAGCGCCATTCTTCAGCAGCAGAGTGAGGCGATCCCGCACCACCGATGAGCGATCCTCGGTGAGCGCAAACGTCACACCTGAGGGTGCAGTCAAGCGCAATTCATCCAGATAGCTGGAGACCGCATCTATGACCACCAGCGTGTCCTGCTGCTTGGTCTTGTTGATCTGGAGAATTGCCGCACGCTTGCCATTGAAGAGGATTTTGTCCTCGTCCAGTTCAAAGCGGTCACTGATATGCGCGATATCCCCCAGACGTATCTCAGAGCCGGAACTGGCGCTGACCACAACCAAATTGGCCAACTCCTCCGGTGTCCTTCGCAGATCGGTGAAGCGGAGAAGAATGTCCCGTTCTCTTGTTTCCAGGGACCCGGCTGGCAGATCCACGCCCTGACGGGCAATGACATTGGCAATATCAGACATGCTTACGCCATATTGACGCAGTGCAGAAGCAGGAACCTCGATACGCAGTTGGTGATCTGAAAAACCATTGATATCGACTTGCGAAACTTCGGGAAGCACCTGAAATCGATCCTTTACCTGTTCAGCATAGGCTTTCAGATGACTCACCGACATAGGACCGGTAACCGCAATGGAGACAACTCTGTCGGTACGACCCAGTTCCCGGATAACCGGTGGTTCCACCTGTTCAGGAAAGTTGTCGATGGCATCGATCTCAGTCTTGATGTCATCCTTGAAACGCAGCAGATCTCCCCCCTCTTCCATCTCCACCACAGCAACGCTGAAACCCTCTTTAGCATCACAACGCATCTCAGCTACGTCACTGATACCGTCGACTGCATCCTCGATTCGCTGACATAGCGCCTCTTCCACGTCCTCAGCACTGGCGCCGGGGTAGACGACCCGTATCTCAATCTCATCACTGGCAAAGTCAGGAAAAGTCTCCCGCTGCAAACCCGGCAGCGCAGTTAATCCCAGGATGGCCAGAAACAGCATCAGCAGATTTCCGGCGGTGGGGTGTCGGGCAAAGAACTCGATCATGGTCGGACGCCCTCTACAGCAGCCTGTTGGCCCAGTATGGTTTGAGCTGCCTCATCTGCCTGCGGCGACAGCAACATGCCTTCAATGGCGGGGACCAGGTCTGAGATGACTAGCCGCTCATCAGACCCCACTCCACTGCCAATCACTGCATATTCCGGCTGCAGCAGTTCAATCTCCACTCTGCGGATCTCCAAACGGTCTTGCGCGTTAACCAGATAGACCGCACCGTCATGTATGGCCAGACGAGGTATCACAAGACTGTTGGTGCGTACGCCTCCCATCAGCGTGACCTCAACGAAAAGCCCCTTAAGCAGAGGTGGACGCACACCAGGCCGCACGTTGGCATAAGGTTCGTCCACTTCCACTATCACACCAACCGTTCTTGTCTTGGGATCCAGGGTGTCACTCATGCGGGCAACCCGCCCCTGCCAAACAGCCTTTAGCGGCCCCTGATTCAATTTCACCTCGGCTGCAATGCCGAACGAATGATGAGAATCGGATTGCACTGCATTCAAAATATTCACGTTTTTTTCAGAACGCATTAGTGGTGCTATCTGCTCAATCGGGATCTGCACCTCTATTTCGGCACGCTGCAGATCGTCTGCCTCGACCAGAATCTCACCCACCCTGACATATTGCTCCTTTTCAAAATTGACTTCGGCAATGCGCCCTGTAAATGGCATTTGCACTTTAGTGTGCTGAAGATCCCGCTCAGCGGTAGCCAGCTTCGCCTGATGGCGTGCCAACTGAGCCTCCACCAGTGCTTTTTGACTGGGGAGCAGATTGAGTGTGTTCTCCTGCGACTGCAGTTTCTGTTTCTGCGCCAACAGGGCTTGTTCCTGACTCTCCAGATCTGAGCGGCTGACGCCCCCCTTTCCAATCAGTTTTTTCTTACGCTGCAGTTCTGATTCATTCAGACGCAGGGCTCGCTCTTCAATGGCCAGGGCAGCACGAGTATTGGTTGCTTTGGCATCGAGTTCCTGAAGTTGTGCCTGACTGGCCTGAATATCGGCTTTGATCTGAGTGATTGCCAACTCGAAATCCGTGGGATCGATTCGAAGCAACGGTTGTCCAGCCGGGATGATGGCCCCTTTTTTCAGCTTCGGATGTTTCTCAAGGATCTTGCCGCTAACCTGTGCCACAGCGTCCCAGGTAAAAACCGGACGCACTGTCCCGTGACCGACGGCCTTGGGGACTACATTGAGACTGGGAATCGAGATACTCCTGACGAGCTTGGGAATCTCTGCGGGTTCCTGTTGCACTGGCGGTACCTTGCCCTGCTTCAGGAATATGAATATCGCGACACCCAAAAGGATCGGCAACAGGATCACCCATTTTCTCGATATGGTCGACATTCATTTACTCCTGAAAAAACTTGGGGGATTAAGGCTGAGCAGAACTGGCGTAGTGTAGACAGGAAATAGAGCGATGGGTTTCACCAAGATCAAAGAGATAACCATCGGGCACGCAGGGTTTCACGCTCTTTTTCCAACCACTGTACGGCAATAATGATGCTGGTGGAATTGGCGCGGCCATCATAGAGCTCTGAAATGATTTGCTCCGCATCCATGACAACCACCCGGATATCCTCTCCCTCATGATCCAGGCCAAAGACGCCACCTGCCTGCGAGGCATCCACCCGGCCACAAAAGAGAAAAATCTGATCCACGGAGTGGCCAGGACTCACCATCACGGTACATATCGATTCCAACTCGGTGATTTTGCAGTTGGCCTCCTCCTCCGCCTCCCTGCGTGCCACGGCCTCCGGGGATTCATTTTCACCAATGTAACCGCCCACCGTCTCCAGTACCCAGGGAGGATTCTGATGTTCCAATGCACCGATACGAAACTGTTCCACCAGAACGACCTGATCCAGATTTGGGTCATAGAGTAAAACCGAAGCGGCCTGCAACCCTTCCAGCCGCTCGCGGATCAGTTCCCGGCTGCTGCCACCCTCGTAGAGATCATGCTTGAGCCGGTAGCGGTTCAATTTCAGAAAGCCATCGTAAACCCTTTCTGAATCGATTATTTCATAACGAAATTTCATATCGAACACTACTTAGCCGCCGCCAGCGCCTGATCGATATCGGTGAGAATATCGTCGATATGCTCCAGACCAACAGAGAGGCGTACCAGATCCTCTGAAACACCCGCTCTTTCCATCTCCTCCTGATTAAGCTGCCGATGGGTGGTTGTGGCTGGGTGACAGGCAAGCGTCTTGGCATCACCGATATTCACCAGACGCACTGCCAGTTGCAAGGCATCGATGAATTTTGTACCGGCTTCAATTCCCCCCTTGATGCCGAAACTGAGTATGCTGGAGGCATGTCCATTCATATATTTATCCACCAACGCCTTGTCCGGACTCTCATCCAACCCCGCATATCTGACCCATTGGATCTGTTCATGCGACTGTAGGTGTTTTGCCACCGCCAACGCATTCTCACAGTGCCTGTCCATTCTCACCGGCAGGGTTTCGATCCCCTGGAGGATCTGGAAACTGTTGAAAGGAGAGATGGCTGCGCCCATGTTGCGCAATGGGACGACCCGGGCCCGACCGATATAGGCCGCCTCTCCCAACGCTTCGGTATAGACCACGCCATGGTAGGAGATATCAGGTTCGTTGAGGCGATTGAAGCGCGTCTTGTGTTCTGCCCAGGGAAACTTGCCGGAATCGACCAGTGCACCACCAATCGTGGTACCGTGACCACCCATGTATTTCGTCAAGGCATGGACGACAATGTCGCAACCGTGTTCAAAGGGGCGACAAAGATAGGGTGTTGGAACTGTATTATCGACAATAACCGGCACACCGTGTGCGTGCGCCATATCCGCTATTGCCGCCAGATCCGCCACGTTACCGGCGGGGTTGCCGATCGACTCACAGAAGACGGCTTTAGTACGGTCGTCGATCAATGCCGCCATTCCATCGATTTCGTTCGGTGCGGCAAAACGGACCTCTATACCCAACTGCGGCAGTGTATGAGCAAACAGGTTGAAGGTTCCGCCATACAGAGTGGATGTCGTGACGATATTGTCACCTGATTCAGCAATCGTGAAGATCGCATAGGTAATCGCTGACATGCCTGAGGCCAACGCCAGGGAGCCAACACCCCCTTCCAGTGCAGCCACCCGCTTTTCCAGCACATCCGAGGTTGGGTTCATGATGCGGGTGTAGATGTTGCCCTGCACCTTGAGGTCAAACAGATCAGCGCCATGCTGCGTACTGTCGAACGCGTAGGATGTGGTCTGATAGATGGGAACGGCGACGGCCTTGGTCGTGGGGTCAGGCTCGTAGCCGGCATGAATTGCCAGTGTCTCCAGTTTCATTCTCCTCTCCTCCAAACAATTATTCTCTTTATCAATGACTCCACGGGATGAACCGGAGGAGCCAACCCGGTTTAGTAATAATGGGACGAATTCAGTGAATTTACTTCGTAATTATCTTTCCCGGATCCTCAGTACGTCATATCTCATTGATCTATCGACATAAACTTTGACTTCCTTCGCAGAAAAAGAGTTGACTTCCCATAAAGCAACGACTATATTAGTATTTAATTATTTAACGTTGTGGTGACTACCATGAAAGACACACTTATAGTCAGTTGTGCAGAATTACGTGAACTCGCAGAGACTAATCCGGATGAGATTGAAGTCATCGTCGAGATGATGATTGAGGCGGATGTTGACATCTGCAGATAGCTCGCCGAGTCTCCAATGCATAGACAATTGTTTTAATGAAGGATGAACCTCATAGGTTCACCCTTCCGCTTTGCTTTGAACGGCCAGCAAGCATTCTCTCCCTGAGAAGTCGCTTGCGCAAGGTACGCGCAGTCCTTTTGTCCAAACTCCCTCTCGTCAAAATAACGGAATGCTGTGGTTGAAATCTCCCAATGGAAAAATTGAGGATGATCAGCCAGGGCCTGCAAAAACTTGACGGCTTGAGTTGTGCGTATAGCTGCCGTCCATCTGAAAATGTCAGTTTCCAGCTACCTTCCGGTTCCCACACCAAGCGACTGATCGATGCGCTTTTAATACTTCCCCTTATCAGGGCAATCGTCCAGATGAAATGTGCGAACACGCACAAAGTCAACACGGCTTTGGATCCGGAAGACAACTCAGCTGATAAGAGCGCCAACAAACCTGCACCATAAATAGCGGACAATACCACCTGCTGCACTGGGGATCTGCCGGGCTGAAGAATTATCGGTTCAGCATTCCGCCTCATGATCACGGCCTCCCTGCCGGATAATCTTCACAATCTTGACCATTTGCTTATCAGAAATCTTGCTGCCTGAGATAAGCCAGGACTGTAGAGTTTGGTCCTGATATTCCAGTAAAGTTGCAAAATCCTTTCGCGCCTCCCTGTCGAGAGAGGGATACTCATTTTCAAGAAAGGCAAACAACAGCAAATCGAGTTCCAGCATACCCCGGCGGCACTGCCAGCGTAAGCGGTTGATTTCCGCAGTTCCACTCATAGGCATTCACTGAACCTCAACGGGTATGACTCAGTATGTCTCAACACTGCCATGTGGTGCAATGCGGTCAGTTATTGAGTCCTATCCTGCAGCTGGTGTGGATACATGGCCCGATAGCCCGTAATTCCGATTACGATCCAAACCACAGACCGCAAAGTCATGGCGGCAACAGTGCGCAGTTCATACTCACCACCAAAAACGATATGAATCCCAAAGGCGACGAAGACCGATAATGTCAATGTTGCGATGGTAATCGCAGCTGCTGGAGCCCAGGCTTTTTCCAACCAGATACCAATTCCGGTTGCGATATAGACAAACCCCGCAGAAAAGTTGAACCAAAGTACAAAATCCACAGTGTTTCCAGCAGCACGCCTGGCTTCACCATCTATGAAAAGTACGCTGCCACCTGATTTAATGGTCAATATGCCAAAGACCACTGCGACGATGGCAGCAATCCAGACCCATGCGGGCCGTTTAGTCATCATTAGGATATTCCTTATATCAAAGGGAAAAACCAGTGTTTATGTAGAGGGCAATCTGCCATATCTCCTTATCAGTGAGCTGATTGCCAAATGCAGGCATAGCTGTTCCAAACGGCTCACCACCTTCCGATAAGGTCCAGAAAATAAAGGCATCTGTAGCGACTGGTAATCTACGGGTAATCGCAAGGTTGGCCGGACTGGGAACCAACAGCTTTCCTGCCGGGCCATCCCCTTCACCAGAAACACCATGGCACACCGGGCATTGTGCTTGATAGAGTTTTTTTCCATCAGAGATATTTTCTGAAGAAACGGGCAAAGGATTGCTTAAATCAGCATACTGATTTGGTATCTCCCCCAGCACATATTGGGTATAGCGGCCAACAAAGAAGGAATTTGACTCATTTACACCAAGACTCTGGCAACCAGTAGTGGCCACGGCCACTACTGGAAGTAACAGCATATATGGTGCGCGTAGCGACCGCATTAATGACCACGTCCCCTGCCGCCACCGGAGCCACCACCGCTGCGTGAGCCATAACCACTCCCATACGCCTGGCTGGAACCTTGGCTGGAGCCTTGACCATAGCGATATTTATTACCGGAACCGTTGCCGCCACCCTGACCATAGCGATTCATCTTTCCACTACCCTCTCCCTGTTCGCCCGTTTCATTCATCTGACGAAACAGAGAGCGCTCTTCACTGTCCATTGACTGCATTCTGTTCTGCATCTCTGTACGATAACCTTCACGATCTTCATAGGACTGTTCCCGAACCTGTGATCGCATCTGTACCAATTCTTCATTGCTCATGTCTGCATAATCTGCCGCTTCGGCACTGATGGATCCTATCGTCAAAGCCACAATCCCTGCCACGGTATTCAAACTTTTTTTCATCTAAATTCTCCTCATATGGGTTCGCATGATGGCTTGATACTGTGTATAGACGCAATTCGCTACACACTCAATCCACGCTGTGCAGTATGAGAGCTAGCTGTTTCGCAATTATTTCGACGCACAGGAAAACTGTTTCAGATTGTTACAGTCATAAAATACAGGCGCCAAATGAGGGCAGGTCAGAACAACTCAGCATCGCGGGTCCTGCTCGTTGAAAACGATCCGGGGTTGCATCGAAAAATATAGAATGGCTAATAGTGCCTAAATCGATTTTTTCAACATCAGGTCACGAATATGCCCAATGGCGCGGGTGGGATTCAATCCCTTGGGACAGACATCGACACAATTCATAACGGTATGACAGCGAAACAGCCGGTATGGGCCATCCAGTGCATCGAGTCGATCACTCTCTGCCTGATCTCTGGAGTCAGCCAGGAAACGCCAAGCCTGCAATAAGGCAGCCGGGCCAAGAAATTTATCGGGATTCCACCAGAAGGAGGGACAGGATGTTGTGCAGCAACCACACAAAATACACTCATATAGCCCGTCAAGCCTGTCCCGCTCTTCCGGCATTTGCAGATTTTCAACCTCTGGCTCTGGATCTTGGCGGATCAGATAGGGTTTTACGGAACGATACTGTTTATAAAACCCCTGCATGTCCACTATAAGATCCCGAATAACCGGTACCCCTGGGAATGGCCTGACTTCAATCGGTTCTTTCAACTCAGCCAGTGGTGTAATGCAGGCAAGTCCATTTCGGCCGTTGATATTCATCCCATCCGAACCACAAACCCCTTCTCCGCAGGAGTGTCGGAAACTGAGCGTTTCATCCTGTGCTTTTAGCGCTAGCAGGGCATCACGCAACATCATGCCCGAAGGGACCTCAGCAAGTTCGAAATCCTGCATGTAGGGTTCCCTGTCTTGATCCGGATTGTAGCGGTAGATGCGGAAACGCATACGCTTACCCGAACGCTGCAAACAAAATGATCAATAGACGCGCTCCTTTGGCGGAAAACTATCAACTGATAACGGGCGGGTCCGGACGGGTTTGAAATCCAGGCGGTCCTCTTCAAGATAGTAGAGACTGTGCTTCATCCAATTGATGTCATCGCGATCAGGGTAGTCAACACGTGAATGTGCTCCACGACTCTCTTTTCGAGCTGCTGCAGACATCATGGTGGCCATTGCGATGTCCATCAGATTTTCCAGTTCCAGCGCTTCGATCCTGGCGGTATTGAATATCCTGCTGGTATCACGCAGCCGCACATCGGGAAGACGTTCGCGCAGACGCTTTAATTCAGTAACCCCTTGTTGCATCACATCCTCATTTCTGAAGACACCGCAGTGTTCCTCCATCACCCGCTTCAGGTCCTTACGCAGATTGTCGACAGTTTCACCTTCGCCGCGCAAATTCCAGCGCTGCAGTCGTGCCATCGCTTTCTCCACGCCTGCATCGTTCATCAGGCGATGATAGCGGTTCTCCTGCAAATACTCGATAATGCGGTTACCGGCAGAGCGTCCAAAGACCAGAATATCCAAAAGTGAGTTGCCACCTAGCCGGTTAGCCCCATGGATGGAAACGCAGGCACATTCACCGGCAGCATAAAGTCCGGGAATAACCTCCTCTGGTCCATTTCGCACCGGTACCACCACCTGTCCATATCGGTCGGAGGGAATCCCTCCCATGACGTAGTGCGCAGTAGGAAAGACCGGAATCGGTGCCTTGGCCGGGTCGATATGGAGAAATGTCCGGCTCAGATCCCGAATACCCGGTAGCCGCTTGTGAACAACCTCCTTTCCCAAGTGATCCACCTTGAGCAGCACATGATCCTTGTCAGGCCCACATCCCAGCCCTTCTCGTATCTCGGTGGAGATGGCACGGCTGACCACATCACGGCTGGCAAGATCCTTGGCATTAGGTGCATAGCGTTCCATAAACCGCTCACCCTCGCCATTGATCAGATAGCCTCCCTCGCCCCGCGCAGCCTCTGTGATCAACATTCCCTTACCGGCAATGCCTGTTGGATGAAACTGAAAAAACTCCATATCCTGCAATGGGATACCGGCACGCAGTGCCATCGCCATGCCGTCGCCGGTATTGATATGTGCATTGGTGTTGGTGCGAAACAATTGCCCACAGCCACCCGTGGCAATCAGTGTGGTCTTGGCCTCGATGAGCAGCGGCTCTCCAGTTGCGATCTCCAGCACCAGGGCACCAAGAATGACCCCTTCATCATCCTTTATCAGGTCAATCGCGAAGAACTCGTCAAAGAAATGGGTCTTGGCCCGAATGTTCTGTTGATAGAGTGAGTGAAGTATGGCGTGTCCCGTCCGGTCAGCCGCCGCACAGGTTCTGGAAGCCTGTCCCTCACCGAAATTCTGACTCTGTCCGCCGAAGGCCCGCTGATAGATACGGCCATTTTCAAGACGGGAGAATGGGACACCGAAGTGTTCCAGCTCATAAACAACCCTGGAGGCAGATCGGCACATATACTCGATAGCATCCTGATCACCCAGGTAATCACTGCCTTTGACCGTGTCATACATATGCCAATGCCAGTTGTCTGGAGAGACATTGGCCAAGGCGGCATTGACACCCCCCTGCGCAGCGACGGTGTGGGAGCGCGTGGGAAAAACCTTCGTCACGACGGCAACTCTCGCCTCAGCCTCCGCGAGTTGAAGTGAAGCCCGCAGACCAGCGCCCCCGGCACCCAGAATCAAGGTATCGAATCTTCTGCGGGGGAGTTTCATACCACACCTATTACGTTAAACAGGATACGTGCAGCCCAGGCTCCGCAGGCAACCAATCCCAGCCCAACCAGAACCAGCAGCCCTATCCGGGCAGGGAACGGTTGAACGTAGTCAATCACCACGTCCCTGATACCGATCCACCCATGCAGCAGGATTGCGAAAACGAACAGTAAGAGAGAAGTATTTACCCAGGGAGAACTAAGCAGCTCAACCCACTGCTGATAGTTCGTTACTGGGGAAAAGAACAAATACCCCAATGCAATCGGCACAAAGACCGCCAGATAGATAGCAGTAATGCGTTGGAATATCCAGGCTCGAAGCCCCGAGATACTTCGGCTCACAAAAGCACTCCCAAGAGGGAGGCCGAAGCAAAACCACTAAAAATCACCAGCCAGGCACTCCTACGGGCGACAACTCTATCCACACCAAGGTCCATATCAATCATGAGATAACGAATGCCTGCCAGCAGATGATGCAGCAAAATCCAAAGCATCAGAAACAGCAGTAGTTGAAAAGGCAAACTGTCGATCATGGCCAAAACCTGATGAAAACCCGCTTCATCGGATACGGACATCTCAAGCAGATAGATGCAAAAAGGAATCAACAGAAACATCACAATGCCAGTAGCCCGATGGGCAACGGACAAGAGAGCTGCAGCAGGCAGTTTGATCTGAAGCAGATTGAGAAATACGGGACGTTTAGTTTGCCGTGCCATTGCCTACTTCCGTGAGGAAACATATAAGAGCGTTTCCCGCAGTATAGACAAGTGTGGGCAGGTTGGAATGAGGAATTGATACTACCCAAATAGCGGGTAGAGGAATGGTGCCCGGAGCCGGAATCGAACCGGCACGACCCAAAGGTCGAGAGATTTTAAGTCTCTTGCGTCTACCAATTTCGCCATCCGGGCGGATGAGTGAGGCAGCAAATTACAAAAGACAATGGAGGCTTAGGTCGAAATCTGACCAAGATCCATGGCTTTGTAGGCTGCCTTATTTTTGTATATTTCAATAGGTTAAGTCGATTACCGCCCGCCTTGCCACTCCGCATAGTGATTTGGCGTTTGGAAACTGGCGACAAAGTACCATCGAAAACCCAAAAACGCCACAGCAACTGACACTGGCATGTAGTGAATGCCTATCAATCATTTGTTGCTTTCGGATCGTGAACCCTTACCAGGCCTTGTTCTAAGAAACCACATTGCATCGTCAACTGCTAGACACTGGCATGCAACTCCTTGATCTTATGCTCATCCTCCACCAGTTTCGACGTATGAGAGCTGCGCAAAGCACTTTAAGGCCAAGTGTCCTCATGCTATGAAATGCCTGGTAAAAGACCAAAGAGTCAATGGCGACCACAAGATCATTATATTTTCCGAATGGGCGCGCATGCTGCAGCTGGTCCGAGAGCAGGCTGGGAGATGGGGCTGGGACACGCCTGGCATACCAAAACACCATGAAGAGATCCGACGTTTCAAGGACGATCCCGATTGCCGGCTATTCCTCACCACCGACTCAGGCTCCGTAGGACTCAATCTTCAGGTGGCCGATGTAGTGATCAACCTGGATATGCCCTGGAATCCGGCAAAACTGGAACAACGCATCGCCCGTGCCTGACGTGCCGGTGGCCAAGCCAGCCGGGATGGTCCTCTTGAAAATCATTGCATGGACGGACCGTACCAGAGATATGCGCAGAAAGGACGCGATAGATATCGCCTGTCTTCTTTCGACCTACGAACTGATCCCAGAGGTCAGTAACGCGCTGTATGATAGCAAGAATACGGAAATCATGGAGACCCACGGTTGGGACATCACCCAAGCCTGCGCTTTCCTTTTGAGTCAACACACAGCAGGAGATCACCAGGCTGACCAATGGGGAATTGAGTCCGTTGAATCTTGATCGCCTTACTGAAGAGATGTGCGAACATATCAACATTCAGTATGAAAGGAACTGACTACTACTGGCGGCCTTCATGACCGCCTTCAAAAATTGAATAACAGGTCACCGCTCAAGATTCGTCATCATCACTTAATTTACTGGAGATCTGTCCAAGCTCATCGAAAACACCGGACGCCATGATAATTTTTTTCTTTTTCCTTAACTTTATTACCTTGGGATCAAAGTTCTCCATGATGTCCGCGTGCGCTTCATCCAGAAACGCAATAGTCAGGCCAGCTTCACGTTTAAGTAGAGTATCGGTTTCGGCAAGTGGCGTCAGGAGTGAGGCACAATCAGATAGATAATGTCTCCAACGGACACGCTGGAGGGACTCGGCGTTAGTAAAAATATAGGATCGGCTGGGGTCATCGTCCCAATTCTCTTCCTTCATATAGACGGCCGGCTCCCAAGAAGCAAGCTCCTCTCCCAAAATATCGCGCCGCTCATCCTGGTAAGCCCACCAGCGGCGCTTCAGTTCATCAAGTTGGCCTTCGAGACCATTGGCATCGGTGCGCATGTCCCACAAAAAACCACCACCTTGCCGTTTGCCGTTGCTCTCCCCTTCGATCAATTCACTGGGGATCAGGTTATCGATATGGCCATTAGCGGCTTCTTCGATCTCTCCCATCAGGTGCGTCGTCAGCGAGGTTACCGTAGCGTAATATAACTGACCGTCGATCAGAAGGCGGATCCACCAGCCATGAGATATACCGTAGTAGCGCGAGCCTGCGTACTCTGAAAAGTCCCGAAATCTGGCGTGCTCCTGGAACAGATAGTCAGCATAGTCATATTCATAGAGCGTGGAGACATCCAGGATGCTGGTGCCGTCTTCCATGGATTCGTTCAGGTAGATGTGGTCTTCCCCTATACCACTAGTGAGTAGCATGGCCCAGTTGAGCGAATAAAGGTCAGAGATGGAAACAGCCTCCCAGGCATCGTTGGCCTCCTGTTCCGAATGGCACTCGATCCCGCGCAAGCTGGCCAGAAGTAAGTGCCGAATGCGATATATCACATCATCGCCCATCGTGGCTCGAAATATCTCCTGTTGCTCATGAGACCAGGAATAAAAGGTGGGATCTGCAGCGATTAAGGCTCTACGAGCTGCGGCTACTATATCGGATTTGCGGTAAGGGTGTGACATAAGGTGAACTCAACAACAATCCACCAAATATAGGAGAGAGCAACTTTGGCCGCATCGAGCACTGGTGCACATCTTAGACTTACCCTGGTAACTTACAATTGCAACATCGTCTGAAGATGCCAGCCCAAATTACTACAAATTAGACGACATATTACTGAAAAGGTCTACACCTATGGTTATCATGTGACGACTTCGGCCAATCTTTAAGATAGTTTGATCGAAAGCGCCAAGGCGTAACGACGGCGGAGCACTGTTATTCTTCAACATTAGTGCCAAACAACTGTTGGCCCCCTCGATACCAGCTACCGTGTAGCCACAACGACCAAGCAAAGAAGAAAGCCCACTCCAATCCTTGGAGCGGGCCTTCGAGAGGTCGGCACCTTCCCTGGTGCCTGGCCAGCCGTCATCCATGAGCCTGACCTTAATACAAGGGGGTGCATCCTTGCGCCCATCCGATCTTTATCGGCTGTCCTTGCTGGGAATTAATATACTATCCCGCATCGAGAAAACGCATCAGCAATATCCTTCCTATCTGTAGGAATTGTCTGAAAAGCCGTGTTTTAGGCAATGTGGCCACACCGCCCTGCCTATCTACATTATGTTGATAAGGGGCGCTCTACTTCAGCCCACAAACAGGTAATGGCCCTGCTGTATCAAATATTGGCGCTGAAAGTCTGGCGTGAAGCCCTGCCCCCGGTACCACTTCGCCACATCATTTCAAGCTTGATGCTGGCGATAAAGCTTCGTCCATCGCCACTCTAACCATGCGCCTAACAGAGACTGCGCACCTTTGCTTCACTCTCCATTGCACGCAGCCAAGCATAAAATTCCTACTCTCTACTTATCCAACTCCCTTTCGACTGTTGCCGCGTGAATAGTAATTCGCCAGGAACAAGTTATACGGAGAATACTGATTCATTCCGTATAACTTGCAATCTGAATCAGTGAGTTATGATTGAGCAGAGCGAAGCGAATTATACCGCCCATTCTGGATTGCACTGTCCCATGTCATCTTCTTGAGCTCATTATTTGCGCTTTAACTTTTTTCTGTCTGATCGGTTGCAAGGTTGGCTGCTTGGGTGAATGCCTGCATAGTCCGTTGGCGAAGATTGAGCTTACCTCCGGTATTTTCCCAGACGAAATTGGCAGCAAACTTTGACACTACGGTATGGGATACAAAAAGCACGGCAAACATCTGACCTTGATCCCATTCACTCTTCGAAAGACCGATGAACAGCTGGTTGACGTCTCCAAAGTTCAAAAAGGGAAAGAATGCGGCTGTGTGTGCCCATCGTGCCATGCACCATTGATCGCACGGAAGGGGGAGATCAATCAATGGCACTTTGCCCATGCATTACGGGGATTTGAAGGGAATAAGGTTGAGCAATGCGAGTACTCTTTCTACCTCTCGGTTGCACTAATGGCCAAACAGCTGTTCCAAAAATGTGATTCCATCAGGTTACCAGATTACATCCATGCCCATTCCGTGTACAGCCGTTACTCCCATCAAGTGTACAAACGCTCCATAAAACTTACCAAAGGGCGCAGAATTTCGCCAGAGTACTGGCTGGCAGATCATAGACTCAATGGGATAACAGTGGACGCAGTGTGCCAAATTGCAGGGGTAAAACTCGGAATCATTCTGAAACGTCCAGATAAAAAGGTCCTGATCAATGCAGCAAATTTTGAGGGTAAACGGGTCGGGGTTGTCCAGGTTGATCTGTTGGAGACACTGCGTATTTTCCGAAACATAACGCTAAGTCGGAAAGTGGGTGGTTTTCAACAGGCGCTCAGACATTTTCTATTTGACCGAATAGACAATAAGCAGTGGATTTACTACCCACGCCAGGAGATCCGCATTGTAGTGATGCAACAGGAACTATCGGCACAGATTGATAAAGATGAGGCCAAAATCAAAGCAAATAAAGCAAAGACACAGATAAAGATGCATACGGAATCTGTATTTGATGGCGGCACATTGACTGAAGCACACCCATCCGATTCAATATAAATACCAAGGAAGCCACCCAAGCCGGAAGTTAACCTCGGGGAACCTGTCCGGTATGAATGCGTGCTCTGTGAAGAGACCTGGACTGGCACAGAAAGAGGGGTCAATCCCTGTCCGAAATGTCACAGTCACCTGTACAGGAGGTCATTGAGAGATTGACCGGTAGAGCATCAGATAGCGCGCCATGCCGCTAGCGCTGTTTCCTCGATGTGCGCTTGAATGGCCCAAGCACGAGCTGTTTTCAGTGTGCTGTCGCGCAATACCTTGAACCGACCCTTCTTGTTTGCGCGTAATGTTCTCAGGGTTGTAGAGCCAGTCATACTTGCTTCCTTTGAGGTCTTGATAGCCTTCTGCGATCAATGCCTTGTGTTCTTCGCGGCGAACTTTGTCTACGGCTTCACCGAGATATTTGGCAACATGGAATTTATCAAAGGCGATTTTCTCCTCAGCTTCAGGTAGGCTTTCCAGTGTGGCATTGATAAAGGCTGGCCACATATCCATGGAAACACTCTCTATCGCCTCTCGCAGTTCTTCTGTCAGACTGTCATACCACGCCTTGAGTGTCGCCTTCTTGCGGTCACTACCAACGTGTAGCAATGTTCCTACCTCTTGGTCTGATACAACTGTCACGTAATCATGGCGCTTCTTGAAAGCCGTTTCATCAACGCCAATATGCGTCGGGTAG
The DNA here is from genome assembly GCA_019623805.1 of Gammaproteobacteria bacterium (ex Lamellibrachia satsuma). Taxonomy (NCBI): domain Bacteria; kingdom Pseudomonadati; phylum Pseudomonadota; class Gammaproteobacteria; species Gammaproteobacteria bacterium (ex Lamellibrachia satsuma). Next base: position 4,239,403 of record CP053680.1, read on the forward strand.
ATCTCTTCTCTGCGAGCCAGTCCTCGCTCAACCGATCGCTGCATGATCCCATCTATGGCATTCCAGCTCAGCCCCATCAATCGGGAAACCGCAGAGATGGATGCCTCTTTCAACCAATCAATCACCAGCGCCTCAAACATTGCCGTAAAGCCAGAGCCAGGTTCGGCCCAGGGAACTGACATTGTGACCACACCATGCTCTTCGCACTTCACTCTGGGAACATCCGCCACCAGAATGATCTTGTACTGACAGCTATCCAAGTGTCTCCAGCGGCGTTTGCATGAATCATAGCCTGGTGAGATCTGTCAGCAGGTTGGGCAACACAGCTTGGCTCCTTCCTCCTGCTCTACGTGGACCGTTACCTCACCTTCTGACACAGCCAGCTCTACTCTGCTAACCTGCAGGGACTCTTGATACCCAAAATCTGGGCGTATAGATCTTTCTCTCTCATAGTGGATTACGCTAACCTGCCCACCTGATCAGGGGAAGAGCCGAAAAGTATAGCAGTAAATATCAATCACACAGAGGCATGGAAAGGTAGAAATCAGAGTAATATCGAAAAGAACATCAGGTACCGTTCATACATCAGGAACCTGCCTGACAACCTGCCACTCCCCTCCCGCCATTCGGCACATTCCATAACGAAACGGCGGCGGTATCAGCGGCAGCATATAACGGGAATCGGCAAACCAGGCACAAAACCGCTCTTCTTCCTGACTGACACCGTAGAGGAGAGGGATCTGTGCAAACCGGCGATAGCGGGAAAATTCTTCCTGCGCCCATGCCTGACGTACCAGTGCTTGTATATTGGGCTCATCCCCATAACGGGTCTCCTGTTGCCACACTAACTGCGTTAAAGGACGGTAGGCTGCAACGAGTCTGGACAGTACCCCTGCACGTTCATTTACATCCACCATGAGATCGAAAGAGAAAAGATCTGCATATGCGATGTGGTACCTATCGCTTTCATTCACAATAAGTTTCCAGTGGGCAGGTGAGAACGGCTGCGGAAGAACCGTTATTTTGGCCTCTCTGAAACCCTCCTGTGTGCTGTATGTTTTGGCAATCTGGTATGCCTGATGCTGCAGCAGGCCCTGCAGCCCAAGATAAAGGATCATGACGGCTACTCCTAATCGTGCAAACCTTTCCGATCTACAGTAGACCTTAGATGCCAGCCCCATAACCACAATACCGGTAAACAGGGGATCAATCACAAACGTCGTCGCGAGCACTGCCCGGTAATCGGACAGGGGCCAAAAAATCTGTGTCCCCCAGGGAGTGATAATGTCAGTAAGGATATGAGAAGTCAGAGCAATAGCGGCGATCGCAGTGTAGAGCCCCCGATGCTGTAATTGGCCGCCAAAAGCAGCAAACAACCAGCCCAACAGGAGCGCCCACACTGGCAGCATTAAAAATGAGTGGGTTGGCCCCCGGTGCCAATCTGTTATAAACGAAAGTGGATCGAACAATATTCCAACGTAATCAATGTCTGGAAAGGCTGCTGCCAGACAGGTAACTGTCAAGAGACGCGCCCGGCTGGGCAGGGATAGCGCCAGCGGCTTAAGTAGCCCCGTTTGGATTGCGAGTACACCGACAAGGGTGTGGGTGATGGTGTCCATCTATCAGTTGAAAGTATACTGGCAGCCACACCACCTTCTAGCCCACACTCTTGGAGAGTTCGGGAGTCGGCGGATGCTCTTTGGGAGTGAACCATTTGAGTCTGTTGATCAGGCTTTCTGCACGAAGCAGCTGTCGTTCAAGAAAGACTTGGGTTCTTTTCGACTCAAAAGAATCATCACCTAACCAGTAGATGAAAGTAGCAACATAAAGAGAGGTTAATCCTACCTCCTCAGAGATCCTGCAGAAGTGGGTTGTGTTACTCATGATAGCCTCACGCATCCATTGAACCGTTCGGCTGATTCGCAACAAGCCCAAAACCTGCAAATGGATATGTGCAGGCTCCAATTTATAGAGCAGCATGTCGCCGGTTACTTTTCTATACGGCGCCAAGCTGCTCAACCAAGCCATGTAGACCTGCTTTATACGTTCACGGATCGGGTATTGTTGCAATTGCCCGCTGGATGCGAAAAGAAGCATGGCTTGATCAGCTCGATCAAACCAGGCATCCACCAGATCATCTTTCTGTGGGTAGTATTGCCGAATATCGTCTAGAGAGATCTCCAGTGCTTCGGCAATCTCATACAGCCGTAGCGTCTCCCACGACTTGTAGCCTGCAAGCTCCAGGGCTTTATCAAGAATTAACTGGGAAATGTCTGCATGGTTATTCATGCATCGGGTTACCTGAGTCGGAAAAACAACCACTAAATCTCTTTTAAGCTCATAATATCAAACACTTCATCTCCTCCCATCGTCTATGCGGATGAAATGTATCTATTGATAACGAAAGTATAGTTCAAGAAAAAAACCTCCAAGGTCCCTAAAACCCTATGTTGAACAGCTAATTACCTACAAATGACGGGGTATCTGCCATGTCCATGGCGGATTAAACAAAGATTCTCTAAGCTAACCATTATGTTAACGATACTTTTTATCGGTTCATTAAGTATCCAGTCACTGGTTACTCTGAAGGCGCTACTCAACTCCGGCCACAGTGTAGGAGTAATCGCCATAGCAGATTCCGCTGTGGGATTGAAAAAAGCATCTCTATCTACCCGGCCCTATATTCCGGTTTTATTGAAACATGCGAATGACTCCATCCTGAGTGTGGCCACAATACACGGCATCCCTGTGATACTCCTGGATCGCCAAGATACCGGAGAACGTTTACAACCCTATGCTTTGGATGTAGGAATCGTCTCCTGCTTTCCACACCAGTTGCAAAACAGCCTACTACAAATTCCAAGATTGGGTTGCTATAACCTGCACCCTTCCCTGCTGCCGCAATACCGTGGCCCATCACCCCTTTTCTGGCAATTCAGAAATGGCGAATCGAAAATAGGGATAACTTTGCACAGAATGGTTCAGCTAATTGATGCCGGCCCTATTGTTGCCTGGGAGCAGGTGCCGGTGATTGACGGCATCTCCGAAACAGATCTGAAACGATTGTGCGCAACCGTTGGCAACGCATTGATTCAAACGCTGTTACAACAGTTGGAGTCGGGGAGCTTATGCCTGACCACCCAGGATGAGCAACAGGCAAGCTGTCACAGCTGGCCTGGGGAAGAGGATTTCCATATCACAACGGAGTGGTCGGCAAGGCGGGTCCACAATTTCATCTGTGGTACCCGGCATTGGGGGAATCCATATATCCTGCAACTCGGCAGACATCGTTTCTCAATTGTCTCAACGGAAGGGTTCTCCCGGCACACCCTGCCGGATAAAGACTACAAAGTGGACGGCATTTGGCTAAAGTTCAACTGCTATGATGGTTGTGTAACGGCACGAATTTGCTGATTGATCAACTCAGAAATCCAATGATTCACCACCATCAGCAGTAATGGACAGTGAATAATGCACAGCAATGCACCTGAACTCTACCGACTGATAGAGACAGTTCTACAGGAGAGACTGGACAATGGCACAACCCGCTGCCACCTCTGCCCCTGGCGTTGCAAGATCAGCCATGGCCAGCGCGGCTTTTGTCAAGCCCATGTCAATCGAAACGGCACCCTCTACAATCTCTCCTACGGCATCCTCTCCGCCATCCATGTCAATCCGATAGAAGAGAAACCGGTACGACATTACCGGCCGGGCACCCAGGTCCTGTCAGTCGGCAGCTACGGCTGCAGTTTTCGTTGTGGCGGCTGCCATAACCTGGATATCTCCTGGGGCGTGACCGCGCTGGAAGACCTGGCCCGGGGCGAATCAACAGCCGCCTATGTTCGGCCCGAAGAGCTGGTCGGTATCGCCCTTCGACAGGGGGTTCAGGGCATCGCCTTCACCTATTCCGAACCGGCAGTCTGGCTGGAATATGTAATCGACGTATGTGAGCAAGCCCATCAGGCTGGTCTCTACACCGTCTACGTCTCGAACAGTTTCGTCACAGAAGAGGCGCTGGAGCTGGTTGCACCCCATCTCGACGTGCTCTGTTCCGACGTCAAGAGCCTGCACGATGACTTTTACCATGCCATCTGCCCTACCGCCAAGGTCAGCGAGATCCTCGCCACGATCGAGAGGGCGCAGGAACTGGGTATCCACGTCGAGACCCGCTCCAACCTGATCCCTGGCAGAAACGATGACCCTGATGAGTTGTATCGAATCGCCTGCTGGGTGCGGGAACACCTGGGCGAGACCAGCCCCTGGCATATCACCAAATTCTTTCCTGCCTACAAGCTCAGCCATCTGCCGGAAACCCCGAATAAAACCCTGTGGTCAGCCTATGAACAGGCCCAGCGTGCCGGGCTGAAAAATGTCTATGTCTACCCTGACAAGGGCTGCGACTGCGCAACAGAGAATCGTCCTCTAGACGACTATCTGGAGGGAGATGTGGGCGATCTCCAGACTGTGAAAAAATGCAGCGCAAACTGCTGCGGTAGTGAAGGTGTATTGTTGAGAAAATATGAGTGAAGCCACACACAATTCATAATTGAGAGAGCATTTTGAAACTGTCACTGTTATTTAATTTTTCAAGGATTCAGAATTTCTTTACGAGAACTGACAATATGCCAAAAATGGTCGACTGTGTTGTCCTGAAGCGACCTTCAGAGAGCCTCGACAAGCCACCGCACCCGGGAGAACTGGGGCAGCGTGTTTATCAGCACGTCTCCAAAGAAGGTTGGAAGAAATGGCTGGAGCGTCTCACCACGATCATTAATGAAAACGGCTTGAGCACTGCCGATCCAAAGGATATACGCTTGATCGAAAGGCACATGGTGGGTTTTCTGTTTGGAGAAGGTGATATGGGTCAACTGCCCGCGGGATTTCGGGCCGGTGGTGGTGGTAAAAAATAGTAAACAGTGGAACCTCAGCTGATACGCCAAACAGGATCGATCTTGAAACTGAGTATCTCATGTGCCTGAAGCAGTGCAGCTTCAGCCTGTTCAGGTGTATCGGCCTTGGAAAAGATAAATCCCAGATAGCTGGAACCTTCAGGCAGCGCCACCAGCTCATGCCCGACTGGAGCGATAATTCTGACCTCCTCCACATATCGAACCGCCTGAGCCACATCCACCCCGTTAAACTCTCTTAACATACCGGACCCTGGAATTGGGATCATCAATACGCCCGCCGCCCCTTTAATATGGACATCAGGCAATGGAAGACCCACTGCATTGGCAATCACCAAGCTCTCCAGAGCCTGGCCGGAAGCTATAGTGAAGAGATGCCCACATTCGCCACCAATCGTGCGGACCGCCACTTCCAGAATCCAAGCCTCATCTTCGCTGACTCGCAGCTCTGCATGTACAGGCCCCTCAACCAGTTCATAGGCTTCACAAGCTGAGGTAACACGTTCAAGAATACGATGCTGCACATCAGAGCTAAGGCGTGAGGGGGTGGTGTAATAGGTCTCTTCAAAAAATGGTCCCACCATAGGATCAGGTTTATCGAACAGCGCCAGCACACTGAGTTTGCCCTGGCAAAGAAAGCCCTCCAGAGCCACTTCGAAGCCGTCGATGTAGGCCTCGACCAGCAGATGGGAACGTTCGAAAAGATCTGCTTGGTTTGCGATGAGCGGGCGGATGCGTTCACAGGCGGTAAGAAACTCCGGCAGGTTGTTCGCGCGAATAACACCCCGACTGGCTGATAGATTGAGGGGTTTGATCACACAGGGGAAGGGGAAACCTTCGATCTGGGTTACCAGATCATCAGCCAAAGAGATCAGTTGGTGCTGGGGAACCGGAATACCCGCTTGCCTCAGACAATTCCTGGCCAGGTCTTTGCGTCGTGCAAGCCGGGATGAGTGGACAGAATTAAAGCTTAAACCCAATTTGCTTGCAGTCAGCGCTGCCAACTCCACGGCTGCGTCATCGGTCGCAATAACTCCATTATAAGAGACAGACCTTGCTGCACTGCAGATTACATCAAGTGCCTCTCCAGGATCATTCAAGTCGATATGTAACCCTTCTGCCAACTCACGTACCAAGGAATGTTTACCAGGTGAGGCTATATCAATAGCCACTCCCATTTCCCTGGCAGCGTTAAGGTAGGCACTAATACGATAACTCTGAGAAGGTGCAATCAGCAAAATCCGCGGTCGCGGGGCACGACTAATAACAATCAGGCACAACCTCCTCCAGCAGCACCGCAAGCGCCGCAGACACCGGAACCACCTGTCTGCGAAAAGACATTGTTAAATACAAAACTCTTATTTAAACCCTCATGTTTGTAGTCAATTTCCACACCTTCCAGATAATTAAGTGCAACCGCATCCACATAAACATTCATTCCATTGCATTCCAAAACACAATCAAACTCTGTTGGCGTTTCAACAAACGTCATGCCATAAGTCATACCATCACAATCTCCACCTGCGACAAAGATACGGATGCCACTGATATCCGATTCAGCATTTATCAGTTGAAGCAGCTTCATCTCTGCAATCTGTGAAATTCTTACCGCGTCAGTTATTGTGTGATTAAACTGTTCGTTCTGCATTGCATGTTCCCAGCATTTTACATATTCCTGTGGAAACTGTGAGGTTAAAGTCGCCAAACTCACTCATATGTTGTTAGTAATAAAGCAATTTTCGAAAAGGTGTGGCTGAAATCACAATTATGCCGCTTGGCGCCCACTCTGACTATCAATAGGGCGACGGCGATCCCTACCCGTCCTGCGGTTAGTTCCCGGTGACCTTACAACTGCTGGGGATTGTGTTACGGAAAAGGCATGCCAATAGTGATATAGCATCAAGCTGAGCATGACGAGACCGCCGACAATCAGGAAAAGCACAAATAACGCAGGGAATAGCATCAGGATGCCTGCAAATATCTGTTCCATAATTCATCCCTCCTGACCCTTCGTTAGTAAAAGCAATTCTTGCCTCTCTCTGGAATTTTGACACTAACTGCCTTTGTTAGTGCCCAGCGCACCGAACATTAGGCATAATGCGGATGTCCAAACATTGATAAGGCGCATGCATCACTCGATGAGGAGATTAGCAATGGCCATGCAGGCAAAACGCCGTGCATCAAATGTAGTCGGTGACTTCTATGTAGACACCAGCTGTATCGACTGCGGCACATGCCGCTGGGTAGCTCCCGAAAGCTTTGATGTCAGCGGCAGTAAATCCCGTGTCTATTACCAGCCGGAAAATGATGCACAGAATCACCGAGCCTGCATGGCACTTCTGGCTTGCCCTGTCGGTGCCATTGGCAGTCATAAAACACACAATTTTAAAGCGGCGCAAACAGCATTCCCCGATCTAATCGAGGCCAACGTGTTTCATTGCGGCTACCATTCAAGAAAGAGCTATGGTGCTACCAGTTACTTGATTCAGCGTAAGGAGGGAAATCTACTGGTTGATTCACCACGCTTTATCCCTTCACTCATATCGCAACTCGAAGCATTAGGTGGTATCCGCTATTTTTTTCTCAGCCATATTGATGACGTGGCCGATCATTCGATGTTTGCCCGGCATTTCGGCTGTGATCGCATTCTTCACCAGGACGATGTCAATATCGAAACAGATGAAGTTGAGATCCAACCTCAGGGAGAGACACCGTTAGCCCTCGATAATGACCTGCTGCTGATTCCCACTCCCGGCCACACCAAGGGGTCGTGCTGCCTGCTATACCAAGAGAGATATCTTTTCACCGGCGATCACTTGTGGTGGAATCCTGGTAGCCACTGCCTGAGCGCTTCACCGTATTATTGCTGGTACAGCTGGGAACACCAGATCGCATCCATGGAGTTACTGGCAAAATACCGATTTTCCTGGGTGTTGCCAGGCCACGGACAACGCATTCAGTTATCGGAGAAGAAGATGAAGGATGCACTACAGCAATGTATTGACTGGATGAAGAGAAGAAAAATGCAGCGTGTTGTATAACCTGATGTCTCAGCTCGAGAACAGTCCGCGCAATACGTAAGGGAGAATGCCGCCGTTGCAATAGTAGTCGACCTCGATTGGCGTATCGATCCGCATCAACAAGCTACATTGGCTGGTGTGACCGTCGGCGTGCCGGATGTGGAGTGTGACGTTCTTTCCTGGTGCAATGCCATCTTCGGTGCCGACAACGTCGAATATTTCGTCGCCACGCAGTCCGAGTGAAGCGGCACTATCCTGACCCTTGAACTGCAGTGGCAGTACACCCATACCGACCAGATTGGATCGGTGAATGCGTTCGAAACCTTTCGCCACCACGGCCTTAACCCCGAGCAAACGTGTCCCCTTGGCCGCCCAGTCTCGACTCGACCCGGTACCGTATTCCTCTCCCGAAAAGATCAGGGTCGGCGTACCGGCAAGCTGATAATCCATCGCCGCATCGTAGATGAAGCGCTCTACACCATCGGGCTGAGTCAAGGTGAGTCCACCTTCAACCGGCCGTCCATCCATCCCCGGCGGCAGCATTAAGTTGCGGATTCGTACATTGGCAAAGGTGCCGCGCATCATCACTTCGTGGTTGCCCCGGCGCGAACCGTAGCTGTTAAAGTCATCGGGCGTCACACCCAACCCGCGCAGGTAGATGCCCGCCGGCGAATCACCCTTAATCGAACCTGCCGGACTGATATGATCGGTTGTCACAGAATCTCCAAAGATGGCTAACGCGCGCGCGCCACGAATGCTCACAAGGGGGGGTGGTTCCAGCGCGAAATCGTCGAAGAATGGAGGGCGTGCAATGTAGGTGGAAGGGTCCCAAACGTAAATCTCACCGGTCACTGCAGCGATATCCTCCCAAAGCGGATTGTCCCGCGCGAAGTCCTTGTACAGACGGCGATAGGTTTCTGGATCGGTCGCCTGTCTCAGCGCAATCCCGACTTCCTCCTGGCTGGGCCAGATCTCATGCAGATAGACGGGTACCCCATTGTTGTCGAAGGCGAGAGGATCATTGGAGAGATCTATACCTATTCTGCCTGCCAGCGCAAACGCTACGACCAGCGGCGGGCTCATCAGGAAGTTCGCCTTGATGCCGGCGTGAATGCGAGCCTCGAAGTTGCGGTTACCGGACAATACCGAGGCGCAGATCAGATCCTGCTCCGATACCAAACGCTCGATCTCCGGATCAAGCGGGCCTGCGTTTCCAATGCAGGTGGTACAACCGTAGGCCACTACGCGGAAACCCAGTTGTTCTAGTGGTGCAAGCAACCCGGCTTGGCCGAGGTACTCGCTCACCACGCGCGATCCAGGTGCGAGCGAAGTCTTTACTTGCGACGGCACACGCAAGCCACGAGCCACTGCCTTCTGCGCGAGCAGGCCAGCCGCCAGCATTACACCAGGATTTGAGGTGTTGGTGCAGGATGTGATCGCTGCAATCAGAATGTCTCCATGGCCAACGTCGCCGCCGCTGGATAGCGCATAACGTGCCGCGTGGGATTGATTCGCCTTTCCGTATCCTCCGTCGGCCGTCGGTTTGCTTAGTAATTCCGCAAAGTGTCGCTTCAGTTCCGGCATGACGATCCGGTCCTGCGGCCGCTTCGGACCGGCCACGCAGGGTACTACGCTGGCGAGATCCAACTCCAGCACGTTACTGTAGTTGATCTCGCCCGCACGGGGCATGCCAAAGAGCTGCTGCGCCTGAAAGTAGCTGCAAAAGGCATCCACCTCCTCATCGCTACGACCGGTAGCTGAGAGATAGTTAACAGTCTCTTCATCGGGTGGAAAAAAACCGATTGTTGCACCGTACTCAGGCGTCATGTTGGCGATCGTCGCCCGGTCTGGCAGCGTGAGCGAGGCCGCACCCTCGCCGAAGAATTCAACGAATTTACCCACCACCTTAGCCTTGCGCAGTGCCTCGGTAACGACCAGCACCAGGTCGGTTGCTGTCACGCCCTCGCCCAAACGGCCCGAGAGGTGAACACCAACCACATCGGGCGTGAGGATGTAAACTGGCTGGCCTAGCATGCCGGCCTCGGCCTCGATTCCGCCCACGCCCCAACCCACGACGCCCAGCGCGTTGATCATTGTGGTGTGCGAATCGGTGCCGACGAGCATGTCTGGAAAATACACACCGTCGCGATGATTGACACCCTTTGTGAGATATTCCAGATTGACCTGGTGCACAATACCGACACCGGGAGGTACGACGCGAAAAGTGTCGAATGCCTGCATGCCCCACTTGATAAAACGGTAGCGTTCGGCATTGCGGCGAAACTCTAACCGCATGTTCAGGTCCAGTGCATTGGACTCGCGAAAGTGGTCGACCTGCACTGAGTGATCCACCACCAGATCTACCGGCACCAGCGGTTCGATAATGCGCGGGTTCTTGCCGAAGCGCACCGCCACGTCGCGCATCGCGGCAAGATCGCAGAGCAGAGGCACGCCGGTGAAGTCTTGTAACACGATGCGCGCCACTACAAAGGGAATCTCCTCCGTACGTGCCGCTTGCGGCTGCCAATTAGCCAGCTGATGCACATGATCCTCGGTGATCCGCTTCCCATCGAAATTACGCAGCAATGATTCGAGCACGATACGTAATGATACTGGCAGGCGCGACACCTTACCGACGCCGGTAGCCTCCAGAGCGGGCAACGAGTAAAAATGGCCGCTCCGCCCGGAGGCGAAGCCAAACTCACGAAGCGTCTCTTGTTGACCGAGTGGCATAACTGCCCCTTCTGTGCTGACGACGAGAGTGTTCAGTCGCTTTGTTCGATTGCGTTCGAATCCGCATCGCCGAAGAAAGACTACACTGAAACTAGACCTCGGGACGGCGCCGAAGTTCAGCCACACGGCGAGAGAGTTGCCATGACTGCTGCCATCAGGATAGAACACGATTCGTTCGGCGATGTTGAAGTATCGGCCGAAGCGCTTTGGGGGGCGCAGACCCAGCGCTCACTCGTTCAATTCCGCATCTCGACCGAACGCATGCCGGTAGCACTGCTAATGGCGCTGGCGCGGATCAAGCGCATCTGCTCATTGGTCAATGGCGAGCTTGGCCAACTTGACGAGAAGGTGGCTGCTGCAATTGCGCAGGCAGCCGATGAGGTGTTGGTCGGCGCCCATTCAGATGCGTTTCCGCTCGTAGTATGGCAGACCGGCTCCGGGACCCAGACCAACATGAACATGAACGAGGTGCTGGCTAACCGGGCTTCTGAACTCCTGGGTAGCGGACGTGGTGTTGCACGCTGCGTGCATCCGAACGACCACGTCAATCTCGGCCAGTCCTCCAATGACATCTTCCCGACTGCCATGCATGTTGCAGCCGTGTACAGCCTTACCCAGAACCTACGACCCGCGCTGCGCACACTACAGACAACACTCGCCGGGAAATCTACCGCATTCGCCGACATCGTCAAGATTGGCCGTACCCATCTGCAGGATGCCACGCCGTTGACGTTGGGGCAGGAAATATCGGGCTGGGTGGCACAGCTTGAACATGCCGATCAGGCGATCGTTGCAAGCCTCAGCGCATTATATGAACTGGCTGTTGGCGGTACTGCGGTAGGCACCGGCCTCAATACGCATCCGCAGTTCGGCGAGCGTGTCGCCGACAGGCTTGGACAGGAAACAGGGTTCCCCTTCCGCTGCGCTGCTAACCGCTTTGCCGCACAGGCGGCGCATGATCCGCTGGTGAATGCACACGGGACACTCAAGACGCTTGCGGTGGCGTTGATGAAGATCGCTAACGACATCCGCTGGCTCGCCTCCGGACCACGCTGCGGATTCGGCGAGCTACGCCTGCCGGAAAATGAGCCGGGCAGTTCAATCATGCCGGGCAAGGTAAACCCGACGCAATGCGAGGCGCTCACCATGGTGTGCTGCCAGGTGCTGGGTAACGATGTCGCGCTATCAGTAGGCGGCGCATCGGGGAATTTCGAGCTCAACGTTTTCAAGCCGCTGATCGCCTACAATTTCTTGCAGAGTGTGCGCCTGCTGGCGGACGCAATGACAAGTTTCGAAACGTACTGCGGGCGAGGCATCGAGCCCAATCACACGCGTATTGCCCAGCTGCTTGCACACTCATTAATGCTGGTGACAGCACTGAGCCCGCATATCGGTTACGAACATGCAGCGGCAATTGCCAATCACGCCTATGCGAACGATATCTCTTTGCGCGAGGCGGCGCTGGCGCTCGGTTACGTTACCGAAGCGCAGTTCGACGAATGGGTACAGCCTGAAAGAATGGTTTAGTGCCTGTGCTGTTTTTATACGGAGACTTGTTTGCACACATCTGCGTATGGCGTTGCTTGGGCGGCCTGGCTGGTTAACGTAAAAAATTGCACTCTTCAATGATTGCAAGAACGAGTCGCAGAGCAAGCTGTCCAAAAGCTTGAATACCTAACTTATCTGGACTCTGTAGATGGGATGGTGTCAATGGAGAGTGTCTTTCGTAAACGAGGCTTTCTCCCCGTATCTGATCCCTTGACAGCCTTTCCACCAGGCAGTCAATGGGCGATGCTGGATGAGCTCGGCAAGAACCTTCCCAGCCTGTTGCAGAGCCCTGATTTCCGTGACTCCGCACGTCGCTTCAATATCCCCTTTTGGGATGAGCAAAAGACGAGTGTCCTGGACCAGCCGGCACTGCGACTCTATTATCTCCGGCTGGGTTTCCTCGCCTCCGCCTATATCAATCAGATCGGTCAGCCCCCTGCAACCATACTGGCTGGTAATATAGCCCGGCCCCTCTGTCATGCCTGTGCATTACTGGGGCGTCCCCCAATTCTCAGCTACGACGGATATGCCCTCTATAACTGGAAAAGGTTGGATATACAGGCGCCAATCGAACTGGGCAATATCGACACTATTCAAAACTTCGTCCCTCTTTATGACGAACACTGGTTCATTGCATATTCTGGCGAACGTGAACGCTGATTCTGGTGATCGTGAACACCCAACCTAACCACACATAGGGCTCGGTGTATTTTTACTTCAAGTGTTCACGATCAGTCAAGTTATGGCTTGCCGCTTCCGTAAAGATTCGCCTTTCAGCGTGATCCGGTGGGCGTTATGCATGAGCCGATCCAGAATGGCATCAGCCAACGTATTATCACCGATGGACTGATACCATTGATTCGTTGGCAACTGGCTGAGGATGGCCGTTGATGTGCTGCCATTTCGGTCATCCATTATTTCCATGAGATCATTTCGCTGTGCAGCGTTGAGCGGCTCCAGTCCCCAGTCATCAAGGATGAGCAAGTCGAGCCTGGCCAGTGTTTGCAGTGCTTTGCTGTAACTGCCATCGGCTTTTGTTTGTGCGAGTTCCAGCAGCAACCGGGATAGTCGATAGTATTTGACCCGGTAACCTTTCATGCAGGCAGCATAAGCCAGCGCACAGGCAATGTAAGTCTTTCCGCTGCCACAAGGACCGGTCAGCAGCAGATTTTGGTTTTTATTGATCCAGTCACATTGCAGTAGACTGGCCACCAGGGATTTCTTCAGCCCTCTGGGATGCTGGTAATCAACGTCTTGAGGGTTGGCTGCTATTTTGAGCTTGGCCGCTTTTAATAAACGCTGTTGCTTGCGATGCTCCCGGTCATTGAGTTCATTATCTGCCAGTATTTGCAGGCGCTCCTCGAAGGACAGGCCCTCGTAAGTGCCAGGCTGCTCCTGCTGAGTTACCAGTGCGTTGGCCATGCCACTGAGCTTGAGTTGTCGTAACTGTGTAATGGTTTGATCTAACATTATGGTTTCCTTTGGGTTTAGTGGAAGCTCTTCGGGCCACGGATGTTTTCATGTGACTGGGGTAATAAAGAGAGCTGCTCTTTTGATGCCGGCAGCAGTTGATCCTGATTGCTTTGCAGGATGGATTTGATCTGCTTTAAGCGATAAAGCTGGTGATGATTGGCAATCGCACATGCTTTATTCAGCCGGTCAGGTTCGTATTTTCTGGATAGATTCAGCAGACCCAGGCAGACACGGTATGCCTGCTGCTCATGTTGCTTTTGAGCCAGTATGCTTTTTACCCAGATGAGAACCTCATCACCCAGATCCTTGGCCCAGTTCATCAACCGTCCAGCAGACCATTGATGATGTTTCTCATGTTTTTTGGGCATGTGGTCAGGAACGGTGGTCATGCCATGGCAGTATTTTCGTACATGGCTGGTCACCCGCTTGTTGTGGAAGAAGATCTCTACCAGTTTGTCTTTGGTATGGATTTCCAACTGCTCACCAACCAGCTGATGGGGCACAGAGTACAGATGCTTTTCATACTGCACATGGTAATCCACGTTGACCTTCACCTTTTTAATATAGGTATATTCATAGGTGTGCTTCGGCAATGGAGACAGAGCAGTCTTGTCGATTGACTGGAACCATTCCTGACGTGAACCTTCCAGTTGTTTAAAAGGTTTTTTGTTAACGTCAGCCAACAAGGCAACGATACATTGGTTCAACTCGGCCAGGGAGAAGAAGGTATGGTGGCGTAAGCGAGCCAGTATCCAGCGTTCGATGATTTGCACACCCACTTCTGCCTTGGCTTTATCCTGTGGCTTTCTGGGGCGAGCCGGCATAATGGCGGTACCGTAATGTGCACCCAGTTGTTCGTAACTGGGGTTGAGGTCCGGATCGTGACGGCAGGCTTTGGTAACGCCGCTTTTTAAGTTATCCGGAACCACTAATTTTGGAACACCACCGATAAAAGCGAATGCTCTTGCATGACTGGCCAGCCAGTCTGGCAAGCCCTGTGTCCAGGTAGCTTCTGCAAAGGTGTAATTGGAGGCGCCTAGTACCGCGACAAAGATCTGGGCAAAGCGCACTTCACCGGTATCACCTTGAACAATTGGTACGGTCTGGCCTGCATAATCCACGAACAGTTTGTCACCGGCCTTATGGGTCTGGCGCATGGAGCGTTTTTGTTTTTTTAGCCACTCACTGTATAAGTGGCAATACTGCGGATAGCTGTAACTGCGGTTGGGGTATTGCTGGGCATATTCTTCCCAGAGCAGGTGCTTGGTGACATGTTTAAAATGCAGTTCCTTATAAACATCTTTCCAGTCTGGCAACTGTAACGATCCAGAGGTTCGTGTGTCTGATTCAGGATAAATGGCATTGGCTAACTGGCGATCATCCAGTTTTTCGATAGCCTCCCAGTCCAATCCCAGTTCATGAGCTTTGCAGGTGATTTTTTGCACTGCACCCAGGCTGAGGCGCAGACTGTCCCGGATTTGCCGCATGCTGAGCTGGGCAGACAACCGGAGTCTTAATATCTCTCTTAATTTACGCATTGATAGTCTCTTTGTTGGCATCGCCTTCCCCGGTCAAAACGGGCAAGGTTAGCAAGGCTTTATCAATGTGTGGAAAGGGTTTCTGGCATCGTGAACGGTGATTCTGGTGAAATGCCAAAAGCGTTCACGATCAATCAGAATGAGTGTTCACGTTCGTCCAGAATAGGTGTTCACGATGGATCAGAATCAGTGTTCATGATGGGCCAGAATATGCAGGTTCATCCTGGCACATGTGGAGATAGAGGCCATCGCGGCAAGAATTCTCGATGCCATTGCGGAGATTCAGCAGGCATTGCCTACATCTGAATTCTCATTGATTGACGAATCACTGGAAAAGATAGCCGCTGCCATCGATGAGCAGATAACAGTGCTGCGCCGAATCCCGGAAAAGATGGACCCGGGGCTCTATTTCAAAGCCTTCCGGCCCTATATCCGTTATTTCGAAAATGTACTGTACGAGGGCGTGGATCGGCAACCCATGCAGTATCGCGGCGAAACCGGGGCTCAGAGCAGTATCATGCCGGTACTGGTGGGTCTGATGAAAATCCCCCATCGCAGTTCACTGTTGACGGAACACCTGGTCGCCATACGCCAATACATGCCAGCCTCTCATCAAGCTTTGATTCGATCTGTGGAGGCCATGCCATCGCTGAAACAAGTCGCTGATAAATCGGCCTTTAATCAGGTATTAGAGGCGATGGCCAACTTCCGGGATGTCCATTACGGCTGGGCACAGGAATATATCGCGCGCCGAACTCCTGACCCCATAGGTACGGGAGGCACCCCCTATATGATCTGGCTGAAACAGTTGATCGATGAAACGCGTCAATGGCAGCGATGAGGCGGACTGTGCTCCCTCCTGGCTGCAACTGTCCGTTGATCTCAATCAGCCTCAGATAACGCGAATCAGTTGCAGCAACTAATTCCGAGATAGGAACTATACTTTTCAGTACCATAAGAACAGTAGGTCAAAGCGTCATGTCGGGACGTCAGACTGTCTTGATCATCGTAATAGCCCTCGTCGTGATAACGACTGACCTCCTTAGAACGCACTCTACTCAGGCAGATGATAGTGCTAACCCACTCCTCAAACCAGAAGTCACCAACTCGCTGAAAAGCAGATTGCCTCAACAACAAGAAACAGTAAAACAGAGCGAAATGAATCGCATCAGCCGCGCGGAGGTAGAACACGAGTACGGTACAGACCCTAACCGGATCTGGTATCCGGAAAGCGCCATCAATACCTACGATGTCCCTAACATTGTCATCAAAGAGTCGGATGAGCCTGATGCACCGTTACATACCTATCAATTGAATGATCGTACATGGTTTCTGTTCGGAAACATTGCCGAGACGGATGAATACAACCGTGGCTGGAACGGTAATGCCGGTTTTGTAGTTACCAATGACGCGGTCGTTGTCATCGATTCCCTCGGCACCCCAAAACTAGGTAAGCGCTTAATCGCCACCATACAATCGATCACCGACAAACCAATTCGATATCTAATCGTAACCCACAACCACCCCGATCATGCCTATGGAGCGGTGGCCTTTAAACAACTGGGTGGCGTGACAATCCTGGCCCATGAAGGCGCAGAACAGTATCTCAACTCTGGTTGTTGGGAATCCTCTGTGGAATTTCGTCGAGCTTTCATTGCACCGGACATGGAAGGATTCGAGATCATATTGCCGGACATTGCGATTGCTGGAGAGATATTCTCCAGACGGTCGATATACAACGGTGGAGTAACGTTTAACATCTACAACGTCGGAACCCACCACTCGTTTGGTGATTTGGTGATACATCAGGTCGAAGATAATATCGTCTGGGTGTCAGACCTGGCGTTCAACGGGCGCACAACCTTCATCGGCGACGGCAACAGCGTACAGGCCCTGGAATCAATCGACTGGTTGAGCAAAACATTCCAGGATGCATGGCTCATGGTACCGGGTCATGGCAGCGCGCAAACCACCCCTTTTCCAATGATCGAGAAGACACGTTCCTATATAGAAGGGTTGCGCAACATCATGGCACAAGCCGTAGAGGACGGAATGGACTTACAGGACGCCGTTGAGCAAGCTGAATCTGAAGAGTGGAAAAAGACACGATTGTACGAACTTAATCATCGGTCTAATGCCAACTTCATTTATCGAGAGATGGAACAGGAAATGTTCTGACTATAAAGGTAACCATGGATAGTATGCGTAATAAGGAGTATACCAGCGTTTTTCACTTTTTCGTTACGTGAAATGCAAACAACTTGATCCATTGGAGGAACAATCATGAGCAAAACAGTAGATGAAGTCTTGTCTACAAACGAAGCTTATGCAGCCGATTTTGGTGATAAAGGTAATCTGCCTATGCCACCTAGTGGGCCATGCGGTTAATTAGGTAAGGATTTCTTTGCCCTATTTACTGAGGCAATAATCTTCTCAGCAGTCTTTGTCCATCGGAATGGTTTGGCACTGTACTTGTTGTGAACCTTTACGTAGCGCTTTATCTCATCCTCAAGGTCTTTCACGCTGGTAAACACACCACGATAGAGTGCCCGTCGTTCAAGTTGTGAAAACCAGCCTTCCACTGCGTTAAGCCAGGAAGCACTTGTCGGTGTGAAATGGAAATGCACCCTTGGGTGCTTCTCCAGCCAGAGTTTAACTTCTGTGGTCTTATGAGCGCTGAGATTATCTAAGATGATATGCAAGTCCAAGTCCTCCGGTGTGCTCTTGTCTATCTGCTTTAGGAATTCGATAAACTCCTTGGCACGATGCCTATCGGTTACCTTAGCAATCACCTCGCCGCTAAGTATGTTGAATGCTGCGTATAAACTGGCCGTACCATTTCGTTTATAGTCATGCGTACGGCTGGCTATCCTGTTCTCGCTAAGAGGTAAGCCCGGCTGAGTTCTGTCTAATGCCTGAATTTGGGTTTTCTCATCGACCAACAGCACCATGGCGTTATTTGGTGGATCCATATACAGGCCAACAACGTCAATAACCTTCTCCGCAAACTGAGGGTCGCTGCTAATCTTGAAGGTTCTCAGGCGATGTGGCTTAAGGTCTGCTGCATCCCAAATCTGACGAACTTGCCATGTACTGATTTGAGCATATTCCGCCATCAATGCAATGCTCCAGTGCGTGGCTTCATGCGGGACTTGTTCGCAGGTCATTTTCAGAACTGTTTGTACCGTTTTTTCATCGATTACCGTTGGCCGTCCTGAGCGGACTGCATCCTGTAATCCATCTATTCCTTCATCGTTGAACCGGTTACGCCACTTGTAGACTGTTTTCTCCGATACACCCAAGGATCTAACGATATCAACGGGTCGGTTACCAGCATCTAACTTCAGAACTATTTGTGCTCTCAGTACCAGACCGTGAGTGACACTTGTACTTCTCAACCAGCTGGATAGCTCTTCTCGATCAGCAGATGAGAGTTGAACATGGGGGGCTTTCTTTGACATGCCCCATTATAACAAGCTCACCAAATACTTACCTTATTTTCCGCATGATCCACTAGGCGGCAATTTCCATCCTCATCTGCATGGATGCCCGTCTCGACCCTGCAAAATATAGCGGTCTCGCAGAAGGGGATGCCCATGTGATCCGCAATGCTGGCGGACGTGCAAGTGATGATGCCATCCGCTCCCTGGTAATTTCATACAAATTACTGGGCACAAGAGAATGCTTTGTCATCCACCACACCGACCGTGGAATGGAGACAATAAACTACCCCGCAGCAAGCTGACGGGGTATTGAGATGAATTGCCCGAAATCACAGATTTCATCGCAATGCTTTTTAATCGCTGCAAGCAGCGGGGAATAAAACCCCCAGAGATTGAACCATCTGCCTGGATCTCGCGTGTGAGGACAAACATCATGTTATCGATACGCGCAAACTGGCTGTCCAGCGTCTGCTCAATGACGCTGTGCTCCAGACCGTCATAAATGCTTACGCGACCATTTGCTTCGGCAAGAAGAGCTGCCTCTCTCGGGTTAAACAGGACGATCTCATAGTAATCGCTTGGCGCGTCACCTGCGGCCAATGTCTGACTGGAATATCCTCCAAGAACTATAGCGAATGTCTGCTTCCGATCAACCGAGGCAAACTGGACAAGCCGAGGTGAATGAAGCCCAAGCGGGTAAACTAATCAAACAAAGCGACGACTTTCTTTCCCAGGCTACTTCTCTCCTGGAGCAGACTAAACGAAACTGACACTCAGTACTTACCGGGGAAACACCCGTGGCCAAATCGAAACGACAGGGTTCTAACAAGGATCGGCAGTGGGCCGAGGCTAAACGAAGCTGCCGCCTCAGCAAGGAGGATATCCGTATGGCCAGGGAACTTGACCTTAACCCCCGCTCCCTGACCACCCCCCCCTTCCCCGACCCAACAGTGGAAGTTACCGGTTAAACAGTGGATCCACGAACTCTATGAAGAGAAATAGGAAAAATCCCTGTAAAAAACGCCGTGGAACCCAGCGTTTCAAATGCAGCGCACATACTGCAACTAGCCCTGCTCCACTGCACGCCATTGCGGACGAGTCTGCGTCGATGAAAAACAGAGACAACTCTCTGCAGGAGACTATGACGGACTGGCAAGAGTACGTTGATGGGTTGTGGAACGGATAGCCCACCATCAGGTTGGCGTCTTTATCATGGAACCGGGCAGTGATCGCTACTTGGGTCGACTCTGCACTCCCAAGGGCAAATAGGAGTGCCGTGTGCCCGGCTGTGGTTCTACACCGCTATTTCAGTAGCATGAAGATTTCGAGCTGATCGCCTCTACGCTGGCACCGGAGAGGAGTATCCACCTCGTATGAATATGCAAAGCAAGGGATGGAGGGAGCATTTGGACTTTAACTCCAAAAAACCACACTGATGACTACACTCGTCTTTCTACCAGATCGTGTTACAATTCCTCGGGCTTTGTATGTTTTTCCCTATGTAATGTAACATTCATACCTAATGACTCAAACGACACAGACAGACAAGGTTCTTGAACTGGTACAAAAGGAGGGAGTTCTGCGTCCCCGTGACCTCGATCCTTACGGCATCCCACGGATCTATCTCAGTAGACTCCACGCAGCCGGTAAGCTGCAACGAATCGGCCGGGGACTCTATGTACTTCCCGGTACCAACGTAAGCGAGCACCGCTCTCTGGCCGAGGCCTGTAAACGCGTACCGAAAGGAGTAATCTGCCTCCTATCCGCCCTGCGTTTTCACGAACTCACTACACAGTCGCCCTTCGAAGTCTGGCTGGCCATTGCTGAGAAGGCCTGGCGGCCACGTATGGAGTACCCTCCTCTACTTATTGTCCGCTTCTCTTCGACAGCGCTCTATGCTGGCGTGGAGGAGCACCGGATTGAGGGGGTAATCGTACCCGTCTTCACACCAGCAAAGACTGTGGCCGATTGCTTCAAGTATCGAAATAAAATTGGGCTGGATGTTTCCATTGAGGCACTCAGGGAATGCTGGCGGTCGCGGCGCTGCACCATGGATGACCTCTGGCAATACGCTAAGGTTTGCCGTGTTCAGAACGTCATGCGACCCTATCTGGAATCGCTTGCGACATGATAGGTAAACGGGGGAGAAACACTGCGGCCTCGGTGCGGGACCGGTTACTCGAACTGGCAAGGCAGCGAGGTGAGGAGTTCCAGTTGATCCTGACCCGCTATGGACTGGAACGACTTTTGTACCGGCTGAGCCAATCGGAGTACCGCAATCGCTTCATACTGAAGGGCGCAATGCTTTTCACCCTGTGGGACGACCAGATGCATCGCCCAACCCGCGATGTAGACTTCCTCGGATTCGGCGACAGCGGAGAAGCGGCACTACGAGAAATCTTTCGCAACTTGTGCAACCTACCTGTTGAGGATGACGGTTTGGTATTCCTTGCTGACAGCGTTGGAGTTGAATCGATCCTCGATGCGGCTGAATACGGTGGCACACGCGTGGTACTGCTCGGTGAGCTGGCCGGTGCCCGCATCCCAATCCAGGCTGATATTGGGTTCGGCGACGCCGTAACGCCTGAACCGGAAGAGGTTGAGTATCCCACACTACTGGGCTATCCGATGCCCCGCTTGTGGGTCTACCCGCGGGAAACTGTGGTGGCCGAAAAATACCAAGCTCTGGTCAACCTGGGTATGGCAAACAGCCGGATGAAGGACTTCTATGACCTTTGGATAATGGCTCATCAGTTTGAGTTCGACGGGCTCATATTATCCGAAGCCATTTGTAACACCTTTGTACGTCGCCAAACGCCCTTACCGAAACAAACACCATCCGGCCTTAATTCAACATTCTACGATGACAAGCAGAAAAACCTGCAGTGGAATGCATTTCTAAGTAAGGGAATGCTGCTTTCCACCTCCACTCCCCCATCGATTGAGGAGGTTTGCCATCTCCTCGAGACATTTCTTATGCAGCCAACACAGGCTCTGAAAGATGACCAAGCATTCACTGGCCAGTGGCCACCCGGTGGCCCGTGGAGAATCTGAGTGGTGTTGGAGCAACCGGCTGAATATCTGAATTGGACCAGACTATGGAGATTTCTGCTCGCGAAATCATTCTTCGTAAAATCGCCGAAGTCGAACAGCAAATTGCCCTTCTCCGAAAGCAGCAAGAAGAATCTGAGACAACACTCACATCACTGAGGGAATGCCTGGCACTAGTGGGACATGCGGTTAATTCTGTAATGATTTCTTTGCACGCCCAACAGCCGCCAGAATGTGGCTGGCAGGTTTAGTCCATTTAAAGGGTTTTGCGCTCTCCCTGTTATGAACCTTGATGAACCGCTCCAACTCAGTCTTTAGTTCTGGAACGCTGGTGAACACCCCTCGGTATAACGCACGTCGCTCAAGTTGCGAGAACCAGCCTTCCACGGCATTGAGCCATGATGAACTGGTTGGCGTAAAATGAAGGTGGATGCGCGGTCGGGAGGCCACCCATTCTCGAACAGCCTCTGTCTTGTGAGCACTCAGATTATCCATAATGATGTGCAATTCTCGGTCTGCACGCGTGCGTCTATCAAGTAGTTTCAGAAAAGATAGAAATTTTTTGCTGTTCGTTCGATCCGAAACTTTGCCAATCACTTTTCCAGTCAGTGTGTTAAATGCAGCATAAAGACTGGTGGTGCCGTGTCTTTTGTAATCATGAGTGCGACTGCCGATCCGGCTCGGATTCAATGGTAGTCCAGGTTGGGTACGATCCAATGCCTGAATCTGCGTCTTCTCATCCACGCTGAGAATAACTGCATTCTCAGGAGGATTCATATACAGACCGACAATATCAATGACTTTATCAGCGAACTCAGGATCATTACTGATCTTAAACGTTTTCAGCCGGTGTGGACGCAGATCTGCAGCCTTCCAGATCTGACGAACCTGCCAAGGTGTCACTTCTGCGTATCGAGACATTAACTCGATGCTCCAATGTGTAGATTCCTGTGGAATTCTTTTTGTGGTCAGAAATAGAACTTTGTCGACAGTCGCCTTGTCTATGACCGTAGGACGTCCGCAACGGACTCTTTCAAGTAGTCCATCAACGCCTTCGGCCTCAAATCGATTTCGCCAGCGGTGCACTGTCTTCGCTGATGTCCTTTGGGCAGTTGCAACTTCCATCGGTGTCATCCCTTCACTGAGTTGTAAAATAATCTTGGCTCTCATGATCTGGCCATGAGGAAGGGTTGTTGATCGGCACCACTCTTTTAAAATCCCAGCGGCTTTATCAGTAATCTGAAATGTCTTAGGTAAACGCATTCCATATTTTACACCGTTAACGTTTTAGTTACATTATTTTACGCATGGCCCACTAGGTGACAACGAAGCAGCGCACAAACCAAAACATCCAGCAGAAGTTCCCGTTTCTACAACGACAAGCCTAGCACCAGACGAGAAGGTCGCACTTTTTCTCCGCCTCTTTCAAGGCCGAGAGGATGTGTATCCGAAATTGTGGCAGAACCAAAAAACGGGCAAGAAGGGTTATTCGCCTGCATGTTCGAATGAGTGGATTCGCGGAGTATGTGAGAAGCCCCGGGTAAAATGCGGTGAGTGCTCCAATCAGGCCTTCCTGCCAGTAACAACCGAGGTGATTCTGGACCATCTCCAGGGACGTCACATCATTGGTGTATACCCTATGCTGAAGGACGATACCTGCCGATTTATCGCAGCCGATTTTGACAAAGCAGCTTGGCATGAAGACGTTATGGCTTTTACGGAAACCTGTCGGCGAGCAGACGTTCCTTATGCCATTGAGCGTTCCCGTTCTGGGAATGGCGCACACGTCTGGTTTTTTTTCAACAATTTTGTTTCCGCAGCGACAGCAAGGAAGATGGGCAGTTATTTTATTACGGAAACCATGGCCAGACGACATCAACTCAGCATGGCATCCTATGACCGGCTTTTCCCAAACCAGGATACCTTACCCAATGGTGGCTTCGGCAATCTCATCGCTCTCCCGCTTCAATATCACCCGCGACAGAAAGACAATACCCTCTTTCTGAATGACGAGCTGGAGCCATTTCCAGATCAGTGGGAATTCCTCGCATCGCTGGTTCCGATTCAGGTAGAGAAGGTTGAAAAGATCGCCATGGAAGCCACAACCTGTGGCCAGGTGACTGGTCTCCAGATTTCCATTACCGAGGAGGATGTTGTTGATGCCAGCCCGTGGTTGAGGCCGCCCTCCCGAAAACCAAAGCACATTCCGATCACCAACCCCGTTCCACATCAGGTGCGAGGTATTTTATCCCAACGTTTTTACATCGAGAAAGCCGGCCTACCGTCACCCTTGATCAATCAGATCCAACGGTTTGCCGCATTCCAGAACCCAGAGTTCTACAAGAAACAAAATCTTCGACTTTTCACGGCACTGACTCCCCGCGTAATCTCCTGCGCAGAAGATCATGGAAAGCACATCAGTCTGCCGCGAGGGTGTCTCGACGATGTACAGACATTGCTCCAGGAATACAAAAGCCACCTTGAGGTGGAAGATCTGAGAAGCCTCGGCGATCCCGTGGATGTTAGCTTCTTCGGTGAATTGACCGATGCCCAGCACCAAGCAGCGAAAGCCATACTCGAGGACGACAACGGCGTGATCGTGGCGCCACCTGGTTTCGGGAAAACCGTCCTTGGAACCTACCTGATCGCTGCGCGAATGTGCAGCACCTTGATCCTGGTGCATAGACAGCCGCTGTTGGAACAATGGAGATCGCAGATCGGCATCTTTCTTGACCGAGATGCGAAATCAATCGGCCAGATTGGTGGTGGGAAACGCAAGCTGACAGGGCAAATCGACGTGGCCATGATCCAGAGCCTGTCCCGAAAAGAGACCATGGACGACATCGTGGCCAAGTATGGGCAGGTTATCATCGATGAATGCCACCATCTCCCAGCTGTTTCATTCGAGCGCGTCCTTTCTGAGATAAAGGCAAAGTATGTTGTCGGATTGACCGCCACACCGCAGCGCCGCGACGGCCACCAGCCCATCATCCATATGCAGATCGGACCGATTCGATTCAGGGTCGATCCACGTAGTCAGTTAGCACAATGCCCCTTCGAACATCGACTTGTAGTTAAGGAAACCGGCTTTGAGCCTCCCATGCAGGCATCCGATATAACCATTCAAGTTCTATACAGTCTGTTGATAGCCGATGAAAAGCGCAATGAGCAAATCATCAATGATGTACTTCTGGCTATGTAAGAAAGTCGATCACCGATCGTGCTGACGGAACGAAAAAACCACCTTGAGGATCTCCATCAACGGTTAAAAGGCTTTGTCCGGCATATCGTCGCTCTGCAGGGAGGACAATCGGCAAAAGAACGGCGCAAAGTCCAGGAACAACTCGCCTCTATTCCAATGGAAGAAGAGCGCCTCTTGCTGGCAACCGGAAGATACATCGGGGAAGGATTTGATGATGCACGCCTGGATACCCTGTTTCTTTCGCTACCGGTTTCGTGGAAAGGTACCCTCGTACAATATGCTGGACGACTGCACCGGCTACATCCTGGCAAACGCGAAGTGCGTATTGTCGACTACGTTGATGGCAAGGTGCCCATGCTCGCGAGAATGTATGAAAAACGACGTGTCGGTTATCGCTCTATGGGATACCGAGAAGAGGGTAGCGGGACTTTCCTCGATTAGCCGTATAGGCCAACAGCGCTGGCCGCCCTACCCGACAAGGGCTCTTGTATCGATAGTAGTATGGATTGACGAGTTTCAGTAGCAGAACTTGACGAAAAATTTCTAACAGAAAAATACAAGATAACGGAGTAGAAAGCTGACATCCACGGCTTTTCTAGCCGTTACATCAGCATCTTTTTCCAGGTTTTTCGAGTGCCAGGAGTGGTTTTCTGGGCAAAAAACGCCGATTTTCTCTTAAAGTAATATGGAGATAATGACTGTATTCTATTGATTAATAGAACAATAAAATGGAGGCTGAGCCCGGAATCGAACCGAGGTCCACGGCTTTGCAGGCCGTATCACTTTCTTATAATTCAATAGGTTACGAAGTTTACCACCCGCATTACCACTCCGCTTAGTGATTTGGCGTTTGGAAACTGGCCACAAAATACCATCGAAAATCCAATAACGCCATTCTTCACCATCAATAAATACTAATGTGATTCTTCAGGATCAGTCTTAATACCCTATTCACCGGGTAATACTCAAGCTGTCGGTGATACGCCGACTGGAATACACAAGAGCACTCCCAAACTGCAAACCAAAGTGGAAAGCTGCCGTTAGCAGGTTTACAGCCGAGAGCACTACCATCTTCCCGTACCGGCTTAACTATCAATTCTCCATACACAAGCGATCACTGCATTACCCTGATACCGATCACTAATTATGAATGCGGCAGTATTTTGGACATTTTGACCCAAAAAGAGGCGCTGACCGGGAAATTCTCGAGCATGCAATCCAAGCAGTAGCACAGAAGACAGGCCTGCACCTCCATGTCGAAAGATGGGCGGGCTGCGCCTCTCGCTACACCACTCTATTTACTATTTTAACCCCGATTTTTCCATGACTTTTGAGTGAACGCAGTCTCAAGCGCAATTCGCCCTATATGAATTCGCCGCGCAGCACATAATACAAACATTGACAATCATTGTAGCTTCCACCATATTCAGCCTTAGGCTCATTAACTCTGGAGAAAGCCATGCACGTCTCCCTTACCCCAGAACTGGAAACCCGCATTAAAGCCAAAGTTGAAAGCGGTCTATACAACAATGCCAGCGAAGTCGTCCGCGAAGCATTGCGCTTTATGGATACTCACGAGGACTGGATTCACGAAGTCAAAGTCGCACGCCTTCGCGAGCAACTGAAAGTGGGTATCGAGCAACTGGATCGTAACGAAGGTATCACCATTGAATCTAAAGAAGCTCTGGATAGCTTGTTTAAAAATATCAAGGGATAAGCACCGCGAATGGAACCACATACTTTGCTCATCGCGCCTATTGCTCGGGACGACCTAAAATGTATTTATGATTACGGTGTTAGCAACTGGGGCGCCACACAGGCATCAAGCTACCTGGAAAAACTCAAAGAGCATTTCTGGGGACTGACTAAACAGCCAAAAATAGGTATTGAGCGCGGAAAGTTAATGCCCGGCATGCGTAGTTTTCCTGTTGGCAGTCACATCGTGTTCTACCGACTTCAACAGTCTCAAGTAGAGGTTGTTCGCGTTCTTCACTGTCGCCAGGACCCCCAACGCCACATTAAATATGTGATTCCTGGATCTGTTTTGACACCACCGTAAATGCAGGCAGATTCGGTGGTCGGCACTCAGCCACCAACATCGAGTATCAGCACCGAAAATACCATGAGTGGAAACTTGATGAATATAGTTGCTATATAAACTCGTAAACAACCCATACGATACCTTTCCATCATGTCGAAAACAAAGAAACGTAATAAAGACTCCCAAAGACCGGCCCGGCCATCAGGCTGGTCAACCAGTGACGCCGATGAGATCGAACGCCGTCGTTTGCGCGGTCTGAATGAACCATCACGGATTGAATCCCAAGCACCGGACGATAATTTTTTCGGTATCTATCAGGTCGACTCCAACAACGAGCAAACTTACCGTGTAGAGATTCGCTCTCTTGCAAAACCGATCAACAGCTGCGACTGCCCCGACCACCGCATCAACGGCCTGGGCACCTGCAAGCATATCGAGGCAACACTGTACCGGCTCCAGTACAGGCGCAAGCGCGCTTTCCAGAATGCTGCTGCCAAAGGCAGTCCATACATCGAAATCTTTCTGGACCGGCGGGACCACCAAGTCAGGGTACGCTGGCCAGAAGTCGGACATCGCCGTTCCAAGGCTCGGGGCCTCATCACCCCCTTCTTTTCCAACGACAACATTCTGGCGGGTAATCCCCTCGACACACTGCCTGCCATGCAACGGGCAATTAACGCCTCTCATCCAGCTGTCAGGCGCAGCATCCGGTGGTCACATGAGTTGAATACCTGGCTCGAAACACTGGATCAGCACGCGCAACAGATCCGCAGCCGCCAACACTTCGAGACCGAGTTAGCAGCAGGAAATGCGAGCCTCGAACTTGTCAAGCACCCTCTCTATCCTTACCAGCAGGAGGGCATGCTGCACCTGGCATTCACCGGCCGAGCCCTGCTGGCGGATGAGATGGGGCTGGGCAAAACAGTGCAGGCAATCGCCGCCTGTGAGCTGCTGCGCCGTACCTCGGGCATCCGGCGAATATTGGTGATCTCCCCCGCTTCGCTCAAGGGCGAATGGGAGGAGCAGATCGACAAATTCACCAGCCTGCATTCAAGTATTATCCAGGGGACGCGCGCCAAGCGTCTGCGCCAATACGAAGACCCTGCATTCTTCTCACTTGCCAGCTATGAGCAGATGCGATCGGACGTAGAGGAAATAAACACCACCCTGGCCCCGGATGTCATCATTCTGGATGAAGCCCAGCGCATCAAGAACTGGCAGACCAAGACGGCTATCTCAATCAAGCGCCTGAAAAGCCCCTACGCTTTTGTACTTACCGGCACACCGATAGAGAACCGCATTGACGAAATCTATTCGATCATTCAGTTCCTCGACCCACATATCTTCGGCCCCCTATTCCGATTCAACCGCGACTTCTACAAACTGGATGAGAAAGGGCGCGCCGTTGGCTACAGGAACCTCGACCAATTGCATAAGAGACTGCAGCCCATCATGCTGCGCCGACGGAAAGAGGAAGTAGAGGGGCAGCTACCGGGTCGCACGATAAACACCTATTTCGTCCCCATGCACAAAGAGCAGGTGCTGCGCTACGGGGAGTACGAGTCGCGAGTGGCGCGTCTTGCCGCTACGGCCAAAAAGCGGCCACTGAAAAAAGATGAGATGGAACAGCTCCAACTTTATCTGGCCTGTATGCGTATGCTCTGTGACACACCCTATATTCTGGACCAGGATTGCCGCATTTCACCCAAGCTGAAGGAGCTTGGCAACATCCTCCAGGAAATCATGGCGGATGGCGACCACAAGATCATTATCTTTTCCGAGTGGGAGCGTATGTTGCAGCTGGTTCGGGAGCAGGCCGAGGAGATGGGGCTGGGCTACGCCTTACATACCGGCAAGATTCCGCAGCCAAAACGCCGTGAAGAGATCCGACGTTTCAAGGACGATCCCGAGTGTCGACTATTCCTCTCCACCGACTCAGGCTCCGTAGGACTCAACCTGCAGGTGGCCGATGTAGTAATCAACCTGGATATGCCCTGGAATCCGGCCAAACTGGAACAGCGCATCGCCCGTGCCTGGCGAAAGCACCAGAAACGCCCGGTGCAGGTAATCAATCTTGTATCTGAAGGCTCCATCGAACACCGCATGCTCTCTCTGCTAGAGCAGAAACGTTCCCTGGCCGAAGGCGTGGTGGATGGTAAAGGCAAAAATGAAATGGACCTCCCCTCCGGCCGTGCCGCTTTTTTGGAGCGGATCGATACCCTGATTGCGGGTGAGTCAAAAGAACCACAAACGCCACCCGCCGATCCGCTCGATCGTCTGCGGGACGATATTCTTTCGCAGTGGAGCCATCAACTGGAACTGATGGAACTGCATGGTAAAGGAGCACAGCAGACTCTGCTGGTGGTGGCAGACCGGCTGAATGACGCTCTGCAGAGTGCCCTTACCCGGCAACTGCAAGAACGATTCCCCGAGCAGACGCCGCTATTAAAACTGCTGGACCGAGATGCCTTCGCGACCATCCAGCAACTGATCGAAGCCGGCATCTTGAACACCAACCGGGATACTGCCAGAACGGTCTACCGCGCCCCAGCCGCGGATAAACCAAAAGATGACGAACAATCAAAACGACTGACCGAGGCCCGCAACCGCCTGACCCAGAGTGAACATAAACGGCGAATGGCGAAAGTGCTCACCGAAGGCGGTTTTTCAACAGAGGCACTCGTCCCGATGCGTGATGCCGTTGAGACGGCCTTGCACGCCCTACTCTTTTGGCGGGGTCACGACACTGAAAAAACGCCAGCCCAGAAACTGATCGAGTCAACGCTGGTACAGGCGAACCTGCTGCCAGCCGAAACTTTGTCCCTAGTCGCCAATCTGCGGAAGGATCAACCAGAGATGGATGAAGCTCAAGCGGATAAACTTATCAGACAAAGCGACGAGCTTCTTTCGCAGGCGGCTTCTGCCTTGGCGTAGACTAAACAAGACTGACACTCAGTATTTTCCGGAAAAAACACCCGTGGCAAAATCGAAACGACAGAGTTCTAACAAGGATCGGCAGTGGGTCTAGGCCAAACGACGCTTCCGCCTCAGCCGGGAGGATATCCGTATGGCCAGGGAACTGGGCCTCAACCCCCGCTCCCTGATCAAAAACATCCCTTCCCCGACTCAACAGTGGAAGTTACCGGTTAAACAGTGGATCCACGAACTCTATGAAGAGAAGATCGGAAAAACCCCTGTAATAAAATGCCATGGAACCCAGTCTTTCAAACGCATCAAGCATAATGCAAAAAACCCTGTTCCACTGAACGCCTCTGCGTTAACACCGGAGAGAAGTATCCCCCTCGTATGATATTCAAAGCAAGGCATGGAAAGAGTAGTTGAACTTTAACTCCTAAAAACTACACCGATGACCACATCCGTTCTTTTTACCAGCTTGTATTACAATTCCTCGGGCTTTGTATATTTTTTCCTATGTAATGTAACATTCATACTTAATGACTCAAACGACACAGACAGACAAGGTGCTGGAACTGGTACAGAAGGAAGGGGTTCTGCGTCCCCGGGACCTCGAACCTTACGGCATCCCACGGATCTATCTCAGTAGACTCCACGCAGCTGGTAAGCTGCAACGAATCGGTCGGGGGCTCTACGTGCTTCCCGGTACCAACGTGAGCGAACACCGCTCTCTGGCCGAGGCCTGCAAACGAGTACCGAAAGGAGTGATCTGCCTCCTGTCCGCTCTGCGTTTTCACGAGCTCACTACACAGTCGCCCTTCGAAGTCTGGCTGGCCATTGGCGAGAAGGCTTGGCGGCCGCGTGTGGAGTACCCTCCTCTACGTATTGTCCATTTCTCTTCGGCAGCGCTCAATGCTGGCGTGGAGGAGCACCGGATCGAGGGTGTAATCGTGCCTGTATTCACACCAGCAAAGACTGTGGCCGATTGCTTCAAGTATCGAAATAAAATTGGGCTGGATGTTTCCATTGAGGCACTCAGGGAATGCTGGCGATCGCGGCGCTGCACCATGGATGACCTCTGGCAATACGCTAAGGTTTGCCGTGTTCAGAACGTCATGCGGCCCTATCTGGAATCGCTTGCAACATGATGGGTAAACGGGGGAGAAACACCGCGGCCTCGGTGCGGGACCGGTTGCTCGAACTGGCAAGGCAGCGAGGTGAGGAGTTCCAGTTGATCCTGACCCGCTATGGGCTGGAACGATTTTTGTACCGGCTGAGCCAATCGGAGTACCGCAATCGCTTCATACTGAAGGGCGCAATGCTTTTCACCCTGTGGGACGACCAGATGCATCGCCCAACCCGCGATGTAGACTTCCTCGGATTCGGCGACAGCGGAGAAGCGGCACTACGAGAAATCTTTCGCAATTTATGCGACATACCTGTTGAGGATGACGGTTTGGTATTCCTTGCTGACAGCGTTAGTGTTGAATCGATCCGCGATGCGACTGAATACGGTGGCACACGCGTGGTACTGCTCGGTGAGCTGGCCGGTGCCCGCATCCCAATCCAGGCTGATATTGGGTTCGGCGACGCCGTAACGCCTGAACCGGAAGAGGTTGAGTATCCCACACTACTGGAATATCCGACGCCTCGCTTGAGGGTCTACCCGCGGGAAACTGTGGTGGCCGAAAAATACCAAGTTCTGGTCAACCTGGGTATGGCAAACAGCCGGATGAAGGACTTCTATGACCTTTGGATAATTGCTCATCAGTTTGAGTTTGACGGGCTCACGTTATCCGAAGCCGTCCGTAACACCTTTGCACGTCGCCAAACGCCCTTACCGAAACAAACACCATCCGGCCTTAGTTCAACATTCTACGGTGACAAGCAGAAAAACCAGCAGTGGAATGCGTTTCTAAGTAAAGGAATACTGCTTTCCACCTCCACTCCCCCATCAATTGAGGAGGTCTGCTATCTGCTTGAAAAATTTCTTATGCAGCCAACACAGGCTCTGGAAGATAACC
This sequence comes from Gammaproteobacteria bacterium (ex Lamellibrachia satsuma), assembly GCA_019623805.1. Lineage (NCBI taxonomy): Bacteria > Pseudomonadati > Pseudomonadota > Gammaproteobacteria > Gammaproteobacteria bacterium (ex Lamellibrachia satsuma). Next base: position 4,271,299 of record CP053680.1, read on the forward strand.
AAACCTTCACCGGGCAGTGGCAGCCCGGTGGCCCGTGGAAAATCTAAGTTGTGTTGGAGCGACCGACTGAACATCTGAATTGGACCTGACTATGGAGATTTCTGATCGCGAAGTCATTCTTCGAAAAATCGCCGAAGTCGAACAGCAAATTACCCTTCTCCGAAAGCAGCAAGAAGAATCTGAGACAACACTCAAATCACTGAGGGAATGCCTGGCACTAGGTGACGACGAAACAACGCACAAACCAAAACATCCAGCAGAAGTTCCCGTTTTTACAACGACAAGCCTAACACCAGACGAGAAGGTCACCCTTTTTCTCCGCCTCTTTCAAGGCCGAGAGGATGTGTATCCAAAATTGTGGCAGAACCAAAAAACGGGCAAGAAGGGCTATTCGCCTGCCTGTTCGAATGAGTGGATTCGCGGAGTATGTGAGAAGCCCCGGGTAAAATGCGGTGAGTGCTCCAATCAGGCCTTCCTGCCGGTAACAACCGAGGTGATTCTGGACCATCTCCAGGGACGTCACATCATTGGTGTATACCCTATGCTGAAGGACGATACCTGCCGGTTTATCGCAGCCGATTTTGACAAAGCAGCTTGGCGTGAAGACGTTATGGCTTTTACGGAAACCTGTCGGCGAGCAGACGTTCCTTATGCCATTGAGCGTTCCCGTTCTGGGAATGGTGCACACGTCTGGTTCTTTTTCAGCAATCTGGTTTCCGCAGCGACAGCAAGGAAGATGGGCAGCTATTTTATTACGGAAACCATGGCCAGACGACATCAACTCAGCATGGCATCCTATGACCGGCTTTTCCCAAACCAGGATACCTTACCCAATGGTGGCTTCGGCAATCTCATCGCTCTCCCGCTTCAATATCACCCGCGACAGAAAGACAATACCCTCTTTCTGAATGACGAGCTGGAGCCATTTCCAGATCAGTGGGAATTCCTCGCATCGCTGGTTCCGATTCAGGTAGAGAAGGTTGAAAAGATCGCCATGGAAGCCACAACCTGTGGCCAGGTGACTGGTCTCCAGATTTCCATTACCGAGGAAGATGATGTTGATGCCAGCCCGTGGTTGAGGCCGCCCTCCCGAAAACCAAAGCACATTCCGATCACCGACCCCGTTCCACATCAGGTGCGAGGTATTTTATCCCAACGTTTTTACATCGAGAAAGCCGGCCTACCGTCGCCTTTGATCAATCAGATTCAACGGTTTGCCGCATTCCAGAATCCAGAATTCTACAAGAAACAAAATCTTCGACTTTCCACGGCACTGACTCCCCGCGTAATCTCCTGCGCTGAAGATCATGGAAAGCACATCAGTCTGCCGCGAGGGTGTCTCGACGACGTACGGGCATTGCTCCAGGAATACAAAAGCCACCTTGAGGTGGAAGATCTGAGAATCCTCGGCGATCCCGTGGATGTTAGCTTCTTCGGTGAATTGACCGATGCCCAGCACCATGCAGCGAAAGCCATACTCGAGCACGACAACGGCGTGATCGTGGCGCCACCTGGTTTTGGGAAAACCGTCCTTGGAACCTACCTGATCGCTGCGCGAATGTGCAGCACCTTGATCCTGGTGCATAGACAGCCGCTGTTGGAACAATGGAGATCACAGATCGGCATCTTTCTTGACCGTGATGCAAAATCAATCGGTCAGATTGGTGGCGGGAAACGCAAGCTGACAGGGCAAGTCGACGTGGCCATGATTCAGAGCCTGTCCCGAAAAGACACCATGGACGACATCGTGGCCAAGTATGGGCAGGTTATCATCGATGAATGCCACCATCTGCCAGCTGTTTCGTTCGAACGAGTCCTCTCCGAGATAAAGGCACAATACGTTGTCGGGCTGACCGCTACACCGCAGCGCCGCGACGGACACCAGCCCATCACCCATATGCAGATCGGACCGATTCGATTCAGGGTCGATCCACGTAGTCAGTTAGCGCAACGCCCCTTCGAACATCGACTTGTAGTTAGGGAAACCGGCTTTGGGCCACCCATGCAGGCATCCGATATAACCATTCAGGAACTCTACAGCCTGTTGATAGCCGATGAAAAGCGCAACGAGCGGATCATTGATGATGTGCTGCTGGCTATGGAAGAAGGTCGATCACCGATTCTGCTGACGGAACGCAAAAACCACCTTGAGGATCTCCATCAACGGTTAAAGGGCTTTGTCCGGCATATCGTCGTTCTGCAGGGAGGACAATCAGCAAAAGAACGGCGCAAAGTCCAGGAACAACTCGCTTCTATTCCAATGGAAGAGGAGCGCCTCCTGCTGGCAACCGGAAGGTACATCGGAGAAGGATTCGACGATGCACGCCTGGATACCCTGTTTCTTTCGCTACCGGTTTCGTGGAAAGGCACACTCGTGCAATATGCTGGGCGACTGCACAGGTTGCATCCTGGTAAGCGCGAAGTGCGTATTGTCGACTACGTTGATGGCAAGGTGCCAATGCTCGCAAGAATGTATGAAAAACGACGTGTCGGCTATCGCTTAATGGGATACCGAGAAGAGGATAGCAGGACTTTCCTCGATTAGCCGTATAAGTCAACGACACAGGCCGCCCCCACCCCGCAGAGGCTCTTGTATCAGTAGTATGGATTGACGAGTTTCAGTGCCAGAACTTGACGTTGAATTTCCAGCAGAGAAATACAAGAAAATGGAGTGAAAAACTGCCGTCCACGGCTTTTCTGTCCGTTACACGAGTGTCTTCTTTTGGTTTTTCGAGTGGCAGGAGTGGTTTTTGTGACAAAAAATGCCGATTTTCGCTTAAAGTGATATGGAGATAATGACTATATTCTATTGATTAATAGAACAATAAAATGGAGGCTGAGCCCGGAATCGAACCGAGGTCCACGGCTTTGCAGGCCGCTGCATAACCACTCTGCCACTCAGCCTATGAGAGGCTCAGATTCTACCACCATTGAGGCGTAGATCTTGAAACAAAAAAGCCTCGGTTTAGCCGAGGCTCTTTAAAATTGGAGCGGGAAACGAGATTCGAACTCGCGACCCCAACCTTGGCAAGGTTGTGCTCTACCAGCTGAGCTATTCCCGCGTCACTTAAGAACGAGGCGTATTTTAACGACACAGGTGCTACTGTCAACCCTTTATCCCTCTACACAATAGAAAACAAGGATTTAAGGTCCACTCCCTCTCCATATGGCGAAATCAGTAACGAAAACCCTCACGCACCGGCAGGGTAATAGTAACCAGGCTCTCACTTTCAACCCGTTTCATATTCTCCACATCTGCATCCCTGGGAATCGAAATACGTTGACTGAAACTGCTCGAACTGCGACTGTAACTGTAGCTACCCCGCTCATTGCTCCGTTCTGCCTCCTGGCTGGTATCATTACTGATCACCAGGAATCTTCCCTTCACATTCACCTGAACCGCTTGGGGATCGATGTTTTCGGTATGGATCCTTACCACATACCCCGCTTCACTCCTGCTTTTCTCGACTCTCAACCGTTGAAAATGGCGAAAACTGGACGTTTGGTAAGGTGATCCCATGTATCCCGGATATCCATAGAGCGGCTGGGCATTCGCCAGGAAGGCAAGACTCAGCAACACAGCCAAACTCAACATTGTCAGTAACCGTTTCATCTCTTACTCCTTTGCAGCCTCATGGCTAGAGCCAAAAGGTGCTGCATACTTCTCACTGTAGAACACTTCAAACTCTGCCCCATCTTTCCAGGCATCAGCGGACAATCCCGCCTTTCTCGCCAGATAGGTCAACGTCTGCTCCCGATTCCAGCCCTGCTCCACCGCAACCTCCGGAAGAAAAACTGCACTGCGCCCCTGTTTTTTAAAAATAATACCCTGTTGGCCCACTTTGAAAGCTTCGAAGTGGGCAATGGGACGCGGAGGTGTCAATACACTCACCTCGATCTCAAGCCCCTCCAACTCTTCCGGGGTTACCGGCGGAAAGCGGCGATCCCGTACCGCTGCATTGCCGCCATTATTCAACACTGCCTGGAAGAGTGGGTCGCGTGGTCGAATATAGCCAATACAACCACGCAACATACCGTCCTTTTTAAGGGTCACAAACGCCCCTGAAGGTCGCTCAAGCTCCGGTGGCAGATTGCGCAGCAACTGCTCACCTTCATGCTTGTCATCCAGTACCGCACGCCTGATTCCGGCCACTGCAATCTGGTGCAATCTCTTGAGCTGCTCACTGCCCAGACGCCTGACTGAACCCTGGCTGCCAGCGATTGCTGTCGGAACATTCACTGCAATCACCACGTAGCTGACCGAATTTTCATAGTTGCCTGTCAGTTGGCCACTGGTCTTATAGGCCAGTGGCTCCAGTTCCGCCGAGACTGGCAACATGTGCAACAGCAGTGCAATGGGACGAAACCCACAGATGGTGATTCCGGTGCGCTGTTGATAGTCAAGAAACCCCTTTGCATCCCTCGCCACTATCCGCTCAATCGCCCCCCCATCAAGTTGCTGGATATTTGCAGGCGTCTCATCATTCAACGGAAACGGCGTATAGCCAAACCGTTTGCCATAGTGGGCGAAGTCGCTGGAAACCACCACCAGAGTCTGCTCATCCGCCAGTTCACGCAGCAGTTTTGCTGCCTGCGGGTAGGCCTCATCGTCCATCTGCCCCACAAGTACCGGCACCAGTTTCCAACCCGGCTCCAGTACACGCTGCAGTAACGGCAGTTCAATTTCGATGCTGTGTTCCCGTTTGTGTGCCTTTGCATCTGCACTGACAAGAGGCGATTTGCGCAACTGCTGTACTGCAACATGGTCAAGCGGCACTGAGCCTAGCGGAGTCTGGTAGGCAGCTACATCTGCAATAGAGAGTCCTTTGAAGGCGCTGTAGTGGCTGGGCGCCAGCAACAGAACCCGTTTGTAATCCATGCCTCGCACCAACTTGAAGGCTTTGGCTGCGGTTGGCCCGCTGTACATATAACCGGCATGGGGAACGATCAGCGCCCGGAGAGGATTTTTCGCCTTGGACTGGGCATCGGAAGGATCATCCAGAAAGCCGTCCACAACCTTGGACAGCTGTAGCGGATTCACCGGATACCAGGAGCCTGCAAGCACACTCTCCCTGATCTTTTCACCCGCAAGGGACTGGGATATCAGCAACAGCCCCGCCAGCAAAAGCGCGGAAATTACCCATCGCTGAAATCGACCGAGTCTCATTCTTCTCTCCTCTATTCGTCCTCTCCCCTGGGCCGATAGTAGTCCGCTTCACGCATGGCCATTTTCTCCTCCCGCGTGCTTCCTACCGCCCAAGGGAGGGCCATCACTCCTGCAATCATACCGCCCAGTACTCCCAGAAAACGCCTGCGAGAGTGCCCGTTGCGTCTCCACACCTCCCTCATCCTCATTACCAGACTCCCGGAACCGGCTCATTGCAGGTCGGACAACGACCGTCGCTGGTCAGTTTGTATTCACTGATCATGAAACCCTCTCTCTTGATCAATAGAGTGCCATCGACCGGACAGTAGGTTGAATTACCTTTATGCCCTGAGATATTGCCGATATAAACATATTCCAATCCCGCATCCATCGCCTCCTGACGCGCACGATCCAGGGTCTCTCCCGGCGTCGGCGGCAGGTTGCGCATCCGGTACATGGGATGAAAGCGGCTGAAATGGAGGGGAGTGCCTTCTCCCAGCTCACGCCTGATCCACTTCGCCATGCGCCGGATCATGGAGAGATCATCGTTCAGCGTCGGGATAAGCAGGTTGGTCACCTCCAGCCAGACCTCCTCCTCCCGAAACGTCACCAGGGCATCCAATACCGGCTGCAGCGTTGCCCCGGTTGTTTTGCGGTAGAAGCCGTCGTCGAAGGCCTTCAGATCGGTGTTAGTGGCGTCGATCACTTTACAGAGACGGCGTAGAGGCTCAGTGTTGATATAGCCGGCAGTGATGAACACATTCTTCATCCCGGCCTCATGAGCCAGGATACTGCTGTCATAGACATATTCGTAGAAGACCACCGGATCGGAGTAAGTATAGGCGATGCTTTCGCAGCCCTGATCTCTGGCCAGGTCGATGAGATCCACGGGGTCAGCGTTGAAGATCTCCTCTATCTCCTCCCCACCGCTTTGGGAAAGTTGCCAGTTCTGGCAGTTAAGGCAGTGCAGGTTGCAGCCTGCCGTCGCAATGGAAAACACGGGTGAACCGGGATGAAAATGGTAGAGCGGTTTCTTCTCCATCGGGTCGATATGCATCGCGGAGGGCCGTCCGTAGGTGGAAGCCAGCAGTTTGCCACCAACATTGACCCGCACCCGGCAGTCACCAGCCCCTCCTTCGGGGATCACACACTTGCGCGGACAGAGTTCGCAAACCACCTCTCTCATGGCGTTCCTCCGTGCTTGGGTAGCTGCAACTCCGCTGGTTTGGCGACATGGAACCACTCAGCTTCATGAGCACTCAACTTGCCGCTATCCAGTCTTTCTTGGAAGATTTCCATATCGATACGCCGCCAGCTTGAGCCAGTCATCTCCCCCTCTTGCTGCCCGACCAAAAACAACGCGATCACGACCAACGTCAGGCTCAACAGCCCGATGAGTCTGTAATCACTGCTATGCCAATGCCGGATCGCTTGTAACATGGAAATCATGGCCTAAATTTCCCGCTTTCTTCTAACAGTTTAGACAGAAACCAGTGGCCTGTGTTTTACCCGGTTACCGCTATCTCTCCTTCCCAAATCCACGGGGCTTGAGATGGGTATCCCTACCGGTAAGACAGCGGTTACAACGGATACAGTCGATGTCGAAGGTTTCCCGCACCCCGAGGTCACAATGGTTGAAACGGCGCTCCGGCGCCAGTCGCTGCAACAGGGCAAATTTATTACCGAAGGCCAAAAACGCCCCCAGCGGGCAGAGATAACGACACCAAAAGCGGTAGTGAAAAAGCGCCCCCAGCATGACCAACAGCAGTATTCCAAGCATCCATTCTGGCCAGTGCTCACCGAATACATACTGCATCGGATCGAATAGCGCCCAGGATGAATCACCGCTACCCCATACCACAATCAACAGCAAGCCGAGCAGCAGGTACTTCAAAAACCGCAGCCGGGAATCCAACGGGCGGCTGGCATAGCTGCGCAAGCCCAGCCGATGCCCGATTCGGGAGACAAACTCCTGCAATGCCCCGAACGGACAGAGATAGCCGCACCAAACAGGACCAAACATCACTGTCGTAACAAGCGCAAATCCTATCAACAGCCAGTGTTGCGGATTATCGGCAACAGAGGCGAAAAAACCCAGGCCCAAGTTGACCAGATCCACCTCAGTCACCTGACTGTTGAGCCAAAACCCAAGAACCATCAAGGCAGCGAACTGATAGATTAATCTGCCGTTTTCACTGCCTGAAAGATAAACGGGAAAAAACAGCAGCAATAGTCCCACAGTCACCATAATCGCAGGAGAGTACCAAGCAGATTGTGCCTCCTCTTGTGATACGACTTGAGCAAAACTTTTGCCGAACGCGGTTTGCCCTGCCACATGAGCCGCCTGGTTGATCGATGCCAATGCCGCCTCACTGCTGACGGTTGCTCCGGTGAGGGCATCAACACGGGAAAGTGATAATGATTCAGCCGAGAGATCTGTCCCTGCAAGACTGGTAAGCCAACCATCGATGCCGGAAATATAGGAGGGGGTCTCATTGGAATCGATATAACGCACACCCCGTAATCGCCCCATTGCATCCACGGAGAGCAACAGATTGAGCGGTCCTGCAAATCCCAACACATCCGGCGCTGCTGCCATTGAAGCCAGAGAGACAGTATCTGCCTGACCATCTGGAGCCGAGCCAATATAGTGAATGAATGGCATTTCCTTCAGTTCAAATACACTTGATTCACTGACTGCTGCCAGCAATTGATCGCTGAAGTGGAGTTGAGGCGCAGGTTTTATGACCTGCTGATACTGTGCCCAGGCAAGACTCAGCAACACGAGAAAAACCAGCCCCCATCCCAGATTGGGCCAGGGAAAGGCGTGTCTGCCCCTGAGGTGTAGTGGCGACATTCCTTGTGGCACTAATGCTGTAAACAGCAAAGGTAGAAGCATCAATAGGGTGAATATCGCCAGCAGATAGCTGCTCCATTCAATACCAAGCAGTGGCACCATCAAAGCCCCTGTCACCAATCCGCCAACAGCACCACCCAGATTATCCGCCGCCTGGTTAATGCCACTACTACGCACCACCACCGCCTGCTCCAACTCGGTGATCTTCACTCCCAGCGGAAATCCTGTACCCACCAGCAGGCCCAACAGCAGCGAGATCAGGGGGTAGCCCCACTCCTGCCAGCCAATCGCCAACTGACCAAGCCAATTCAACAGATGAGGTAGCACAACCAGAACGGCGGTCACCAGTATCAGCACGATCCCCAGGCGGAGGGCAGGACGATCGATACGAGCCAACAGACTGCCCGCCCCTGCCCCTAACGCAAGACCTGTCATAAAAAGCCCATTGAGCAGGGCCACCCGCTCAAACATAAAGCCGACATGGGACTGGTAACTGAACAGCACGGCAAGCTGGGCGGCCATCGCGACCAGTCCGAGTACGAAAAGGATTTGCATGGATACCTTGCGCAGACGACTGCTGCGTTGACCAGCCTCAAGTGAGGCGCGGAGCAGCCATAGCAGAAGAAACAGCAACATCGGCAGCAGATAAGCCCAGATTCCCACGCCGCGCAGTTGCTCCATCCAGTCGGCAAAGCCAGAGGCACTGAACTGGCCCCATAACAGCATGTTCAGGTAGTAGGTAACAGGCTGTGCATCGCTGTTGCGCTCGCTACCGGGCTGCTCCAGCTGATCCCGCACAAAACGCACCTCATCATCCGGCAGGATCGTGTAGAAGACTTTCGCCGGAAACCGATGATCTTCGAGCGGAATATCAAGGTAACGCGATTCCAGCTCCGATGCCGATTCGGTCACCCGTCCGGCAGTGGTGGAAGCACAGAAGAGATAGTTGTCACCGGGTGCGACCGCGATATTTGGCAGCACCTCCCGCAGCGTGCGAAAGACCGATCCACTGAAACTGCGAACTGTGCGCCCGAGATAGTTGGATGCACCGCTCACGCGGGTGCAAAACACCCCGTCCGGCCCGAGTTGATGCCGCACACCCTGATAGAACTCCGAGGTGAAATAGCGGTTGCTGTAGGCGCTGGAAGGCGTCGCATTAAGCACCAGCACCAGATTGTAGTTTTCGGCCGCCGACAGGCTGTTGATATAGCGTCGACCATCCATGAAGTGAAGTTGGACACGGGGATCGGCCAGTGCCTTGCGGCTCTGCTCCGGCAGAAAGGGCATGACTTTCCGGAAGGCCTGCTCATCCTCCTCCACCACGTCGATTCGGGTGACCGGATAGTGCAACAGCTCCACCGCTAGGCCACTGGCAAATCCGCCGAGCAGTAGTATCCGTTTTGCACCTGCCGCCTGGGACATAAGATAGGCAGCCTGCTGACGAATCTCTAGCGGCAAGGGAAAACTCTCTGTTACTTGGCCGTTATTCACCAGCGTCGTCTGTTCGCCAAAGCCCGCTATAGCCAAATGCCCATAGCGAGTCTCCGTCGTATCGAACAACTCCAGGCCCGGCTGCAAGGTGGAAAAACGCAGGGTCTCCATATGCCGGTCGAGCCAGGGACTGACGACAGGTAAAGCAATGATTACACCAAGAACTGCCAGCAGGATAGCTGGCCGACGTGATCCGGCGTTGCAGCGTTTTAATTTTAACGCTGTAACCGCCAGCAACAGGGTAGTCACCCCGAGCGTACCGGTGATTCCCAACCACTGTATAAAGACAAAGGTGAAGAGCACCCCACCCAGCAGAGCCCCCAGTGCATCTGCAATGTAGAGCCGGGATATATCCCTGACGTTTTCCTGATTCTCCCCACCACCGGCAAAATCCCGCAAGGCCTTGCAGGCCAGCGGAAAGGCGAAACCCAACAGCAGGCCGCCGGGGGCAACGATCAGAAAGAGGGAGAGAAAGAGCTCCCCCAGTGGTACGAATTCGCTGGCGGAGACATCCAACAGCAGACGCACAGTACGCAGCATCAACACCTGCAGGATCAGTACCAAAGGTAGCAGTAGCAACAGACGGCTGATCCAGGGTAGAGGATCCTGCACCATAGGCCGTTCCCGCCAACGCACCACCAGCAGGGAACCCAGCGCCAACCAGAAGAGCCAGCTGCCAAAGAAGGCGCCCAGACTGACTTCGTTGCCGTAGAAGACCACCAGCCCCTCCCTGATCAGAAGAGCCTGCACGATCTGGGAATAGGCGCCCAGAATCAGGATGGCGAAAAAGACCCTGCGGCTGGTTGGCATACCCTTAGTTTAGGAGACTGTCGGGTTTAACACTGTTTGGCTGCAAATCCCTGGATGACGATCAACTCAGCTTATCGAACTCGTTAAATAGGTCCACTATTCGCCTCGTTCGATAAACTGATTTGATTCGCCCCCAGAGATTTTCGCATCAAACGGAAAAACCCGACAGCCTCCCAGGTGAAATTATCCACCAGGAAATACCAACTACGCGTAAGCCTGATCAAGCACAGCGGATCAGGCAAAACACGCTACGAACAAACAGCGTATGCCGGAACCATTACGCTTGATCCAGCCTACATTTCAGGATGGGGTGGAATAAGCTGGTTGCTCACTCTTTTTCCAATTCACCCTCAACCACAATCTTGCCCATCAGACTTGGCCAGGCTGCACGCAGGTAGATGACCATCGACCAGAGCGTCAGAATCGCCGAGATATAGAGCAGAACAAAACCGACTGTATGGATCGGCAATCCCCATAAGTCTTGCTGAATAATCAGCAGCAGAATAGCCAGCATCTGAGCCGCAGTTTTGAATTTTCCGATGGCTGACACCGCCACCTGAGCTCGAGCCCCCAGTGCGGCCATCCACTCCCGCAGGGCCGATATGGTGATCTCTCGTCCGATAATGATGGCGGCGGGAAGCGCCAGCCATGGGGTTGGTTCCGACTGCACCAGCAATAACAGGGCAACGGCTACCATCAGCTTGTCGGCGACCGGATCAAGAAATGCTCCAAAGGGTGACACCTGTCCCCAGCGACGGGCCAGAAATCCATCCAGCCAGTCTGTAACTGCTGCCAGAGCAAAAACAGCAGCGCAGCCTATCCGCGCCCACTCAACCGGCAGATAGAAAATCAGCACAAAGACCGGTATCAGTACGATCCGCAGCAAAGTGAGAAGATTGGGGATGTTCCACATATTAATCTTCTCCATGAAAGGTCTGGTAAATCTGTTCTGCAAGCTTCTGGCTGACGCCTTCCACCCGCGATATATCCTCAATGCCGGCCCGGGCAAGCTCCTGCAGACCACCGAACTGTCTCAGTAGCCTTTGGCGCCGCTTGGGGCCGATGCCGGGGATCTCCTCCAACACCGAGGTTCTGCGTTTACGCTCTCGACGCTGTCGATGAGCGGTGATGGCGAAGCGGTGGGCCTCGTCCCGAATCTGCTGAACCAGATGCAGCGCGGGGGAGTCCGCAGGCAGTATAATCGGCGTACTGCTGCCTAACAAGAAGAGCTGCTCCATTCCTGCTTTTCGATCCGGTCCCTTGGCCACGCCCACCAGAGTCAATCCGGAAACCCCCAACTCCCGCAGACTCTCCTCCACTACGCTGATCTGCCCCCTGCCGCCGTCAATGAAGAGGATATCCGGTAGCGGCACCTCACCTTTTTTGATACGGGTGTAACGGCGTTCCAGCGCCTGCTGCATGGCAGCATAGTCGTCTCCCGGTGTGACCCCCTCAATATTGAAACGACGATAGTCGGACTTCAGCGGCCCCTGCTCGTTGAACACCACGCAGGAGGCCACAGTCAGTTCACCTCGGGTATGGCTGATGTCGAAACACTCCATGCGAGCAGGCACTTCCGGCAGATCCAGTGCCTGTTGCAGTGCTTCCAGCCGTCCCTCCATATCGATACGGCTGGCTAACCGGGCCTTGAGCGCCAGCGCCGCATTGCCTTCGGCCATCCTGAGCCAGCGAACCCGCTCTCCTCTGACCCGGCTACTGATACGCACTTTGTGTCCCGACTGATTACTTAACACCTCTTGCAGCAGGATCCTGTCCGTTGGTTCTTTATTGAGGATAATCTCGGAAGGCACCGGCTTGTCGAGATAGTATTGAGAAACAAACGCCGACAGCACACTGGCCTCATTGGCCCCGGATGGTATCCCGGGATAGAAACTCTTATTGCCCAGATTGCGTCCCGAGCGGATAAAAAAGACCTGCACACAGGCACTGCTTCCTGCCAGGGAGACCGCCACGATATCTAGATCACCGCCCTCCCCGCTGACATACTGGCGCTCCTGAATACGCCGCAGCCGTTTGATCTGATCCCGGTAGATCGCCGCTTTTTCAAACGCCTGTGACTGTGAAGCTGACTCCATGCGCTCCACCAATTCGTCGATCACACGGTTGGCCTTGCCTTCCAGAAAAAGCACCGCATGTCGCACATCTCTGGCGTAGGTCTCTTCATCGACCAGATCGACGCAGGGGGCATCACACCGTTTGATCTGATACTGCAGGCAGGGCCGGGAGCGATTGCGGAAGAAACTCTCTTCGCACTGACGCACGGAGAAGAGTTTTTGCAGAATCTGCAGTGTTTCGCGGGTCGAACCGGCGCTGGGATAGGGACCAAAATAGCGCCCCTTACCCACGCGGGCACCACGCCGAAAGCTCAGACGGGGAAACTTCTGATCAGTGGAGAGATGGATGTAGGGATAGCTCTTGTCGTCCCGCAGCAGAATGTTGTATTTGGGCTTCAGCGACTTGATCAGGTTGTTTTCCAGGATCAACGCTTCCGCTTCAGTATGGGTCACCACCACCTCGATGCCCTCGATCTGGGAGACCATCAGCTGGATACGCCGGTTCAGAGAGCGGCTGAAGTAGCTGCTGACCCGCTTTTTCAGGTTCTTCGCTTTGCCGACATAAAGGAGCTTGTCATCCTGGCCCAACATCCGGTAGACACCGGGACGGGTGGTCAGTGTCGAGAGAAAAGTCTTGGCATCAAAGCCGGGGTTAGACGGTGTCTCACTCATGCGGCGTAGTATACCGGGTTAGAGCAGGCCTCTTGCGCGGGCGAAGACGTCTTGAAACATCTTGGTGGTAAGGCGTTTGGTCTGGGTGTTGTAACGGCTGCAGTGGTAGGAATCGAGCAGCCGCAACCCGTTGGGTAGTTGATGCTCGGCGGCATGCCCAAAAAGATAGTCCTTCTGCCTGCCATCGCAGGCCTTCACTACCGCCTTATGGGCAATGGAACCGAGCGCAAGGATCACACTGTTCCCGACAAGCATCTGCAACTCCTCCCGAAGAAAGTCGTTGCAGGCGTTGATCTCCGCACCCACGGGTTTGTTCTGCGGCGGCAGGCACTTCACCGCGTTGGTGATGCGGCAGTTGTGCAGCGTCAGTCCATCATCCGCAGCGCGGGATTCCGGGGCGCTGGCGAAACCGAACCTGTGCAGCGTTTCATAGAGCAGGATGCCGGCATGGTCACCGGTAAATGGACGGCCGGTTGCATTCGCCCCGTGCATACCTGGCGCAAGTCCAACGATGAGCAGCTGGGCGTCAGAGGCGCCAAACGGGGCTACCGGACGTGCATGATAGGCTGGGTAGTCGGCTTTGACTTGATCGAGAAAGGTCGCCAGCCTCGGGCAGAGGCGGCACTCCAGATTGAACGGCATCAGCTCTGACCGTTGTCGTTGAGGATACCGTAACGATAGGCGAGACGGGTCAGTTCCACATCGTTACGCACACCGAGTTTCTCGTAGATGCGCTGACGGTAGGTACTGACGGTTTTCGGACTCAGGCAAAGCCCGTCTGAGATCTCCTGATTGCGTTGACCCTCCAGGATCAGCAGCATGACCTGCATCTCCCGTGACGAGAGTTCCTGGAAAGGCGTTGCGGACTGACGCTTCCAATCGGTGAGAATATGTTTTCTCGCCATCTCCGACGATACATAGGGTTCGCCCCGGTGGACGGTGCGGATTGCTTTGATCATCTCGTCCGCCGGACAACCTTTTGTAAGGTATCCTGCGGCCCCAACCTCGTTTAGCCGGGCAGGAAATGGATCGTCATCGAGTACGGTCAATGCTATGACTTTCAGGGCAGGATTGATACGCAGGATACGCCGGGTCGCCTCGATTCCACCGATGCCCGGCATGTTCACATCCATCAAAACGACATTGGGAGAGGCCTGTTGGACCATCTGCAACGCATCTTCACCGTTGGCTGCCTCTGCCACGACTTCAATATCAGAGGCACGTTCGAGAATACCCTTGACACCGGTTCGCACCAACTCATGATCGTCAACCAGCAATACCCGAATCATAGATTCCCCATAAACACTGAAAAGCTGCGTCCCGCATTTGCATTCACCCTTGCCGAAGCACCCGGGAATTCTACAGTGTTGTTAACCGTTGAGAAACAATGTTATTGCCTACAGTGCTTCGAAGGCATGGATACCGGAAAACTCGGCCCCTCCCGGGTTGAAACTGTGTCCCTGCAGCACACAATAAGCCAGCCATTTAGAGAGAAAGAGATTGATTTTCCAACGCTGTTCGAGCGTTGGGTTGTCACCCCAGCGTTTGAGAGGCAGTGCTGACTGGCGAATATCGATCACATCCACCTGTCTTGAATCGTGATAGACACGCAACATTGCGTCAGGGTCGGGATAGTGCCCGGTGGCATGAGGAAAATAGTAGGTCAAATGGAGAAGTGTTGTGTATGGCGTCTGCTCCTTGATCTCCAGATGCAGATCCATGCCGTGGTCAAGGCATGAGAGCAGCTCGCCTTTGATCAGGTGCAGTTCCGGGGCCATACGCATCAGCAGACGATAGTTCTCCTCGCTGAGGTCGATCACCACACCCACCGTTGGCCGCCCACTCAGCAGACTTCTTATACTCCAGGGGTAGTAAGGTGCTCTCATGATCCTGAAACTGGTGATCAATGCATATGAATTTTAGCTGCATGCCCCATAAAAAAAAACCCGGCAGTCGGGACTACCGGGGTTTTCTCTTTATTAAGTGGATTGATCAGGCGTTCTGCCCGCCCTTCTGTTCCGCCTCGATCTGGGCACGGACCTCGTCCATGTCCAGTCCACCGGCTTGGCCAATCAGCTCCTTGAAAGCTGACTCAGGCAGCGCACCGGGCTGGGAAAAGATGATGATCTGATCGCGAAAAATCATCAGGGTCGGTATGGAACGAACCTGGAACTGCATCGCCAGCTCCTGCTCATCCTCTGTATTGACCTTGGCAAAAACGATCTCGGAATGATCCTCTGATACCGCCTCATAGGTCGGTGCGAAGGAACGGCAGGGACCACACCAAGGTGCCCAGAAATCGATAATCACGAAATCGTTATTGGAAATAGTCTCTTCAAAATTTTCTTTGGTCAGCTCTACGACAGCCACGTTGCAGCCTCTTAAATCCAGTGAAATCCGCCAGAATAATATCAGGATGTTCTAATAAAGTCATCCGTCTGTCAGACTGGTATCACTTTAGTTCTTCGATTGGGTTTTTCCACAAAAAAGCCGGGGAGATCCCGGCTCTCTATTTCCCGGCCTGTCTCTTCAGCCCAGACCGGTGAAAATCTGGTCGCGAATATCATCGACACCACCGACGCCGTTGATTTTCACATAGTTGCAATCTTCCTTTTCATAAAAGGCGATCAGCGGTTCAGTCTGATCATGATAGATCTTGAGACGAGCTTTGACGGTCTCTTCCTGATCGTCGTCACGCTGAATCAGATCTTCGCCGGTTTCGTCGTCTTTGCCCTCAACTTTCGGCGGATTGTAGACGAGATGGTAGGTACGACCGGATGCGAGATGCACACGACGACCGGCCATACGTTTGACAATCTCTTCGTCGGGCACGTCGATTTCCACCACGGCATCGATAGGCACGCCTGCCGCCTTTAAAGCTTCCGCCTGAGGAATGGTGCGGGGAAAACCATCAAACAGATAGCCTGCCTTGCAGTCATCTTCGGTGATGCGTTCTTTTACCATGCCCATGATGATGTCATCGGAGACGAGACCGCCTTCATCCATGATCTTCTTGGCAGCCACGCCCAGCTCGGAGCCCGCTTTGACATGAGCACGAAGCATATCGCCAGTGGAGATCTGGGGAATACCGTACTTCTCCTTGATGTAGTTAGCCTGGGTACCTTTGCCGGCGCCGGGGCCGCCTAACAGAATCACGCGCATGATGAAGCTCCATCTGGTGTTTGTTTATGGTGGACGGAGTCTGACACAGCACCACCCAGCCGACTATTCGAGGCTATCAATGGGTGGATATACGGGTCTTATGGTGATTGATGAAAAATATCGGAACATAGGTCGGGTTACGATGCGCGCCAAGCCAAGTGGTAAATCCCAGCTTGAATCGCGGCGCATCTAACCCGACCTACAGAACTACCACTGTGTGTTAACGAACGCTATTTACCCGACAGGTTGAGCATCAGGCCATTCAGACGCCGTACGAAAGCGGCCGGGTCGTCCAGCTGCCCCCCCTCTGCCAGTTGCGCCTGATCGAACAGAACCTGGGTCAGATCCCCGAAACGGGCCTCATTATCTTCATTTTCCAGACGTTCCACCAGCGGATGCTCCAGGTTAATCTCTATGATTGGAGCGGTGGCGGGCGCATCCTGACCCACGGACTTGAGTACCCGGGCAAGGTTGGCGCTCATGTCGTGGTCTTCCACTACCAAACAGGCAGGGGAGTCGGTAAGCCGGTGGCTGATGCGCACCTCTTTGACACCATCGCCGAGCACATCCTTCATTTTTTCCAGCAGGCCTTTGTGCTCCTCCGCCTGCTTCTCCTGAGAAGCCTTCTCTTCCTCGTCATCCATGTCACCCAAGTCGAGTTCGCCCTTTGCCACAGACTGTAACGACTTACCTTCATACTCGGTAAGGCCGGACACCAACCACTCATCCACCCGGTCAGAGAGCAGCAGGACTTCAATGCCCTTCTTCTTGAAGACCTCCAGATGAGGACTGAAACGTGCGGCAGCAGCGCTTTCAGCGGTAATATAGTAGATCTTCTCCTGTTCCTCAGACATGCGAGAGATGTAATCATCCAGCGAGACATTCTGCTCGTCGCCTTCATTATGAGTGGAGGCAAAACGCAGCAGCGCAGCTATCTTATCTTTGCTGCCGAAGTCCTCTGCGGGTCCCTCTTTCATAACCTTGCCGAACTGATCCCAGAAAGTCTGATACTTTTCCGCATCGTTTTTCGCCATCTTCTCCAGCACACCCAGCACGCGTTTGGTGTTGGCCTGGCGAATAGTATCGATCTTGCGGTTGTGCTGCAGGATCTCGCGGGAGACGTTGAGTGGCAGATCGTCGGAATCGACCACTCCCTTGACGAAGCGCAGATAGCGCGGCATCAGTTTTTCCGCCTCGTCCATGATGAAGACACGGCGCACGAAGAGTTTTACCCCGTGTTTCTGATCCCGATCCCACATATCGAAAGGTGCGCGACTCGGGATGTATAGCAGTGCGGAATACTCGTTATTTCCTTCCACCCGGTTATGGGCATGGGCCAGCGGCGCTTCGAAATCGTGGGAGACGTGCTTGTAGAAATCGTTGTACTCCTCATCGGTGATCTCGGATTTGGCGCGCATCCACAAAGCAGTACCGGTATTGACCCGTTCAAATTCAGGAGCCTCAGGTTTCTCTTCCTCCTCACCGTTGAACTCCTTTTCCATCTCCACCGGCATGGAGATGTGGTCGGAGAATTTGGAGATGATGCCGCGCAGACGGTAGCCAGCCAGGAACTCCTTCTCATCCTCATTCAGATGGAGGATCACATCGGTACCCCGGCTTGGTTTGTCGACGTTTTCAATGCTGTAGGCGCCCTGTCCGTCCGATTCCCAGCGCACGCCGTGCTCCTCACCCAGACCGGCGCGGCGGGTAACCAGTGTCACCTTGTCGGCAACGATAAAGGCGGAGTAGAAACCGACACCAAACTGGCCGATCATCTCGCTGTCCTTACTCTGATCGCCCGTCATCGATTCGAAGAATTTCTTGGTGCCGGAACTGGCGATGGTGCCAATGGTCTCGGACACCTCATGCCGGTTCATACCGATACCGTTATCTGAGATGGTAAGTGTTCCCGCCTCCTCATCGAAGGTGACGCGGATCTTCAGATCCGGATCGTTTTCGAAGAGTGCATCATCGGTTAACGACTCGAAACGCAGCTTCTCTGCCGCGTCCGAGGCATTTGAGATCAATTCGCGCAGAAAGATCTCTTTGTTGCTGTAGAGAGATCGTATAACCAGGTTTAAAACCTGACTGACTTCCGCCTGGAATTCCAGGGTCTCTTTTTGTGCTTCAACAGACATGGGTGAAAGCGACCTCCATCGCAGTCAATATTCAAGTGTCCCACCAACTTCCGGCAGGAATATCACAGTTAATTAAGTAAAATCGGCCGAATTCTAACAAATCCAGCATAACAAGTGGGGACAGGCCGTTCCGATTTCAAGCAGCACATGCATTTAACCATATGATGGGGTTCTAATTAGGGCTTCGACTGTGGTTGAATAGGGATCCTCAGCAGTCATTCAACGGGAAGATCACGATGGAAATGTCTACCGTCAACACCCAGCCTTTTTCCGATCAACGCCCCGGCACCTCCGGACTCCGCAAAAAGGTAAAGGTATTCCAGCAACCTCACTACCTGGAAAATTTCGTCCAATCGATCTTCGACACCCAGCAGGATCTGAAAGGCGGCATCCTGGCCCTTGGGGGCGACGGACGCTACTACAACCGGGAGGCAAGCCAGATTATCATACGCATGGCCGCCGCCCACGGAATCAGCAAGGTCATTGTCGGCCAGGGTGGACTGCTTTCCACACCCGCTGCCTCCTGCGTGATCCGCAAATACAAAACTGATGGTGGCATCATCCTTTCCGCCAGCCATAACCCCGGTGGTCCGGACGAGGATTTCGGCATCAAGTTCAATACGCCCAACGGTGGCCCTGCACCGGAAGGAGTAACAGAAGCCATCTATGCGGCGACCAAGGCAATCAGTGAATACCGTACCGTCAATGGAGAGGAGATCGACCTAGATACCATAGGCACCCAGACCCTGGGCGAGATGAGCATTGAGGTGATCGACCCTGTCACCGACTATGCGGAGCTGATGCAGGAGATTTTTGACTTCAAACGCATCCACCAGCTTTTTAACTCCGGCATGTTTGTGATGCGCTTCGATGCAATGCATGCAATAACCGGCCCTTACGCCAAACGCATTCTGGAAGAAATCTTGGGTGCGGCTCCCGGCACCGTCATCAATGGAAAACCCAAAGAGGACTTCGGTGGCGGCCACCCCGATCCCAACCTGGCTCACGCCAATGAGATCGTCGTGCTCTCCAGCGGCTTGGATGCCGTGGATTTTGCCGCCGCATCGGATGGCGACGGTGATCGCAACATGGTCCTGGGACGGGATTTTTTCGTTACCCCCAGCGACAGCCTGGCGGTCATGGCCGCCAATGCACACCTTATCAAAGGCTATTCCGATGGTATCTGCGGAGTTGCCCGTTCCATGCCCACCAGTCAGGCTGCGGACAGAGTCGCCGAAAGTCTGGGGCTGGAGTGTTATGAAACCCCCACCGGCTGGAAGTTCTTCGGTAATCTGCTGGATGCAAAGCGCATCACCCTTTGTGGCGAAGAGAGTTTCGGCAGCGGTTCTGACCACATCAGGGAGAAAGACGGGCTCTGGGCGGTACTTTTCTGGCTTAACCTGCTGGCAGTGCGCCAGGAACCGGTGGACAAGATCGTCAAAGACCACTGGCGTCAGTTTGGCCGCAACTTCTACACCCGCTACGATTACGAAGGCATCGACAAAACAGCCGCAGAAGCGCTGATGCAGCACTTGCGGGATCACCTCACCGATCTGCCCGGCAATCCACTGGACGATTACAGCGTCGACTATGCGGACGACTTCACCTACACCGATCCGGTTGATGGCAGTGTTTCCAAGAACCAGGGCATCCGCATCGGCTTTACTGACGGCTCCCGTATCGTCTATCGACTATCCGGCACCGGCACCGAAGGCGCTACCCTGAGAGTCTACCTGGAAGCTTATGAGCCAAATCCGGCAAACCACGGTAAAGAGACCCAGGCAGTGATGCAACCCCTGGTGGCGATTGCTAAATCATTGGCGGAGATAGAGGGCCGAACCGGCCGCAGCGAACCGACGGTTATTACTTAACTCAAGCTTCGGCGTTCAAGCCATCCTGAAAAGAAGAAAGGCGGTGTTTTGTTCATCGGGTAGGGTGCGCTGTGCGCACCATGATTGCTGTTACTGCTTATTGCTGGTGCGCGCAGCGCACCCTAACAGTTATTATTAGGGAAGCACGGATTGAATCTTATTAATTCCATAGTGCGTGACTAAACTGGAACATCTACAGCAACTCGCCACCCGTCTGATCTCCTGCCTGGAGACAAGGTCGGAGAGCCCCGATTTCGAATCGGATGCACTCATCTATGCTGACGCACTGCTGAGACGATATCGTCTATCTGAAGAAACCTCTGCCCCGCGGCAGCTGATGGTAGTCGGCCCCACCCAATCGGGTAAAAGCAGCCTGGTCAACCTGCTGCTGGAGGAACCGCTGGCGGAAGCGAGTCCCCTTGCCGGTTTTACCCAACACCCCCAGGGATTTGCCACAGTCGCGCTCAGCGAAACGCAACAGCTTGCAATTGCAAAACAGTTTCCCGACTGGCAACTAAAACAGACGCTCGATGCTGAAGACCCTCTGGGTTACACGCTTCGAACCATCAGCAGTGCCAGCACAGGCTTTTCCGTACCCGCCATTGTCTGGGACAGTCCCGACTTCGATTCGGTCAGCTCACGCAGCTACCGACAACGTGTGCCTGTATTGTGTGCCATGGCCGACCTTATCCTCCTGGTGGTCAGCCGGGAAAAATACGCCGACCAGTCTGTATGGCAGTTATTACGACTCATCGCCCCACTGCATACGCCGTTGCTGATTTGCCTGAACAAGACAACTCTGGAAGAAGCTGAAATATTGGAGCGTGAGATTCGGCAGCGATTGAAAAAAGAGCAAATCGAAGCCCTCAACGTCATACCTCTCCCTTTCGTAATGGGAGACGAACAGCTGCAAGCTACCCAGGGCGCAGCCAAGCTGCGACAGGTCACCAGCGAACAGCTCGGACTACAGCCACAACCCTTTCCGGCAAATCACCTGCAGCAGATGCTGAAACAGCACTGGCCAGGCTGGACGGAAACAGTACGCCAGGAGATTGCCGCCAGGGAAAGTTGGCAGTCACTGGTTGAATCCACTATCGACGAATCCATCACGCTCTATGAACGGGACTACCTTGAAAATCCGCACTACAGTGACACCCTGCAACGCACCCTCACCCGGCTGCTTGAGCTGATAGAGATTCCAGGCATTGCCGGGGGACTGGTCAAAGCCCGTGAACTCCTTTCCTGGCCCGCAAGAAAGCTACAGGCCATATATCGCTACAAGAGCGGCAAGTCCGCGTCGACCAGTCCGGACCACGAGATCAGCGTGTTGACCGATGCGGTAAACCACCTGTTGCTGAGATTGCAGCGGGAGATCGGAGAGCAGACAGTATCTGGTCAGAGTGTGCCACGCTGGTGGCAGGGCCTGCTGAACCAATTCTCCTCCGAGCGCAAAACAATCGAAACACAGGCGCTGGAAACGGCGAAACACCACCAGCAACTTTTCGAGAGTGAAATCGAAAACGCAAGCCAGAGGCTCTTCAGCCATCTGCAGAAACACCCAACCACCCTCAACAGCCTGAGGGCCGCCCGTGTCACCGCAGATGCAGCAGCACTGGCGTTTGCACTGAAGACCGGCGGCATCGGATTGAACGACCTGATCCTTGCCCCGGCGATGCTCTCATTTTCCACCCTGCTCACCGAGGGGGCACTGGGACGCTACATGTTTACTGTGGAACAGGACTTGAAGGCAATTCAATTGAAAGCCGTCCGGGAACAGCTATTTGCCGATGTGCTGAAGCAGGCACTTTTGGGGTTGCCGGATAAACTCTCCGCCCCTGGACTCTGCCGTATCAACCAGCAACAACTGTTTGCGGCAGAGTCTGAGCTGGAGGCCCTTACGCAATGATCGAACAGTTCAAACAGCAGTATCAGGACCTCAAACAATGGGTCGAGGCCGCGCTGCAGGATGGCTGGCTCAGCAACAGCGATCTCAATCGATTTCAGCAGATCGAACAGCAGCAGGCCGAAACGCTCTTTGCCCAGCAGGGACAGCGCCCTTTGATCGTCGCCTTCTTCGGTGGCACCGGCGTCGGCAAAAGCAGTCTGCTCAACCGTCTTGCTCGAGAGGATATTGCCCGCACCGGCCTGCAGCGTCCCACCTCACAGGAGGTAACCCTCTACCTTCACGAAGATTATCAGCTGGGAAAACTGCCTGACAAACTACCTGTTGAACATACCCGGATAGCCTACCATCAGGATGAGAAGCGCCGTCTGATTGCATGGCTCGACATGCCTGACTTCGACAGCGTGGAACAGTCACACAGGGAGCAGGTAGAGGCCTGGCTACCCTATATCGACTGGCTGGTCTATGTGGTCAGTCCCGAGCGCTACCATGACGATGTCGGCTGGCGTCTACTGCAACAACGTAACGCAAAACACCACTGGCTGTTTGTCATGAACCATTGGGATCGGGGCTCAGATCCACAATTGGAAGACTTTCGACAGCGATTACAAAATGAGGCATTCGACACACCCAAAATTCTGCGCACCAGTTGCCGAAAAAATGGAGGTGACGACGATTTCCCTCAGTTGGAACAGACCATCAAGCACGCAATCGAAGCACACGGGCTTGCGCTGCTGCAACAGCTCGGCATACAGGCGCGGCTCAATGAACTGCACACGGTTGAACAGGCGCTCAGGCAACGCCTCGAAGGGTTTGGGCGCACTGAAGTGGCCGATGCCTGGCAGAAGACCACAGCAGAGTGGCTTAATGAGATCGAAGATGCTCTTCTGCTTAATCGAACGGCCCTCAACCAGACACTCTTGGCGCAAGAGCAGCTATCGCAATCCCTCTTTAAGCGTCAAACAACCCTACCCACCTCGCTTCCGACCACAAAGCAAGTAATTGAACAGACCTGGAGTGAACGCTTCAACGACCGTATCAGTGACTTGACCACAGAACTCGAAAACCTGCTCGGCCAGCATGACATTCCGGTAACACCTTACGCCGGACCACTCTCTGGCATTCCGGAGAAGCTGCAATCGACCTTTGAGGCACAATTGGAAAGTTCCGTGATCAAGGCACTGGCCAAACCAGGCACAGCAGTTCAACGTTTTTTCTTCAAAATAACGGGGTGGCTGGGTTGGTTATTGCCGCTGTCGGCAGCAGGATGGGCGATCTATCACATCATTAGCCGTTTTCATGCCGGTACTCAGGGAGAGGGAAATTTTCTGGGCATCGACTTTGCCGTCCACTCAGGCCTGCTGATTCTGCTTGCCTGGTTCATTCCCTGGCTGGTGCAAAGAAAAATGCACCCTTCGATCGCAGGCACCCTATCAAAAGGACTCACTGAAGGCATTCATGCAGCCGTCGACGCCTGGAAATCAGAATTTGAGTCACTTTGGCTGGAACAGGAAGGAAGCCGTCTCAGCCATCTTGAGGCATTGAAAAACAGACCATCTCCCCAATAATCCCTATTAGGAATGGCTTGTTCATATTTTTTGTATAAAATGTGTGGTTATCACGACCACAATCAGGAGAAGTAAACTTGAGTAAGAAAGCAAAGAACGACGAGACCCAATCACCTAAAGTCAGCAAAAAGAGAGTGGCCAAAAAGAAGGTGGCCGCCAAGAAAAAAGTTGTTGCCAAAAAGAAGGTGGCAGCTAAGAAAAAAGCTATGCCGGCCAAGAAAAGGGTTGTTGCCGCCAAACCCGCTAAGCCCGTAATCAGTCCCCGCGAACGCTACGAGATGATCGCCACTATGGCCTATTACCGGGCGGAGCAGCGCAACTTCGAGCATGGAAGTGAGCAGAACGACTGGTTTGAGTGTGAACAGATCGTGGATGAGATGCTGGGCAACAGATAAACCGTGGCGCTGTAGGCCTGATCAAGCACAGCGGATCAGGAAAAAATCGGTAACTATTCAGCGCCTGCCGGTTCCGCTACGCTTGAAACGGCCGACGATGGAAATGCAATAACAGATAGCTTGAAGCGCAGGCACGGTTAAGCCCGTGCCTGCATTATTGTCTTTTAGAACTTCACTGAACCTTTCACCCAAAGCTCACGGCCAGGCTCGTTGACCTGGATCGCTTCGGGGCTGAAGGGATCAAGGTTTGCCCGGTTCACATGATAAGCGTAGGTCTTGTCGAACAGGTTGTTGACACCAAAGCGCACATTGGCACTATCGGTTACCGCATAGCTGCCGTAAAGATCGAGCACTACCCATCCAGCGGTCTCCCCGACATCCTGGCCGCTTCCGTCAATGATATCGGCCCGTGTCTGCTCGGCATTCGCTCTGACGGTACCGCCAAGATCCCAAGAACTTATGGTGTAATCCGCACCCAGGGTCATCTCAAGCGGCGCGATCTGGGCGATGGGACGACTGTCGGTGGTATTTTCCGCATTCACATAGGCGAGACTTGCCCGGCCGGAGAGTGAGTTCGATATGGAATAGGACCCTTCCCACTCCAGCCCATAGAATCTGGCTTCAATGTTACGATAGATGGTGGCTCCATTTGCGAGCAGAATACCATCCTGACCACGCGCCAAATCCCTCAGAATATAATCGCTGACATCATTGTAATAGGCAGTAAAACCGCTCGTCCAAGCATCTCCGTCGAGTTCAAAACCTGCTTCAATCTGGTGATGTTGTTCAGGCTCGAGTTCCGGATTACCCACCCAGTCCAGAACCATGGTACCCATCCTCATGAAGCTGGCAATATATCGTTCACTGGCATCCGCCGTGCGCACGCTGCGGCTGACACCAGCAAAAAGATTGCCGTTCTCGATGGCATGTTCATAGCGCAGGAAACCGCCGATATTATTCTCGTCACTGCTCTCCGAGGTCTGAGCATAATAGAGATCATAAAGATCATTTGGCGTCGGGCTCATCATGACCCCTGGCTTTTCGTCACCCCTTGAAATGGAGGCATTGACCTTATCGTAGCGAATACCTGCCTTGAGGCTGTCATCCTGATTCATCGGCAGCGACAATTCTGCGAAAAAACCTGTCTGCTCCAATTCAGCTCCTGGCCACATGATCGACTGCACTATTGTCGGATCAGTGGTCAACATCATATCTGCTGCCATCAGACGCTCTGCATCGCGGTCATTTTTCTGGTAGTCGACACCCAGGGTCAGCACCTTGTTACCGAACATCAGGTCACCACTGGCACGCCCACCAAGCGTGTCCGAGGTGGTCGGCGTCTTCGCATTTGACATCGCTGTACGTTCACGCAGAGAGTAATTATCCATGAGGTGAGTGACATCAGTCTTGTAGATGTTGGCCTCCAACGCGGTAAATGGCCCTACCGACGCCTGTCGGTCAAACTTTAAGCGAATATTGTCAGAGTCGCTCTCCGGAGAGTCCATCATGGCACCTGAAAAGAGTACATCACTCTCCCGATTCGCTTCGAGATTAAGCTCAAGCCGGGTATCCTTGTCTGGTGTATATCCCGCTGTCAGATTCCCTGAATAGGTGGTGAATGCGGAACGAACCTCATGTCCATCGCCGTCCTCATAGTTGTCTGCATCCTTGTAGCCAACCACACCGCGGACATAACCGGTCTCGGCACCGGCCGCCAGATCAGCGGATATCTCTTTGGTACCTGAGTTACTTTTATAACCGGCATCCACCTTGCCCATAAAGTGATCACCCTCATCGAACTCGGGTACACCGCGCTCAAACAATACCGTGCCACCACTACCGCCGCCACCGTAGAGTACCGTCTGGGAACCTTTGATTACGGTCACACTGTCGTAACTCTCCATCGCAGAATAGGCAGTGGGAGGATCCATGCGGCTGGGGCAGCCGCCGTGGATATAGGCACCATCCAGCAGGATATTCAGTCGATTCTGGCTCTGACCGCGAATGATCGGCTCGATTCCATGACCACCCATGCGCGCGCCGGATACACCTGGGACACTGCGGAGCAGATCAGCAGCATCTGCCGGTATACCCTGAGATGGTTCGTCCAACGGCATGACAGTTAGCGCGGGAGAGGTTTGCGCCTCACCTTCGACCACAACATCGGAAAGCGCTTCAGGTTGGTCGGCCGCCAAGAGCGGTTGGGCTGCCAACAAACTGCTGATGGCTACTGCAAGGGTCTTCAACTTCATGGATCCTACCTCTTCTATTGTTATATTGAATATTCCATCCAATTGAGCAAAGAGGGTGCCAACTTTGTATCTATTTGTTTTTCAAAACTTTCTTTGATACCAATTGAATGCCAGCCGGATAGCGTGTGGCATTTCACTCACTTTGTGTGTCATTTCGCGCAGTGAATAGGCACGCAGTCCAGTATGGCGTTGGAGTTAAACAAGACAAAGCTATGCAAGAGCTTCCACCTCAGCCTCGGTTTGCCCGATCCGCAAGCTTGATCGGGCCTACGGCCTTGAAGCTGTAACAATCGGAGCTATTCTGCAGCCAGATATTCAAGCCACTGTTCGGCCTGATGGCGCTCCTGTTTTTTTACCGAAGCGTCCCGCGCCTTGGTAAAAGCTTCGATAGCCTGTATACGGCGTTCCGATCGGGCATATGACGTACCCAATAACAACCAGTCACGAGCAGAAGGTTTTTTCTTTCTTTCGATACCCCGCTGCAATCGGGTTGCAGCGGCTTCCCAAAGCTCCAGCTCAATCAATAATGATCCCCACTTCAGGTCCGATCTGCCGCTAAGATCGATATTTGAAAGCCGTGAAAAAATCGGCAACGCTTTCTCAGGCTCACGGGCCAGCACCCACGCATCAGCCAGCAGACTCAGATTTCGGACATTGGCCTTGAGCAGTCCCGACATTATATGGGTTTCCACCAACTCAGCTGCATCCAACGGCATATTCTGGTGCAGATAGAGGTTGGCAAGACGACGAAGCTCCCCCGCTTTCAACAATCGCTTCTCGGCCGCCAGCGCCATCACCGCCGTGGCCGCCTTTTCCCGCCGCTGCTGCATCAATACACCGGCCAGTTGACGCCAATAACCTGCATTGTCGGGAAACATTCCTACCATCTTTTGCAGCAGTTCAGCAGCCGGCTGCAACTGCTCAGTTTCCAGATAGAGTCCGACAAGCAACTGATACCAGGACTCTTCAACCTCGTCCGACTCTTTGATCGCGAGTTTCAGTGCCTTGATTGCCGGTTTCCACCGTGCCAACGAACGATAGACCTGCGCCAGGAGTACGCGCGCACGGGGAGGTGGCTGCTGTTCCGACTCAAACCATAACTGCAACAGTTGCAGTGCCGCTTTGGCATTATCTTCCTGCAACTGTAACTGAGCCGTGGTGTAGCGCAGGCTATGGGTAACCTGATCCGGCAGAGCTGATGAGTTGATCGCCCGCATAAAATGGGCGATGGCAGCAGGATAATCGTTCAGGCCGATAGCAACATAGCCATAGGTCTGATGAACCAGGGCTGTTTCGTAGCGATTGTCGGCCACACGAGCCAATAATCCATCCAACTCTTCGGCAGCCTCTGTATATCGCTCGTGACGGATCAGTGCCTCGACCAGAAACAGATAGTCGTATGTGAGCTGTGTGGCGATGTACTCATCCCCACTCTCTTCTTCTGCATGGGTGCCGAAACTCACCAGCAGGAGCAACAAAACAGGCAGACCCAACCACTTCATTTTTTCTTCATCGTAAAGTGGATGGTCTGGCTTGCAGGTCGGGAAACGGCAATCCCATTCTCAACTTTCGGTTGAAACTTCCAGCGCCGAATCGCCCGCAGCGCTGCCTGCTCGAAATAACCCACAGGATCCGCCTTCAACACCTCTGGATCACTCACAGAGCCGTCGACTGTAATAGTAAAGTTCAAGGTGACGCTGCCCTCCACATGGCGCAGCAGCGCCCGTTGAGGGTAACGTGGTGCAAAACGCACCAGCGGTATGGGATCAGAGGGAGGTACAATCGGCATCGCAGGCGGACGAAAAGCACCAAGATAGGGACCAGAGCCAATATTCAGAGGAATATCGATCTTCGGCGTATCCCAATTCGGCAGTTTGTTTCCTGGCTGCTTGAAAGTGAGCCGTTGAGGCTGCGGTGCGCTGGGCGAGGATGTTGGTGGCGGTTGATCCGGTTCATCCAGCAACTCCGGGGGCGGAGGTGGAGGCTCCGCTTTCAAGCGTATAAAATCCACCATCAATGGTTCGGCCGCCGAACGGTCGAGCGTGGCGCTCTCCCCGGTCACCATGCGCTGCATAGCCCAGAAGAGACCTATATTTACCAATAGGGCAAGCAGGACTGCAGGAAGATAGACCGAACGGTTCATCCCCCGGCATCCTGTGAAGCAGCAATTGAAACGCTCTCCACCCCCGCAAGGCGTGCCTGATCCAATACCCGCACTACAGTGCCTGTAGGCGCCTGCTCATCGGCCAGGATCACCACCGCCCCTTCCGGATTCTCCGCATGCAGACGTTCAACATTGGCGCGAACTGCCCGCAGATCGACGCGCCGTTTATCGATCCAGACCTCCCCTTTACTGGTAACGGCTATGAGGATGCTGGCACGCTCCTTACGGACTGCTGTTGCTGCACTGGGCCGGTCAACATCAACCCCGGTCTCTTTCACAAAGGAGGAGGTCACCATGAAAAAGATCAGCAGGATGAAAACCATGTCGATCAGCGGCGTCAGGTTGATGGCAACATCACCACTTTCAGATTCAGTATGCCGGTGGCGCATCAGGCAATCTCCCCACAACATGTCGCATCCTGTAGACGGTGGCGCAGATCACTGACGAAATAGAAGCCGGAGAGTGAAGTGACCAGCCCGGCCATGGTGGTGATCAGAGCGCTGGAGATCCCCCCCGCCATGCCTCGAATATTGCCGGTGCCGTGGCTTGCAATGACATAAAAAACGTCGATCATGCCCTCCACAGTCCCCAGTAGGCCAAGCATCGGCAGGATCTGTGCCAAGGCAGTGATGAGGGGCAAACGGCTCTGCCCCGCAATCCTGGCCGCCCCGATTCCTGCAAGCCAGATACGGCTGTAACTGAGCGTGATCATGCTCCACATCAACAACGACAGCAGCAGGATCAGCCAGAGCACAGGTCCGCCCTGCTCCAGGAAACTCAGACTATCTGTTGGCAGCCACTCAATCAGACGTTCCACCGGATTCCGTCCTATGCGCCACCAGTGCAGCACTCTGTTCATCAAGGATATGGATCAGCCGGTTGCTGCGGCCAGAGAGATAACTGTGCAGCAGCACCAGTGGTATCGCTACCGCCAGTCCAAGCTCAGTAGTCACCAACGCCTGGGAAATGCCGCCGGACATCAGTTTTGGATCGCCGGTTCCGAACAGGGTGATCGACTGAAATGTCTCGATCATGCCGGTAACGGTACCCAACAACCCCAGCAGGGGGGCAACAGCTGCCAGGATACCCAACATCGGCAAACCACGTCTCAGTGTGGGCAGCTCTTTCAGGATGGCCTCATCAGAGCGCAGTTGCAGCGCTTCGGCATCGCTATCGGCCTGTGTTTTCATCGCCAGCATCAGGCGTCCCAAGGGGTTCTTCCCGGATGCAGAACGATTGCCGATCTGCTTTTTAACCCGTCGTCCGGTAACGAAGAGTACAATCAGTCGTTCGAGGGTCAGCAAAATACCCACCGCACCCAAGCCGATGATGATGTAACCAATAACTCCACCCTGCCGAATGCGCTCAAGCAAAGTGGGTGACTGCACCAACAGCGACAGAATTGCGCCGCGCGAGGGATCAACCGCCATGGTTTCTATGGTCTCTTCGGCGGTCTCAAATTTTTTCGCCATCAACTGAAAACGCGGTGTGGGCTGCCGACCCAACGCCATCAAACGACCGCTCTCCGGCAGATAGCGTAGATAGCGTCCGTTGGATATGGCGTTGAAGAGACCAATCCGGGTAACCATCTCATTCTGCTCGACCCCATCACTGGTAATCACGGGCGTTTCAAAACTTTTGATTTTACCCGCTTCCACCAGACGCTCGAGAAACAGTTGCCAGAGGGCCTCAAGTTTTTCAATAGAGGGGAGCTTCTGGCTGCCCGCCAGTTCATCCAACAGCAGCAGATCCTGTGGCCGTTCCACACTGATCAACGATGCGCCAAAAATATTCCGGCTCTCGGACGCCACCTGGCGCACGCTGCCGAAAAGTTCGCCCAAGGTACCACTCTTCTCTTTAAGTTGAGCCCGTTGCTCGATCAGACGGGCCTGGTTTTCAGTGTAGCGTTGATCCAACTCCAACTTTTGCTGCCTGGCGGCGGCAAGTGCCTGTTTGGCCTCGTCAAGCAGTCGTTGGCGTTGATCCCGTTGTTCAAGAAACCGCTGCTCTCTCGCTGTATCCCTATGCTTCTGCTGTTGTCTGGATTCACGCACCTGCTGTAACAGACTCTCCAATGAATCAGCCTTGGCAGCGAAAAGCGTACTGCTTTGGGATAACATTAGTACGAACAGTGGTAAGAGTAATCTCTTCATTGCATCCGCTCCGGCACGGTCAGAGGGAGCGGCATCAGATCGGGTGGAAGGCGCTTTTCGGCAATCTGCAGCGCCCTGTCGATCTTGCGATTGTGTTCCAGCGCCAGCGGTTCCCAACGGGAAGCCGCTCTATTCCAAATTCCCGCAGCCTTGCCATCCAGCGTCAGGTAGTAGAGCGCAACCCGTCCCAAACGCAGAAAGGTCACCATGCGCTGCTCACCATCGAGCTCCAGCTTACCGCGGTAGGATTCGATGGTTCGCCCGTACTCGGTCTCCACCTGATAGGCCTCCAGCAGACGACGATAACGCTCGGGAAGTGTGCTATCGCTCTGCCCCTCAAGATCCTGCAACTGTGCAATACGTTTGGCGCGCTCATCCGGTAGAAAAGGCGTATCCAGTTCGACAAAACGATCCAATACTTCCAGCATCCTTCCCATAAGCGGTTCAATTTCGCGACGGGTGTTATCGATGGAGAGAAGTTGCTCGGCAAGACGATGAAGCTCTTCGTCCTGCGAGGCTACGAAACGCTGACGATGCTCATTGTACTGTTCCAGTCTTTCCAGTTCTGCAGTGACCTGACGATAGCTTTCCAACAGATTGCGGGACTCGTCGTCAAGTTGCTCGACTCGCTTTTGCGAATCGATAGCCTCGCTGACTGCCCTCTGCTGCTCAGAAAATGCCGCATTGAAGCTATCAGCCAGGACCGGAAGCGGTAGTAACACAAAGAGTACGACAAGCCGGAAAAGTCTCATCAAAAAGACCGAAAATTGCATAATCGAAACAATACCTAAAATAGAGGTCAACAAAAAAACAACCAAATTACTAAGGAGAACGCTGAATAGGCGACATACACAAATGAGGGTGTCGGCGGCATGGATGCCGCCGTCAACCCTACAGGGATGTATATTCGGCGTCCCTCATTTGGGGATGTCGCCTATCCTATGAACTATTTAGTATATATAGATCGGAAACCGTTCAAGATTGGCAGCCCACATGATACCCGAGATTTATACCTTAAAAAGGGTAAAGACAACAAACTAGACGGCAGTTGGACATTTCGTCAAATATTCTGATATTGACTTATTCATCCTCCCAGACTCCCAGCCGAACCAAGCCGTAATTTGCACCATGCAATACCGCGATAATTATCTGTTAAGCCGGTAATGCCTATGTTAAATAGGGAGATGCTTGAGGTATGAACTGAATCCCGCACTCAATCAAAGCAAAATAATGAGGGAGAAAAGAGGATGGCCTATAAAAATCGCCTGCACCGAAGTGAACTGGCCGTGCCCGGCAGTAACATGCGAATGCTGGAGAAAGCCCCCAAAGCGGGAGCCGATCTCGTGTTTCTTGATCTGGAGGACTCTGTCGCTGTTCCCGACAAGGAGCAGGCCAGGAAAAACGTCATCCATGCACTGAACAATTTCGACTGGTCAGATTGCTCCATCTCAGTGCGCATCAACGGGCTGGATACTCACTTTTGCTATCGCGACATCATCGATGTGGCGGAACAGGCTGGAGACAAACTGGATACTTTGCTGGTACCCAAGGTTGGTCGACCCTCCGATCTGCAGTTTGTCGCCCTGCTGCTGGCACAGATCGAGACAGCAAAAGGGCTGAAACCGATTAATCTGCATGCCCTGATCGAAACCGCCATTGGCATGGCCAACGTGGAGGCCATCGCCCAGGCCTGTCCTGACAGACTGGAAGCCCTGGTCTTCGGCGTTGCCGACTACGCTGCTTCCACCCAAGCCCGAACCGTCAGCATGGGGGGACCCAACCCAAACTACTTGATGCTCGATACCCCGGATGAAAATGGTAACCGACAGACCTATCTGGGCAATCAGTGGCACTTCGCCATGTCACGGATGATCGTTGCCTGCCGGGCCTATGGCCTGCGCCCCATCGACGGCCCGTTTGGTGACTTCAGCGACCCGGAGGGCTACTTGGCTGTAGCCAGGGCCTTTGCTGCGCTGGGTGGTGAAGGTAAATGGGCGATTCATCCCTCACAGATTGCCCTGGCCAATGAAGTCTTCTCTCCCGGAAAGGCCGAGGTGGATCGCGCCCAACGCATCATCCTGGCGATGGACGAAGCCGAGGCTGAAGGCAAGGGCGCTGTCAGCCTGGACGGCAAGATGATCGATGCCGCTTCCATCAAACAAGCCCAGGTTGTACTTGAAAAGGCAAAGCAGATCAGCAAACAGGCGGTCTGAGGGGGAGAGGCGTGGATATTCATGAGTAGCAAGCCAAAGAACGCTTTACCCCTTCGACAATGCATCCAACATCACGGCTGAAGCGTATCTCTATGGATCATTTGCCTGATCCGCTAAGCTTGATCAGGCCTACTAAGGAGAGCGCTAAGGAACATGCTTCGAATCACACTTTTTCTCACCCTCCTGGGATTCATCAGCGGGATCTGCGCCGCCCCCAAGGCCGAGCTTTGGCCGCGCTGGCAAACCCATGATGAAACCTCATCACTTCTGGTCGACCATGCCCCTTGGCAAGACTTTCTCGACAGTTATCTGTCTCAGGGCAGCGATGGCGTCAACCGTGTCGACTACGCTGGAGTCAGCACTGCAGCGAAGGCAGAGTTACAAGCCTACCTGAATCAGTTACAACAGACCTCTGTATCCCGCCTCAACAGAGATCAGCAGCGCGTTTTCTGGATCAATCTCTACAATGCCGGCACCGTGATGGTCATACTCAATCACTATCCGGTGGAGTCCATCCTCGACATCGACATCTCTCCGGGTATCTTCAGCAATGGCCCCTGGGGCAAGAAGCTCTTTACCGTCGATGACCACAAGATCGCGCTCGATGATATCGAACACCGTATTCTACGCCCCATCTGGCGTGATCCCAGGCTTCACTATGCCTTGAACTGCGCATCTATCGGTTGCCCTAACCTACAGCAGAAAGCATTCACTGCAATAAACACGGACAGTCTCCTGGAACTGGCCTCGCGGCAGTACATCAATCATCACAGAGGGGTAAATATCGAAGATGAGAAATTAACCGTCTCCAGCATCTATCATTGGTTTAAGGATGATTTTGGCGGCAGCGATCAGCAATTGCTGGCACATTTTCGGCGTTATGCAGAACCGGCGCTTCTCACACGGCTATCTAAGATCGATGAGATTGAAGACCATCATTACAACTGGCGGCTCAACAGCGCCAAATAGAGGGTGGTGCACATGCCTCTGCATCCTGGGCGTGTTATTGCAAATCACAGGATGCAGCACACTGCAAACCGAACCAGCAGTGGTCGACAACGTAACAGCCGATTGCCTGGCACTGTTCCAACAGGCGGACGAACTAGCTTTGCAAACCGGCACAGTTGATGGTGGTTTTGCACGTATTCCCGATTTTCCCTGGCTGCGGACAAATCGTTTCTTTGCCTCCCTCTCCAATGAAACACTATCCACAGATGGTTATGCACAGTGGCTCAGCCAACTGGAGCAGATGGACCGTGAAGCCCGGTACGTAGAATTAAGCAATGCCGACACCGATCCTTCACTGGTACAACAACTGCATCTTTGCCGCACAATACTCAGCACAGAACTACTTGGGGATACAGAGAAACGGTCACAACTGCAACGCATAATAAAGGTAAACGACAACTACTCATCCCTACAAAGGGCAATTGGCCTCTATCCCATCACAGCCATCTTTGTTGACATCATCGCCAGCAACTGGCGGGATAAAGCAAGGTTGCGTTTGAGAGGGGCATCGGACAGGCCATTTGATGAGGTGTCTGTACGTTATATTCCTCCCACCAAAATAACGATAAGCAGTGAAATAGTGGCGAATATCCTCACGAAAGCCGCCACAAATCCTCTCAAACTTCCCGACGTGGATGGAACAGAACTGCAGCAACTACTGTTGAACTTCGCACCGGTTTGGGTCGTTGAGACAGAAGATGATAATGACCGCATCGGCACACCCAGGCTTGGTCTCTACGGCAATCCATCCAATATCGATACCAGCAGACCAGCGGTCTATACGTACAAAAGTTTTACCCGCTGGCAGGGCAATAACCTGCTGCAGTTAAACTATGTCATCTGGTTTCCCGCCCGTCCACTGGAGAGCCATTTTGATATTCTTGGAGGCCACCTGGATGGCTTGAACTTTCGGGTTACCCTCGCTCCCTCCGGCCAACCACTGCTCTATGACACCATCCACAACTGCGGTTGCTATCACACGCTCTTTCCCACGCCAGCCCTGACATTCCAGCCACCATCCGGCGCTGAACCACCACTCCTGGCTGACACAGTTCCTGAATCGTCGCAACGCAAGGAGATAAGGCTCACCGCAGGCACACATCACATCCGAAAGTTCTCTAACGCAGTTAACGCAACCCTAGACTTGGGCAAGAGTTACACGTTAGTCGATTACCAACAATTGACAACCCTCCCACACACCTCCGGCAGTCGTTCACTCTTCTCTGAGGACGGGATCGTGCATGGGACGGAGAGAGGGGAACGCTGGCTGCTCTGGCCGATGGGTATAGCGTCACCTGGGGCGATGCGTCAGCGTGGCCGTCATGCCACAGCCTTTGTGGGTCGCCGTCATTTCGACGACCCGGATCTGATAGAGACGCTGTTCTTTCCTACAAAAGCAGACTGATCAGATTCAATAGTATTCCTTGTCAACCATTCCCATGCTGGTGCGTTTTACACAGTGAGACGACCAAAAACTGTCGTCAAATCATTCAAACAACACATACCAGCCGAGGTAATTACAATGAAATCACTGCTCGCGAAACTCACCATTCTGGGTCTTCTCACCACTGTTGCCTTCAGCGCAAATGCCGGACAAGGCCATGTCAACGGCAAAGGCTGGGCTCAGGGTTATGGCATCGCCCAAGGCACCGGCATCGTCAGGGGTTCAGGCACCGCCAGCGGGAAAGGTGTTGTTGTCTATCGCGACGGTAACGGTAATATCCAGCACAAAAAGGGTTCAGGTACCGTCTCCGGCCGGGGCATAGCCATTGGCAAGGGTACCTTTGCAGGCACGGGTAAAGCCTATGGCAAAGGCCGGGCAGCCGGGAATGGCAGGACCTGGAAATAACCCCTTCCAACGTGTGGGCGGCGTCAAATCAGAAATCAGTTTGCTTGTGTATGTTTTAGGGCCTGATTTGATTCCACTCCATCATAAGCTGCCATCTATTTCCAGTAAAGAAACAGGTTAACCTCAAGCGCTTTTTTTGAAAGAATGACCCAATGCAAGACCAATCCGACAACAATTCATTACGCCGGCAGCAACAACGCCGAACTCTGGCCGATGCCTTCCTGAAGATGCTGCCAGCAGATGCTGTCATCTTTCGTGACGAGGAGTTGGTCCCCTATGAGTGCGATGGACTCTCTGCTTACCGGCAGGTGCCCCTGATCGTGCTATTGCCCTACGACACAGACCAGGTTCAGGCCATCCTGCGCTACTGCCACACCAACAAAATCCCCGTGGTAGCGCGCGGCGCCGGAACCGGACTCTCTGGCGGTGCGCTGCCCCATGAAGATGGCGTACTGCTCAGTCTGGCACGTCTGAATAAGATCCTGGAAGTCGACCAATCAAATATGCGCGCCAGGGTGCAGCCGGGTGTGCGCAATATGGCGATCAGTGATGCAGCCCGGTCTCATGGACTCTACTATGCACCCGATCCCTCCTCCCAAATCGCCTGCTCCATCGGAGGCAACGTGGCGGAAAACGCAGGAGGGGTGCATTGCCTGAAATATGGCCTGACCGTGAATAACCTGTTGGAAGTCACTCTGATTACCATTGAGGGGGAGCGAATCACCCTGGGAGGTGGCGGTCTCGACAGTCCAGGACTCGATCTACTGGCGTTAATGACCGGCTCTGAAGGCATGTTGGGAGTGGTTGTGGAGGTGCTGGTCAAACTCTTGCCGATACCAACCAAGGCTCAGGTCATCCTGGCGGCATTTGATGAGGTAGAGGCCGCAGGCAATGCGGTTGCCACCATCATCGCCAGCGGCATCATTCCTGCCGGGCTGGAATTGATGGACAACCTCTCTCTGCGCGCTGCAGAAGCGTTCATCCATGCGGGTTACCCGGTGGAAGCAGCCGCTATTCTGCTCTGTGAACTGGACGGCAGTGAGGAGGAGGTTGCCGTTTCGGTAAAGTTTGTCTGTTCCATCCTGAAGCAATCCGGTGCCAGCGAAGTGCGCATCTCCAAAGATGATACCGAGCGGCAGCGTTTCTGGGCCGGACGCAAGGCTGCATTCCCGGCGGTAGGTCGAATCTCGCCGGACTACTACTGTATGGACGGCACTATCCCACGTAAGCAACTGGCGATGGTTCTGAAGAAAATCGCCGAGATGTCACAACGCTATGACCTGCGCTGCGCCAATGTCTTTCATGCCGGTGACGGCAATCTGCACCCCCTGATTCTCTACGATGCCAATATCCCAGGAGAGCTGGATAAAGCCGAGAAATTCGGTGGCGAGATCCTTGAACTCTGCGTAGCAGTAGGCGGCACCATCACCGGCGAACACGGTGTCGGCCTGGAGAAGATCAACCAGATGTGCGCCCAGTTCCCCGATGCGGAACTTGAGATCTTCCATGCAGTGAAGGCAGCCTTCGACCCTCATAACCTGCTCAATCCCGGCAAGGCGATCCCCACCCTCTCCCGCTGCGCTGAGTTTGGCGCCATGCATGTGCATGCCGGACAGCTGCGTTTTCCTGAACTGGAGCGGTTCTAAGTGGGTAGCAACCAAGACATCAGTGAAGCGCTGCAAGCCGATGTGGTTCAGGCGGCGGAGAGTGGACAACAACTCTGTCTGCAGGGTGGCAGGAGTAAAGATTTCTACGGCCGTGAATTGATCGGAGAACCCTTCGATCTGAACCAGCACCGGGGCATAGTGGATTATGAACCCACGGAACTGGTTGTCACCGCCCGTGGCGGCACGCCACTCTCCGAGATCGAGGCAGCACTGGCTGCACAGCATCAGATGCTCCCCTTCGAGCCGCCGTATTTCACAGAGGCCTCGACAATCGGTGGCGCCATTGCGAGTGGTCTTAGTGGCCCGCGCCGTCCCTGGTTTGGTGCTCCCAGAGATCTGCTACTGGGAATCAAACTGCTGGATGGGCGAGGACAGATTTTGAACTTCGGCGGCCAGGTGATGAAAAACGTGGCTGGATATGACCTTTCTCGACTTATGGCCGGTTCCCTGGGTACCTTGGGCATCCTGCTGGAAGTATCGATAAAAGTTCTGCCTCTGCCGCCACAGGAGACAACCCTTTTATTCGAAGCAGATGCAGAGAACGCTCATGCAATTACGCAGCGCATGTGTCTTGATGCTGCCCCCATCTCCGGCAGTTGTCACATGGATGGACTACTGCACATTCGGCTGGAATGTGATGAAACACGGGTATTGCAGCTAAGAAACCGGTTTGGAGGGGAGTTGGCTGAAGATGCTGAAATGTTCTGGAGAGTACTTCGGGATCAGCAGTTAGCCTTTTTTCAGACTGACGCCCCACTCTGGCGGCTCTCAATGCCGCCAGCGGCTGACTTTGGTCTACCGGGGAAACAGCTCATCGAATGGGGCGGTGCATTGAGATGGTTCAAGGGAGATCACTCAATGGAAGCCATCCGCTCCGCCGTCAGCGCAACCGGTGGTCACGCCACACTATTTCGGAATGGCGATCGCAGCGGCGAGATCTTCCACCCCCTAAATCCCACGGTCGCATTGCTGCATCAACGCCTGAAGCGGGTATTCGATCCCAAATCCATCTTTAACCCGGGACGACTCTATCCTGAATAGACCAGCTTGTTTTTATTGGCTGCCGACATACGTTTGATCTCCATCTCCCGCCTCAGCGCATCACCATGCGGGCCAACAGATTCCGTGTAGAGCAATTCAACCGGCAGTCTGCCACGAGTGTACTTGGCACCCTGCCCTGAATTATGTTTCTCGACCCGTGCAGCCACATCCTTGGCAATCCCGGTATAGAGCGTACCGTCACCACACCTCAAAATGTAGACATACCACGCATCAACCGACTGACTCATCAACGATCACGCCTTCAGCCAGCTAATAGCCTCAGAAAATTCCGCCTCATCGAAGGTCTGTAAGTGTCCCTCCATGAAATAGGCACCAAGTTTGGCCGTCCATTCCACCCAGTCAGGCCCGCCAATAACTGCAATCTTTTCGAAGTCATTGCGGTGCTGAATGCCAAATCTGGCATCATCCCACATCGCACCGATTTCCCACCCCTCGAACGTTTCTCCCAACAGGAGCGCAACACGAACTTTGCCTTGTCTCTGGATCAGCTCTTCCATCGCAGGGATAAAAACAGTTTCATAATCTTCTGCGGTAAGCATCTCGGTTGCCTTTATAACCAGCGTGTTTCCTTCTGTTTCTGGCAATATCTCAATCATTTAAAGTGCTTCCGATCGATTTCTCAGTTCAGATGACAATGCTCAAGGCAATAAATGGCACGAGATTAAACAAGAATATGCCAATTTTGAAGAGCGCCATGCCCGCATAATGGACAGTATCGAATCGCTCAACCGACAGACTGAACCAGCGACTGTGCATACGGTAGATCCAGTCGTGGGCCAGCATGAAAAAAAGAAACCACCATATAAGCAGTCCGATATTGATCACCGCACACCAAAACAGCGTATCTCGAATAAGATTAATTTCCATATTCATACCTTTTCAAAAATTCATGCGACGATAAAATCACCCTCAACATAGTATAGATCGCCATCCAACTTTCACGTTTTTCTGGAATTCCCCAGAATCCAGATCCCGTTGAAAAAGTCGAAAAGTTTTCATTGAGTCTGCCGATACCTACACTGATAACTTCTTTGTTTACCAGTCAAAATGACAGCAATAGGGATTAATCTCAGAAAAAATCCCGGAGGCACGGCATGAAATACCTGATTCAGGCATTAGCAGCACTCTTCCTTGTTTCCACCATTCAACCTGCTGCATTGGCCCAGGAGCCACCCACGCTCACATTTGGCCTCGTACCACAGCAGTCTGCGACCAAACTGGCCCGTTTGTGGGGACCGATAATGCAGTATATCGGGAAGAAGAGCGGCACCCGGCTTGTGTTCAAAACGGCGCCCAATATCCCGGAATTTGAGCGACGCTGCGCCAAAGGCGAGTACGATATTGCCTACATGAACCCATACCACTACACAGTTTTCCACGATTCTCCAGGGTATGAAGTATTTTCCCGGCAGAAAAACAAACGGATTCGCGGAATCGTGGTGGTTAGAAAAGAGAGTGCCATTCATTCCCTGAATGATCTCGCGGGAAAAACCCTCGCTTTCCCCTCGCCCGCAGCATTTGCCGCAAGTGTGCTCCCTCGAGCGAACATTGCTAACAACGACATCCCTTTCTCTACCAAATACGTCTCCTCCCACGACTCCGTTTATCGCAGCATTGCAAAGGGGTTATATGTCGCCGGTGGAGGCATTCAGCGCACATTCAACAACGTCGACCCAACAGTCAGAGAACAACTGAGGATACTCTGGACCAGTGGATCCTTTACCCCCCACGCATTTGCGGCACATCCAAGAGTGGATCCTGCAGCCATAAAACGAATAAAGGAAGTCATGATCAACATGGAAAACGATCCTGAAGGCAAACGGTTACTTGCCAGCATCAATTTCAAAGGTATCGAAGTGGGAAAGAACAAAGACTGGGATGACGTACGGGCTTTGGGCATAGATCTCCTTAAAAAGCTGACTGAAGGCTAATAAGGCATGTCCTTCAGGCTCAAAACGATACTCGGTATCGCCGGCATAGAGGCGATACTGCT
Organism: Gammaproteobacteria bacterium (ex Lamellibrachia satsuma); assembly: GCA_019623805.1. NCBI lineage: Bacteria > Pseudomonadati > Pseudomonadota > Gammaproteobacteria > Gammaproteobacteria bacterium (ex Lamellibrachia satsuma). The sequence continues at coordinate 4,311,748 of CP053680.1, forward strand.
ATCGATATTGGTATGGAGTGGTCTGAATTTTCTGCGCCAGTCAAACGAAGAACAACTCATCGAGCATGCCTCGACAACGGCCACCCTTTTTGCCACCGCCACCAAGAATGCTGTTCTCTCTACCGACCTGGCCTCCCTTGAAAGCTTTGTTCAGGAGATACTCCGCAACCCCGGGGTGCTGTATGCAAGAGTAATGGACAATGAAACTCTTTTGGCTGAGGGCGGCGATCCTGAACTTCTCTCCCGCTCTTTTGCTGACGACATGAAATTGGAAGATGTCAGTGACCTGGTTTTCGACACCCATGCCGAAATCGTTGAAAACAGCATCCTATTTGGCAGAGTGGAAGTAGGTATCTCCACCAACCGCATCACTGAAGGAATGAAGAATGCCCGCAATCGGGCAATGACCATTGCTGGTCTTGAGATGGCTCTCACTGCGCTGTTTTCCCTTATGCTCGGTCTCTATCTGACCCGCCAACTCAAGGAACTGCGGGATGCTTCACGTCAACTGGCTGACGGCAGTCTGGAACACCGCATTCGGGTGCGGGGCAGGGATGAACTAGCCCAAACCAGTATTGCTTTCAATAAAATGACAGAAAAACTGCAAGCCAACGAGCAGGCCCTGATATCGGCCAGGGATGAGGCCTGGCATGCAAATCAGGCAAAGTCGGATTTTCTCGCCCGCATGAATCATGAACTTCGCACGCCAATGAACGCCATCATGGGATTTTCCCAGTTATTGGCATCCGATCCGGATGAGCCACTCACGCCAAACCAGGCAATGTCGGTCGACGAAATCCTCCAGGCCAGCAACCGATTACTGGACTTGATCAACTCACTGCTGGACCTGGATCAGATCACCTCAGCAAACCTGTCCCTTTCCCTGGAAACAATCGATGTCGAACAAGTGATCAAAGATATCCTCGACAAAATTCAGACCAAAGCCGCAGAACGACATATCAAGCTCGATGCTGTTACACCCCCTCAGCCAATATTTATCACAACAGACCGGAAACGCCTCACACAGGCTTTACTGGAACTGGTTAACAACGCCATCAGATACAACCATGACCATGGTAGCGTATCTCTTGCGGTTGATACGGAGACCCCCGGCATACTGCGCATTGATGTCATCGACACAGGAACGGGCATCACTCAAGAAGAGATGTCCACCATCTTCGAGCCATTCACCCGTCATGCAGCCGATAAGATGACTGGTGGAAGAGGCATTGGACTCTCGATATCAAAACGAATAGTTGAACTCATGGGTGGAACTATCGGCGTGGAGAGCGAACCCGGTAAGGGATCAAAATTCTGGATTGAAGTACCCACTGAACCGAAACTTTAAAGACTGGTCAAGTGGGCAATAAATACAGGGCTTGGTAAAGAATTCGAGGCATAAAAAAGGGCGCTCAATTTGAGCGCCCTTGGATCGGGAGGGGAAATCCGATCTTATTTTGCAGCTGCAGGTCGTGCAACCGGTGCCTGGGGAGCTACAGGTGCGTAGGGCGCGTAGCCGTAACCATAGGGGGCGTTGTAACCGTAACTACGGTAGGTGTTGTGAGCGTTGCCGCGAGCGTTACCAGAGACATTCATGTTGAAAGCCATGTCTCCGTCACCCATGCCGTCGAACATGCCATTGTTGTAGCCGTTGTCATTGAAACCCCAGAAAGCGTTGGCCTGGGTGGAAGCGATCAGAGCAGCGATGGCGATGATTTTTTTCATGATTATTTACCTGTCAGTAATGTTTATAAATGTAGTTGATTCGTTTTTCGGTCTCAGTGACTCGATGGAGAAGTAGTATATAAGAATATTATTAAATTACAATACTTTTTTTCGCTGGGACGATAAATATTTGGAAGGATAGTTGTGCAGGACGTTAGAAACTTGCAGAATTCGAGACAGCCGTTAACAGTACAATGTTATTTGCCTGATCCGCTAAGAGTGACAGGTCCACGAACGGCAAGCATTAAAAAAGCCGAAGTGGAAATCCACTTCGGCTTTTTCCTGATTGGTCCGGGCGAGATGATTCGAACATCCGACCCCCACAACCCCATTGTGGTGCGCTACCAAGCTGCGCTACGCCCGGAAAGGAGGGGCAATACTAGGCAGTTAACCAAGCATTGTCAATCCGAAACGGGGCTATCTTTTTAGTATCTGCAGCAGGTCCTCGAGTTCGGCTCGAAGCTGTTTCACGATCTGATGGCTCTGGTTCTGATCGTCTTTGGCCGTGTCGCCGGAGAGCTGCTGGCGGGCACCGCCAATGGTGAATCCCTGTTCATAGAGCAGGCTGCGAATCTGACGAATCATGAGTACGTCGTGACGCTGATAATAACGCCGGTTACCGCGCCGCTTTACCGGCTTGAGCTGGGGAAATTCCTGCTCCCAGTAGCGAAGCACATGAGGTTTCACCTGGCAGAGGTCGCTGACCTCGCCAATGGTAAAATAGCGTTTGCCCGGAATCGAGGGCAGTTGGTTATTGCTGCTGCTGGGATCCAGCATAAGCTTCTACCCGTGCCTTGAGTTTTTGTCCGGGCCTGAAAGTAACCACCCGCCGGGCAGAGATCGGGATCTCTTCGCCGGTCTTGGGGTTACGCCCAGGCCGCTGTTTCTTTTCGCGCAGGTCAAAATTACCAAACCCGGAGAGCTTCACCTGACTGCCCTCTTCCAAGGCCTGGCGAATCTCCTCAAAAAACATCTCCACCATCTCTTTGGCTTCGCGTTTATTGAGTCCGAGTTCCTCGAACAATCTCTCTGCCATGTCCGCTTTGGTCAGTGACATATCCTATTCTCTCAACTTCGCACCGAATTCTTTAGACAATCTTTTTAACACAGTGTCGACCACACCTTCAACTTCTTCATCAATAAGCGTGTGAGATTTTTCCTGTAAAATCAATCCCAATGCGAGGCTTTTTCGACCCGAATCTATGTTATCCCCAGTATAGACATCAAAAAGACGAATGTCTTTAACAATCTCGGGGGCTGCCTTGCGAACACAGGCACGCACTGCTTCAAACGTGACAGATTCGTCCACCACCAGCGCGATATCCCGGCGGATGGAGGGAAACTTGGAGAGCGGCTCAAATGCCGGCAGAAGACCCTTTTCAACACTCTCCAATAATATTTCAAAGAGGTAGGTGGCACCCGAGAGATCGAGTTTTTTCTCCAGCTCGGGGTGCAACATGCCGATCCAGCCTACCAACTGCCCATGGTACTCGATGGTTGCCGTCTGGCCCGGATGCAACGCTGAGTGCTCCGCTGGCTTGAAGACAAAACTATCGGCATCACCAGTCAGTGCAAGTACCGCTGCCAGATCCGCCTTGAGATCGAAAAAATCCACTGGGGCCGCCTGCGCGCCCCACTGTTCAGCAATCCGTTTGCCGGTAATCAGGCCAGCCAGCATGGGATCCTGAGCGATCTTTTCACCTTCACGACGGAAGCGCAGGCCGGATTCAAAGACCCGAATCCTCTCTTGCTGACGGGATTGGTTATATTGGGCGGTCTGCAGCAGTCCCGGCCAGAGGCTGGTGCGCATCACCGACATATCGGCCGAGATGGGATTTGCAAGTTTAACCCCCGACAGATCCGGATCAACAGACTTCTGTAACTCAGGACTAACAAAAGTATAGGTAACGACCTCCTGAAAATCTCTTGCCACCAGCAGATGCTTGGCCCGGTTGAGATCGTAGGCGGTCTCCTGTTTACTCCGCATATCCATGCCGGACATGCCGCGATTGGTGGGAATCCTGGCGTAACCGTAGATTCGACCAATCTCTTCGATCAGATCCTCCTCGATTGAGATGTCGAAGCGGCAACTGGGCGCCTTGACCCGCCAGCCACTTTCAACCATCTCCACCTGCATCTCCAGGCGGGTAAGGATATCGGCTATCTCCTCTGCGGAGACATCGACACCAAGGATTTTGTTGACACGAATGTGACGCAGCAGAATCTCGGGACGCGCCTCGATCTTATCCGGGCTGGCGACCTCGACAACCGGCCCCGGCTGGCCACCGACGATCTCCACCAGCAAAGCAGTGGCGCGTTCCACCGCTTTTGTCTGCAACTCAGGGTCGACCCCACGTTCAAACCGGTGAGACGAATCGGTATGCAGACCGTATGCGCGCGCCTTGCCTGCGATGGCGGTGGGCGTAAAGAAGGCACTCTCGAGTAGTATATCGGTAGTGGTATCTGTAACTCCCGAACCCTCACCACCCATGATGCCCGCCAGTGCCAGTGGACGCGACCCATCGGCAATCACCAGCGTATCGGATTTTAGTTCGATCTCCTGTGCACCGAGCAGGGTCAATTTTTCACCAGGATTAGACAAACGTACCTGGATCGGTGCGCTCAGCTGATTCAGGTCGAAGGCGTGCATCGGCTGCCCCAGCTCTAGCAGAACATAGTTGGTGACATCGACCACCGGACTTAGACCGCGAATGCCACCCCGGCGCAACCGCTCCAGCATCCAAAGTGGAGTCTTAGATCTAGAATTTATCCCTTTGATTATTCGACATATGTATCGCGGGCAATCCTCCGGTGCAGTAACATCCACGTCAAAGCGATCTTCAATGGATGCTGCAATGGCAGGCATCTCAGGTGGTGTCACAGAACAGCGGTTGATAACCCCCACATCCCGCGCAATACCAAGCAATCCCAGGCAGTCGCCGCGATCCGGGGTCAGATCAACATCAATCACATGATCCTCAAGACCGAGGTAGATCCGAAAATCCTCACCCACCGGTGCATCCGTCGGTAAAGGCATGATGCCGTCGGAGGATTCGGCCAAGCCCAATTCGCTGGCAGAGCAGATCATGCCCAGCGACTGCACGCCGCGCAACTTAGCCTTCTTTATCTTGAAATCACCTGGCAGTCTGGCACCCACTACGGCGGTCGGCACACGCATACCCTGAGCGACATTGGCAGCCCCACAAATGATCTGCAACGGCTCATCACCTGCCACATTCACGGAACAGATGCGTAGCTTCTGCGCATCTGGATGGGCCTCGATGGAAAGCACCTCGCCTACTACGACACCACTGAATGCCGGCGCTGCAGGCTCGACGGAGTCCACTTCGAGACCCGCCATGCTGAGCTGATCAGACAGTTCATCCGTTGAGACTTCCGGGTTGGCCCACTCACGTAGCCAGGCTTCACTGAATTTCATTTTATTGCCCGTATTAAATTTGAATCGTTTGCCCGCGAAAAACGCAAATGACGCGAATATTTTCCAATTATTTTTTTGCGTAATTTACTTTTTTGCGGACTGAATAATTAAGCAAACTGCTTCAAAAACCGCAGATCGTTTTCGAAAAACAGTCGCAGATCGTTGACCCCGTAACGCAGCATGGTGAGCCGTTCAACACCCATACCAAAGGCATACCCGGTATATTTTTCACTGTCGATACCGACGTGCCGGAATACCTCCGGGTGGATCATGCCGCACCCCAGTACTTCCAGCCAACCGGTGTGGCTGCATACACGGCATCCATCACCGCTGCACATTACGCACTCGATATCCACTTCGGCGGAGGGTTCCGTGAAGGGGAAATAGGAGGGACGGAAACGCAGCTTCAATTCGCGTTCGAAGAAGCTGGTGAGGAAGTCGTAGATCACGCCCTTCAGATCTGCGAAGGAGACATCCTCATCCACCAGAAACCCTTCCACCTGATGGAACATCGGCGTGTGGGTCAGATCGGAATCGCAACGATAGACTCGACCCGGGGCGATGATCTTCATCGGCGGCTCACCCTCCTCCATTGTGCGAATCTGCACTGGCGAAGTATGGGTGCGCAGCAGCATATGCGCGTCGAAATAGAAGGTATCGTGCATCGCACGCGCGGGGTGGTGCGCGGGAATATTGAGGGCTTCGAAGTTATGGTAGTCGTCCTCGATCTCGGGTCCCTCCACCACCTCATAACCCGCATGGGCAAACAGAGTCTCGATGCATTCGAGGGTGCGGGTTACCGGGTGCAGTCCACCGCTCTGCAGACCACGCCCAGGCAGGGTAACATCGACCCGTTCCGAAGAGAGACGCTCTGCCAAAGCCTGCGATTCAAGCAGCACTTTACGCTCATCGATGGCTACCTGCAGGGCCTGCTTGGCCTTGTTTATCGCCTGTCCGGCTTTGGGACGTTCCTCTTTTGGCAGGGTACCCAATTTCTTGAGCTGACCGGTCAGGAGACCGCTTTTGCCAAGGTATTTAACCCGTACCTCATCCAAAGCCGCCAATCCGGCAGCCGCTACGATCGCAGCTTCAGCCTCACCGACCAGTTGTTCGATATCAAGCGGGGATTCCATCTGTAACAAACCTATTACCTGTAGATTGGAATACGCATAATGCGATCCGAATCAATGCACACATCACCAATAAAAAAGGGAAAGGCCTTCAGGCCTTCCCCCTTTTCGAGTCATTTCGTCCACCGCTTAAGCGATGGACGACGACAAGCGTTTAGCTGGAGAGAGCGGCCTTGGCCTTTTCTGCCAGCGCGGCAAAAGCCGGCTTGTCGTGTACGGCCAGATCGGCCAGCATCTTGCGATCGATCTCGATCTCGGCAATGTTCAGACCATTGATCATACGGCTGTAGGAAAGACCGTTGTCACGCGCACCAGCGTTGATACGGGCGATCCACAGGGCACGAAACTGGCGTTTCTTCTGGCGGCGGTCGCGATAAGCATACTGACCGGCCTTGATGACGGCCTGCTTGGCAACACGGTAAATTTTGCGACGGGCTCCATAATAACCCTTGGCTTCATCAAGCACCTTCTTATGGCGGGCATGTGCTTGTACACCACGTTTAACTCTTGGCATTGTTCAAATCCGATTCGTTGTAATTAGGCGTATGGCATCATGCGACGTGCTACTGCTACGTCAGCCTTGGCCAAGGTTGCTGGAGAGCGCAAGTGGCGCTTCCGCTTTGTGCTCTTCTTCGTCAGGATATGACGGCGATGAGACGCGTTTCGTTTGAACGAACCGGATGAGGTGCGTTTGAACCGTTTGGCCGCACCACGATTGGTCTTTATCTTAGGCATTGCTTTCTAAACTCCGCGATTTGTAACGCCACATGGCGTTTTGAATTACTTTTTCTTGGGGCCCAGCACCATCACCATCTGGCGGCCTTCCATCGCAGGTTTCTGCTCCACCTGACCATATTCGGCCAAATCGGCTTCCACCCGTTCCAGGAGTTCCAATCCCAGCTCGCGATGCGCGTGCTCACGACCACGGAACCGCATGGTCACCTTGGTCTTGTCCCCATCTTTCAGGAAACGTATCAGGTTGCGTAGTTTTACCTGATAATCCCCTATTCCCGTCCCTGGCCGAAATTTGATCTCTTTGACCTGAACCTGTTTCTGCTTCTTCTTGGCGGCTTGTTTCTGCTTCTTTGCATCGAAGATAAACTTACCGTAATCCATAACGCGGCAAACCGGCGGCTCCGCGTTAGGTACAATTTCCACCAAATCCAAACTAGCCCCGCTGGCGACCGTTTTGGCCTCATCCAACGAAACGATACCCAATTGTTCGCCTTCAGCGCCCACAAGTCTAACTTGCGAGCCGGTAATCTGGTCATTCAGGCGATGCTTTTTAGGTGCAGCGATAACAGTTTCCTCCGAAGAACTTCAATCCCGATAAGTAGAAAAGCACCGGTATTCCGGTGCCTTACGCCACTTAGTTCACACGCTTTGTGACATCTTCATCCAAACGCTTTATGAACTCATCCATCGGCAAACTACCGAGGTCTTCGCCCGTACGCGTTCGAACCGCCACTGTGCCCTGCTCCATTTCCCGGTCGCCAACGACCAACAGGTAGGGCACCCGCATTAACGTGTGCTCGCGGATTTTATAGCCAATCTTCTCGTTTCTCAAGTCCGATTCGACCCGAAAACCGTTATCTCGCAGGCGTTTGACGCAATATTCGGCATATTCGGCCTGTCGATCGGTGATATTCATGATCATGGCCTGCACCGGCGAGAGCCAAACCGGCATGGCCCCGGCATAGTGTTCGATAAGAATACCTATGAAACGCTCCAGGGAGCCGAGTACCGCCCGGTGCAGCATAACCGGCACCTGTTTGCTATTATCCTCGGCAATATAGTGCGCTCCAAGGCGCTCTGGCATGGAGAAATCAAGCTGGATGGTGCCCAACTGCCAGACCCGATTGAGGCAGTCCCGCAGGGAGAATTCGATCTTCGGGCCATAGAATGCGCCCTCCCCCGGTTGCAGCTCCCAATCCAGATCCTTATGGTTGAGCGCATCTTCAAGTGATTTCTCGGCCTTATCCCAGATAGCATCTGCTCCAACACGTTTTTCAGGTCGTGTTGAAAGCTTGACCAGGATCTCTTCAAAGCCAAAATCACGGTAGACTTCAAACAGCAGATCGATGAACGCGGAGACCTCGGAGAGAATCTGATCCTCGGTGCAAAAGATATGGGCATCGTCCTGCACGAAGTTTCGGACCCGCATCAGACCATGCAGGGTGCCGGACGGTTCATTGCGGTGGCAGGAGCCAAACTCCGCCAGACGCAACGGCAGATCACGATAACTCTTCAGCCCATGATTATAGATCTGAATGTGAGCAGGACAGTTCATCGGTTTGATGGCGTAGTCCCGATTCTCTGAATGAGTGGAGAAGATCATGTCACCAAACTTGTCCCAGTGACCGGATTTCTCCCACAGGCTGCGATCGATGATCTGTGGCGTACGCACCTCCTGGTAGCCGTGATCCCGCAGTTTTTCACGCACATACTGTTCGACAACAAGGTAGATGCTCCAACCCTTATCGTGCCAGAAGACCATGCCCGGCGCCTCTTCCTGGGTATGGAACAAGTCCTGAGTCTTGCCTATCTTGCGATGATCCCGCTTCTCCGCCTCTTCGAGCCGGTGCAGGTAGGCCTTTAACTCCTTTTTGTCACGCCATGCAGTGCCGTAGATGCGCTGCAGCATCGCGTTGTCGGAGTTGCCACGCCAGTATGCACCGGCCAGCTTCATCAATTTGAAGCCCTTGCCAAGCTTGCCGGTACTGGGCAGATGGGGGCCACGGCAGACATCAAACCAGTCACCCTGGCGATAGATGGTGACCTCTTCCCCCTCAGGGATGATGTCCTGAATGATCTCGACCTTGTACTCCTCACCCAGTTCGGCGAACTTTTTGACCGCCTCGTCACGGTCCCACACCTCGCGCTCCAGAGGCAGATCACGTTTAACGATCTCCCGCATACGCTGCTCGATTTTTTCCAGATCCTCAGGAGCAAAGGGCTCTTCGCGGGCGAAATCGTAGTAAAAGCCATCATCAACAGCAGGGCCGATGGTTACCTGGGTACCGGGAAACAGCTCTTGCACCGACTGGGCCATGATATGAGCTGCATCGTGAAGCATCAGTTCCAGCGCGTCCTCATCGCGGCTGGTGACAATCGCCAGTTCGCAATCTCCATCCAATATATAGGAGGTGTCCACCAGTTCACCGTCAACACGTCCGGCAAGTGCCGCCTTGGCCAGGCCGGGGCCTATATCGGCCGCAACATCGTGGATGCTGACCGGTTGGTCGAATTCGCGCTGGGAACCATCAGGCAGGGTAATAACAGGCATTTCTACTCCTTATCAGTGGTAGCCCATACGAGAGGCCACTTGATCTTAAACCGCTAAAATTAATCATTTAAACCGTCTGGACGAGACATCGGCAATGAAGCGGCTGGCCGCTTCTCCCAACACTCCAGATCCAGAGAATGCGCGACTCTAGCATAGACCTCACATGTCTGACCATTACCCAAGGCAGACAGGCAAAAATGTGAAGCAGTCGGCTTTCCATCACTTCAAGAAAAAAGGATTTATGCCGATAATCAGTATTGACCGGAGCTAAGGTTGGATTCCGGCAACTACAAGCAAGATCAAATGCAGACAGTGAGCGCAGAATTTTCCGAAACACCCGCTTCGCAAGAAGTCCATGAAAAACCGGTCATTCTGATTGCAGATGATTCCCGGGTGGTGCGGGTATCTCTGCAAAAGATTCTCAGGAATGATTTCACTGTAATCGAGACAAAGGACGGCGAGGAAGCCTGGGAAAAGCTCACTGAAGCTCCGCTGGTACACGTCGTATTTTCCGATCTGTCGATGCCCAACCTCAATGGCTTCGGCCTTCTCGACAGAATCCGTCAATCAACGAACCCCAATATCCGGGAGACACCCTTCGTGGTGATCACCGGCAACGAGGACAATGAGAAGATCCGTTCCAATGCTCTGAAATGCGGTGCAACCGATCTTATCATCAAACCGTTCCAGCCGATTGAAATCACGGCACGCGCCAAGGCCTGCGCCAACAATCACCAGAAGATGATCGATGCTGCCGCAAGGTTTCAGCATGAGTCGATTATCGATCCAATCACAGGCCTTGCCAATCTGCACTATTTCACCCAGCGAGCAAGAAAAGATCTCGCATTTGCCCTCAGACACAAAAACGAACTGGCACTGGCTCTGCTTGAGATTGACCAATTCGAAAAGGTAGCTGCGCAAAACAGCAATGCTGTGACTAACAGAATCCTCAATGCAACAGCCCAGTTAGTGAAGAAACAGGCGCGCACAGAAGATACTGCAGCCTATTTCGGTGATGGCAAGTTTGCTCTGCTGCTACCCGCGACTAATGACATTCGTGCGAAATACCAAGGCAAACGTGTTCTCAACGGCATCAAGAAACTTGCACTCGCTAATGGAGATAAGATAACCGCCAGTCTGGGTATTGCAGCACCTGACATAAAACCCGGAATTCTGGTCAGAGACCTGCTGGTCATTGCCCAACGACGTCTGAATAATGCTCTCACCACCGGTGGTGACCGTATTATCAAGAAGGATTCATCGCCGCCATTAAACAGCGTACCTGCATTACCAGGAGAGACCCCGACCCCGGACAGTCACAGTACTGAACCAGCTGATCCAGTCTCTGGATCTTATCTAAATGCATCCATCCTCTTCCCGCCGGACTCAAGCGACCTCCTTGACTCGAACAGTGAGACTCGGGGGCAGTTGGAAGAGGAAGTGGAAAACCTGCGTACAGAAGTTGAAATTCTGCGCATGCGGGCAGAAGCTGCGGAACGGTCCCAGGATAAATTGGCCAGATCAGTATCGGTTCGCCGGGAACTGGAGGAGGAGCTACAGACCCTACAGGCCGAATATCAGGCAATGCGCAACCGGGCAAAAGCAGCAGAATTGACCAATACCCAGCTCTCAAAAGCCTCTTCCACGAGGTTACAGGCCGAACAGGAAGTTCAACAGTATATTGAGGAAGAAAACTCTCAGTTGAAGGGGGATAATGATACCTTCCGACAACGCGCCGAAGCCGCTGAAATAGCGGCACGCAGTGCAAAAGCAGATGTGGAACGATTACGGACGCTACTTGAAACTACCAATGAACAGTTCGAGGCACAACTGGCCAGCGAGCAAAAAGCCCGGGCAGAAGCTGAACACAGCGTCAAACAGCTCAAATCAGGCAATATCGATTGGGCTCCGGCAAAACCACAGGAGACACCTGCAGCAATCCAGCAGCAGAGAGTGGTTCCTGTTACCAAAGCTGCATTCAAGGAGATTGAGGCACCACCGAAAAAACGCTGGTCACTGCTTCTCGCGCTGCTTACAGTTGCCTTGATCAGCATCGGAGCAGCAATCTATTTCACCGACATCTTCGGCTCAACTGTAGAGCCCATCCGGCAGGCACTCATCAAAAAAAATGAGCCCGACCAGACAATCCTGCAAGAACCCATCCCCGTCCAAGACTCACTGGAGCTGAAGCATGCCGGCAATGCACCAGACATCGTAGACGCGCCATCTTATGAAGGTTCCCGGGAAGCGGCGGAAGAGCGGGTTCGGCAAGCTGCCGAGCAAGAGTTTAATCGTTTAAAAGCGAGCACCAAGGCTAATTGACGCTTTCCAACCTGAATAAAAGAGGCATGAGTCAAATTTACATTCAAATTCAACGATTCAGCTGAATTCTGACCCCACCCTCAAGTATTAGGCTCAATGGACCAG